>JAMCWQ010000106.1 GCA_023480825.1 Chloroflexota bacterium | reverse complement strand
AGGGCTGAGGTAACGGCGGATATTGTGAGGGGCAAGAATGCTATTTCACTCTGAGTCTACGAAGCGAACAGGCCGATCGGCGATGAATGTCATCCGGAAGCAGTCAAGGGTCATTTTGCTTCTTGCCTTTTGCACAGTGGTGATCATGCTTGCGTCGTGTGTCGTACCCGGGTACGGTGCGGCGACGGGATCCGGGCGGGTCGTCACCAAGGACCTGGGATTCACGAATTTCGACGCTGTCGACGCCAGCAGTGCGTTTGCCGTGAACCCTGTGCGCTCTGACTCTTACAAGGTGGTAGTATCGATTGATGACAACTTGGTGGATTCTCTTGACGCCAGCCAGCAAGGGAAGACGGTGACCATTGGCCTCAAGCCCGGTAGCTACGCAAACACCCATCTCAAGGTGGACGTAACGATGCCAGCGCTGACGGGATTGAAGCTCTCGGGGGCGTGCGTCGGAAGCGTGTCCGGTTTCCAATCCACTTCGGGTCTAACGATTGACCTCAGTGGCGCCAGCCGCTTGAACGGCCAACTTGCCTCCGGCGACATGCATCTGACCGCCTCTGGAGCGAGCAAGGCCACTGTGCAGGGCTCGGCTGCGAACCTCGTTCTCGACCTTTCCGGGGCCAGCAATGCCGATTTGGGGTCACTGCCAGCAAAGGACGTATCTGCTGACCTGAGCGGCGCCAGCCAGGCAACGGTCAATACCAATGGTAACTTGGATGCCGATCTCAGCGGGGCCTCCAAGCTCTTCTATACCGGTAGCCCGCACCTGGGGAGGGTTAACACAAGCGGCGCTTCTGAGATCAGTCGAAAATGAAATAGCGCCTTCAGAGGCGTGTCTTGGTAAGAGGAATGTAGGCGTTTCTTAAGCGATAAAACCCCCCTACCCCCCTTGTCAGGGGGGCATTTGTTTATCACGCACGGCCAGCGTGAGCGAGCATAACCTGCAACTCTACTCGCGTATCCCGCGTTCCTCCTGCCGGTTGAAGAGCACCGCAGAGAAGGCGATGATGATCAGCAACTCCAGAAGGAGTACGGAATAGGCCAGCCAGGTGGGGCATGGAACATTGGTTCCGGCTTGCGCCCCGAAACTGTCGAAGAATTGGACGGCGGACTGGTAAGAGGAGCTCGGATTGATGACGTTGATTCTCGCCAGCAGATCCGTATCGAAAAATTTGCTCATGCCCTGCATGAAAAGGAGAATCCACACAACGGGAGAGAAGATCACCCACACTGCCCCTCCCAAGGCGAAGGAAGACTGGAGGCTACGGCAGATAATGGAAATGCCGGCGCCAAGGGCGGCGAACAGGAAGAGATAGAGGGTGGTGCCGATCACTACAAGATGCAATGGGTAGCTAAGCTCGATTTTGCTGCCGATGGCGGCGGCAACGCCGACTGGAAAGGCGGTGCCAAGGACAGCAACGGAAAAGGATATCGCCAGGTAAGCCAGAAGCTTCCCGGCAAGGATCTGGTTGCGCGATACCGGCCGTGTTACCATGATGTCCATTGCCGCTGTGGAGCGCTCCTTGGCGATGCTATCCAAGGACAGGCTCGCCACTACTATGTTTCCCAGAAAGGCAAAGGTGAAAACGACGTAGTCCAAGTCGAAGGAGTCCGCTTTGGTGAGTCGCACCCCAACGGCGATGATGAGCTCCAAGGCTGCCAGTGCGCATAGGACCATTATCCATCTCTGAGTCAGAAGTCCGCGGAGCTCTCGCCCGCTGATAGCTAGCAACTGTGGCATGGTTCGACCTCTCTTCCCAAGATTTGTGCAAACATGTCCTCCAGACTCTGCTCCCTAACTCCATAGACCTGCACGCCGAGGCCGACGAGCCGTGAAATGACCACCGGGATCTCCGCCCTGGACGCGCGAGCCAATAGCCTCTGCGTGCCGTCATTCGCCGGCAGCGGTTGCAACTCCATAGCACGATCATCCCACCGGTCCGGACTGAACCCCATAACTTCCACCTCATACCCGCTTTCCAGTGTCCCGGCGTAGATCAACCGGCCATTGTGCAGGACACCGACCGAAGTGCACACCTGCTGGACTTCTCCGAGGATATGGGAAGAAACGAAGACCGTCATCCCCCGGCCGCGCCAGTACTCGATTATTTGCCTGACCTCCCGCTGGCCTTCTGGGTCGAGACCCGCTGTCGGCTCATCCAGAATGAGTAGCTGGGGCTCTGCAATTGTGGCCAGAAGCAGACCCAGCTTCCGTTGCTGCCCCGGCGACATTATCGAAGCCCTGCGGTGGAGAGGAATATCCATTTCCGTGGCTCTGGCTTTCGCTTCGCTCTCTGGAGCAAGGCTGAGCCGGCAGTAGAAACTGATGATCCCGGCGGCATCCATGGCCTCGTGAAATCTCATGCTCTGGGGCAGATAGCCAATTCTCCGTCTAACATGGCCGGCGTCGGGCCATACCAGTTGCTCCCCGTCTATGAGGATCGCGCCGGAGCTGGGTCGCAGGAGCCCGCACAGGAGACGGATGGCGGTGGTCTTGCCTGCCCCGTTTAGACCCAAGAAACCATACACCTCTCCCCTGCGGACAGATAGGTCTAGTTCGTCAAGGGCCTTGAAGCTGCCATAGAACTTGCTGAGGCCCTTTGTGCTTATGAGATCGCCGCCGCTCATTGGTGGTTCCACAGGACAATTCATCTTTGAGATACCTCCAGTACTGAGAACTACAGCTTGACCAAGTGCAGGACGAAAGCTGCGCCATACATGTTCCATTAGTGATAACACCGCACCGTGCGGCATTTATGACAGTTGCCGGGCGGGTGGCAAGAGAGACTCGCCGTAACCAATTTGTTACTAGCCTTTAGGCTAGGTCCAATACTGCCCACCTAGCCAGACCAAACATATGCCCCCGCATGAACTGCCGGTTTCGTCGTCCGCGTATACTTGGCGTAGGCAATTCGAGGGACGGGCACTCAGTATTTTCTCCCCCCCCTTCCGAATTGACCGACCAAAGAAAATCAGCCGCTGAGTTAGTTTATCCACGGGGGTGCACGCATGCGACCGAATGCAGTCAAAAAAAATACTGAATCCAATCGAGAATCCCCAAAAGTCCTTTTGGTTGGCTACAATGGGGCAAACAACACGGGGGCGGAAGCCAAGCTCCTCGCCATCATCGACGACGTGCGGGCCGTCCTGGGCTCGGAGGCGCTCATTACTATACCAACGCTGAACGAGTGCAACCTGCGGCGGTATATCAAGGAAGGGCCCAATCTGCGCATCGCTCCCATTCCATCCGTTTACTTCTTCGCCATCCGGCGCCTAGTGAAGGAGCATGACCTCATCGTCTTGACCGAGGGCAGCACCTATATGGACACTTGGACTTCCGCCCTGTTGTGGGCCTATCTTTGGGCAACGCGCTGCGCTCACGGCATGGGCAAGCCCTGTCTCGCCTATGCGGTCGACTCCGGCACACTGTCCTCCTTCAACCTTCGTCAGGTCCGGCGTGAGGCCAGCAAGACAGACCTCATCATCGCCCGGAATCAGGAGGCAGCCGATAGCTTGAGGTCGTGGGGAGTGACCTCGCCAATAGAGGTTACCGCGGACAACGCCTTCGATTTTCTTCCCGACCCAGCGGACGGCGACTTGCTCCGGCGACTCTGGCCGGAGGCCAAAGCGAGCGTGGTTGGACTGGCCATGGTCGATTTCTATCGCTGGCCTGTGCACGTGCAGCCCTGGGGACGGAAGGAGGACTGTTACAGGTGGCCGTACTACTTCTCCCGTTCTGCCGAGCGGGACAAGGCTGCTGACGAGCTGGCGGCCGGCTACGCGGGGCTTGCGGACCGCTTGATTGAGGAATCCGGCAAATCTGTGGCGCTGTTTTGCATGGAGGAGCTGGATGAGCCGTTCGCTCGCCGGGTGCAAGGAAAGATGTGCAATCCTGGCGCCACCCGGATCTTCTCGGCACGCGATTACAACGCGTCTCAGATGACGGCCATGCTGAGGTCTCTCGACCTGCTGGTTACCTCTCGTTATCACGCCTGCGTTCTCTCGCTCGCCGCCCCGGTGCCGCAGGTCGCGGTAGGTCACGATCTCCGATTGAGGAACATTTACGGCGAGCTCGGGATACGCGACGACTATTTCCTTGACCATAGTTCTCCGGACTTGTTCCGGACATTGGACGAGCGGGTGGGCCGCCTTTTGGCGAATTCTACTCAAGTGAAGGAGGTCTTGGGCCGGGGTTTTCGTGACCATGTCGCCCGGTCCTTGCGAAATCGGGAGCTGCTGAGAACTTTCGTCGACAACCACGTCGGGTCGGCAGCGAAGACACATTCTCGTGAGGTTTCGACGAGCGTGGAGGTGGCTGCATGAATGCTACGGTGTTGCTGACAGGTGCTACCGGTTTCTTGGGAACAGAAGTTGCTCGACGGGTGCTGGCCAATGATGACTGCAATCTGGTTGTCCTGGTTAGGGCAGCGGATGTGCCCGAGGCGGAGCGCCGTTTGTCGCGGGCCTGGTGGAAGCGCCCCGAGATGATGGAATCCATCGGTGGGAGAGTCAGAGTAGTCTGTGGCGATGTCGCTGAGCCGAAGCTGGGGCTGGACGACAGCACATACAGCGATTTGGCACACACCATCACTCATATAATTCACTGTGCCGCGGAACTGCGGCTTGATGGCCCCTTGGACGAATTGCGGCGCGTTAACGTAGGTGGCACTGCCAATGTTCTGGAGTTGGCCCGTGCCGCGCACGGCGACCACGGCCTCTCGCGGTTTGCCCACGTCTCCACCGCCTATGTCGCGGGCAGGCGCACCGGCGAAGTGCCCGAGGAAGCATTGTCCGCGGAATGGGGCTTCAAAAGCTCATATGAGGCCAGCAAATACGAGGGTGAGTCGCTCGTCCAAGCGGCCAAGGCCGAGATGCCCGTATCGGTATTCCGGCCGGGCATGGTAGTCGGCGACTCGCAGACCGGGGAGATCAAGACTTTCAATACCATTTATTACCCTCTCCGTCTGTACTTGACCGGGCACTTGAGAATACTGCCGTGCAGTTCCTCGAACCGGGTAAACATAGTGCCGGTCGATTACGTTGCCGGCGCGATTGCACGCTTGACGTTTGTGCCCGAGGCTGCCGGACGCAATTTTCACCTCACTGCCTCTGCCGCCTCTCTTCCCAAGGCTGGAGAGTTCATTGAGTACGTGCGGGATTGGGCTAAGCAACACCTCGGTGCCTCGCCACACCGCCCAGTGTTCGTCCCCATTGTCCCGGAGCAAACGCAGGATATGCTGGAGGTCTTGGGCGGGAAAGGGAGAAGCAGGTTAAAGACCATCGCCAGCCTATTGCCCTACTTCAGCGAGGATCGCGAGTTTTTGAGGGAGAACACCGACCGCTTATTAGGTGGCTACGACATGAATTGGCGCGAAGTCATGTCGGCCGTGCTCGGGTACGCTGTCCAGATGGGCTTCATGCACGGTTCCGAGCGGACCGTCCACGAGCAGGTTGTCGCCAGGTTGGGTAGTAAGAATCGCCCGGTGAACTATCATGATGTCGTTGATGGGGGTGTTGTCGACCGGAGTGGTGCTGAGGTGCGGCAAGAGATCCTGGTGGCTGCCGGAGCGCTGGAACGCATGAGCGTTCAGCCCGGCGATAGAGTTGCGCTGGTGGGCCTAAACAGCACACGGTATTTGGCCTTGGATGTGGCCATAGGGCTCATTGGCGCTATCAGCGTTCCTCTATACTACACAAGCCCGCCGGCCGATATCGACGGGATTCTCCACACCTCTGGGGCACGTGTTTTGCTAGTCGGTGCGCCCAAGTTGCTCGAGAGGATTGGCGAGTTTGCCAGGGAGCTTCCGGTGATATCCTTCTGCCGCGGACCTTTACCGGAAGGGTTGCCGAGAGAGGTTATGACTTGGGAGGAGTTCCTTAACCTAGGATTTGGGGCTCGTGTCCCAGGGCAGGCGCCGGTGACGATGGTGGATACTGCATCTCTCCGTTATACCTCTGGCACAACCGGGCGGCCGCGCGGAGTCGCTTTCAACCACGCCAATCTCCGCTGGATGGCGGAGGCTGTGGCTGCTCTGCCCTCCTGGAAGGTGAGAAACAGAGGCATTAAGTACCTGTCATTTTTGCCCATGAATCACGTTGTGGAGGGGATTCTCGCCAACTACTCGCCCTACTATGCACCCGCTCCGCTTGACATCTATTTCCTCGAGGAGTTTCGAGACCTGCAGCGTGCATTGCCCCTGGTTAGGCCTAATGTGCTGTTCTCCGTGCCGCGCTTCTATGAGAAGGTTTGGGACGGATTGCGGCAGTCGGCAATCGGGAGGCGCTACCTTGCTGCAGAGCAGGGTGTTGCCCGCAGCGTTCTGGGACGGCTTGTCCGGTTTGCCCTGCTGAAGCGGGCCGGCCTCGACAAATGTGATCAGCTCATTACCGGCTCGGCGCCGGCGAGCGAGTCATTGCTATGGGACTTCCATGAGCTCGGCATAGAAATTCACAACGCTTATGGGTTGACAGAGGCGCCGCTGGTGACGATCAACCGTCTTGGTGCCAATAGGATCGGAACCACCGGCGAGCCTTTGCCAGAGACGGAGCTGGCGATTGCGAAGGATGGTGAGGTGCTGGTCCGCGGGCCCCAGGTAGCGGCCGGCCATTTCGATGCCAGCACGGAGGTGCCATCAAGGGACGGTTGGCTCTTGACCGGTGACCTGGGCCGGATAACCGGAGATGGTAGCTTGGTTCTGGAAGGCCGCAAGAAGGAATTGATAGTGACTTCATATGGCAAGAACGTGCTACCGGCAAAGGTGGAAGTCTTGCTTCGGGAGATACCGGGCGTGGCCGAGGCGATGCTGGCTGGAGACGGGCGGCCATATTGCGTAGCCCTGATGTGGATGAGGAAACCAAATGCCGATGAAAGAACGGTGTCCGCGATCCGGCAGGGCGTTCAAGAGGCTAATTCGCGCTTGGCTCATCCGGAGCAAATAAAGAAGTGGGCTCTGCTTCCCAATACTCTGTCAGTGGAAAACGGGGATTTGACACCGAATTTGAAGCTCAAACGGAGGGCGGTGGCAGAGCGGTACGCGGATGTTCTATCGGCCCTGTACGATGGGACTGGCGTCACTGGAACTGTCTTGCACATGGACGAGTCGGGCGATATGGAATCGTGGCTGAATTCCTCCGCTCCGGATTCCGCTGGTGAATCAGACAGAGTCTTCGTTGCCGGTCGAACAGCCGGCATGGTAAGGCTATGAGCTTGCTGCTCGGTATCCTTGGCATCTACGTTCCACCCACCCTCAAGCGGCGGAATCTGGCCGAACTGTTTGCTTGCACGGCTTCGGCGTTCGGCGTTGAGCATCCTCCACTTGCTGGCCTTACTCATACCCAAATTCTGAGAGAGTACGCCATGTTTACCAGCCGGGAAGCAGAGAAAGCGGTCGCCAGCGGAGAGGATATAGATTATATTAAGGAGAGGCTGCACGCGAATGCCTACCAGTTGGGGAGTAGACTCCGGCGAATCGTGAACATTAGGACGATGGCGGATGTGATGGCCATGGCCAGAGTGCTCTATAAGGTTCTGGACATAGACTTTCGCGGAAGCCCTGATGGCGCGATAGAGATTGGGCCGTGTTATTTCAGTAAGTTCTACTCCGGTGAAGTATGCCACGTAATGTCGGCAGTCGATGAAGGCGTGCTTGCCGGACTGTCGGGTGGTGGGTGGCTCCTCTTTTCGCAGCGCATCACCGAAGGCAGCAAGTGCTGCCGGGCCGCTTTCGTGTCAGGAAGGGAAGTGCTATGCCAAGGGCAATAGTCGTCGGTAGTGGGGCCGGCGGAGCCACGATCGCCAAGGAGCTTCAGGGCCCGTTTGAGGTGACGGTCTTGGAGGAAGGCGGCGACTTCCGCCCATTGGGCTTGAGCTTGGCCACAATGGAGAAGCTCAAGCGAACGCACCTGCTCTTGGACGAGAGAGAGATCCAGTTGGTGTTCCCGGCGATGAGGATCGCGAAGACCGTCGATGGGATGGCACTGGTGAGGGGGCGCGGGTTGGGGGGTACTACCACGGTAAGTTGCGGCAATGCCCTCCGAATGGACCATGACTTGAAGGCGTTGGGCATCGACCTGGATTCCGAGTTTGAGGAGACCTGCCGCGAGATTCCCGTCTCCACTAGCCACCAGAAGCGATGGAAGCGCACGACGCGGGAGTTGTTCGAAATATGCCGGGACATGGGCCTCGCTCCTGAGCCCTTGCCGAAAATGGGCGATTACGAACGTTGTCTCAACTGTGGTAGATGCGTGCTTGGGTGCCAAAACGGAGCCAAATGGGACAGCAGGCGGTTCTTGCAGGCGGCCATCGACAAGGGCGCCACAGTTGTCACCGGCTGCAAGGTGGAACGGGTGGTTAATCGCGAGGGACGGGCAGCTGGGGTGGAGGTCAGGCAGAGGCTTGGCCGAAAATTCTATCCGGCGGACCTTGTCATTCTGGCAGCGGGCGGCTTCGGAACGCCCGTTATCCTGCAGAACTCCGGAATCGCTTGTGAACCGCGGCTCTTCGTCGACCCGGTCCTGTGTGTCGCCACGCGGTGGGAGAATAGTCCACAGGCAAGGGAACTGGCCATGCCATTTGTGGTTCAGAAAGATGAGTTCATTTTGTCTCCATACTTTGATTACGTCAGCTTCTTGTTCAACAAGGGCTGGCGATATCCGGCAAACGACACGCTGGGGATAATGATAAAACTGGCGGATAGTAATGCCGGCGCCGTCTTCGGGCGGCGAATCACTAAGACGCTCAGCGATCAGGATAGGAAAAGCCTCAAAGAGGCGGTTGGTCTCTGCCAGGAGATATTGGCCAAGCTGGGTATTCCAGAACGGGACACTTTTCTCGGAACGGTCAATGCCGGGCATCCGGGAGGGATGCTACCGCTCACCGCCGGGATAGCCGAGTCGCTGCACGACGAGCGGCTGCCGGATAACCTTTATGTGGCCGATGCCACGCTTCTGCCCAGGTCGCTTGGCAACCCACCCATTCTGACCATCATTGCGTTGGCAAAACGGATCGCCAAGATTTGCACGGGGGCCCGGAGCAGTCCCCGGTAAATAGTAGAGGCGAGCGCTCGCCGATGAAGGGATGCTCCGGTCCGGTAAGTGCCAGTCCGAAGGCCTAGCCTGTGAAAGAGCCAAGGGGCAGGGGGCAGGGCAGATCATTCTGTAGGGTTCGACTTGTCGAACCGCCGGCCGCCAGGCCGGCAAGCTGTCTTCCTGGATGTTGGTGGTTAGGCCTTCATCCCCTGGCCCCTTCTCCCAATACTGGGAGAAGGGAGTAAGCTCCCTCTTTCCCCTCCTTCCGCAGAAGGATTGGGGGAAAGAGGGTTGGGGGATAGAGGGCCTAACAGCATCGCGCGAAGGGGGCACCACCTGTGTCATTCCGAAAGCCCCGCCGTTGCCGGAAGTCGGGTCGATGCTTGGTTTGGAAGGCGGGGCTGAGGAATCCGTACCTGTTTCCTTGCCTCCCCCTACCGGGTCGCGGATTCCTCAGTCGCTGTTGCTTGTTGTCCCCGATGTCATTCCAATCGAGCCACTCCTTCGGGATGAAGTTCTGCTTCCGAACGCCGTGGCATCAGGCTTGCGACAAGGCTCATCTGAGGTGCAAAGCACGAACGATTCCGCTAATGCGCAGGTGGCTGAATGACAGAATCCGTTTCTAGGGACACTTGCCTTGGAGCTACGTACCTGGGCGATGGCGAGGCCGGGTTCCTCGTCTGGGCCCCATTGGCGGATAGGGTTGATCTCCACCTCGTGAGCCCAACGGAGCTGGTCCTGCCGATGGAGAAGGGCGGTGGTGGCTATTTTCGCCTCCGGACGAAGGACGTGCCGCCGGGCAGCTTGTATCTTTACAGGCTGGACGGAGGGAAGGAAAGGCCTGATCCCGCTTCGCGTTATCAGCCACAGGGGGTGCATGGACCATCGCAAGCAGTGGAGTCCGATTGTCCTTGGGATGACGAGTGCTGGTCTGGGTTGCCGATCCAGGACTACATCATCTACGAGCTTCACACCGGCGTCTTCACGCCTGAGGGCACCTTCGATGCGATCATCCCACGGTTGGACGGATTGAAGGACCTAGGCGTCACCGCTTTGGAGCTCATGCCGGTTGCCCAATTCCCCGGTGCTCGCAACTGGGGCTACGATGGCGTCTACCCATTTGCAGTGCAGACATCGTACGGCGGCCCCGAAGGTCTCAAGAGATTGGTGAATGCTTGCCACCAAAGAGGTCTGGCCGTCGTGATCGACGTCGTGTACAACCACCTTGGCCCCGAGGGCAACTACCTCGGCGATTTCGGCCCCTATTTCACGGACCGCTACCGGACGCCGTGGGGCCCTGCCATGAACTATGACGGATCTGGTAGCGATGAGGTCCGGCGGTTCTTCATCGAGAATGCCCTGTACTGGGTGACGGACTTTCATTTCGACGCCATCCGCCTCGACGCCGTCCATGGCATTTTCGATCAATCGGCCCATCCTTTTCTCCAAGAACTCACCGAATCCGTGCACCGCAGGGCGCTGAAGTTGAACCGGCAGATAAACGTCATCGCCGAAAGCAGCCTCAACGATACGCGCCTTATCCGGCCCGGCTGTCTGGGCGGGTTCGGCATGGATGCCCAATGGAATGACGATTTCCACCATTCCCTACACGTTTTGCTTACGGGAGAGCGGGCCGGCTATTACCAGGATTTCGGAAGTGTGGGGCAACTGGCCAAGGCTTTTCGCAATGGCTACGTCTACGAGGGGCAAAACTCGAAATATCGCGGCCGCCGGCACGGGAATTCTTCGCGGTCGTGCCCGGCATATCGCTTCGTCGTCTGCTCGCAGAATCACGATCAGGTGGGGAACCGGGCGCTGAGCGAACGGTTATCCAGTCTGGTTTCCTTTGAGGCTCTGAAGCTGGCGGCCTGCGCCGTAGTCCTATCGCCCTTTGTCCCGCTTCTATTCATGGGGGAGGAATATGGCGAGCCCGCCCCCTTTCTATACTTCATCAGCCATCTAGACCCCCAGCTTGTCGAAGCAGTCCGGCGTGGCCGCCGGGCAGAATTCGCCGCTTTTCAGTGGACTGGCGAATCGCCGGATCCCCAAGCGGAGGAAACCTTTCAGAGAGCCAAGCTGGACTATGGGCTACGAGGTGCCGGACAGCACAGGATTCTCCTTAATTTCTGCACTGCACGTGGCCATCAATG
>JAMCWQ010000098.1 GCA_023480825.1 Chloroflexota bacterium | reverse complement strand
TACTTTGGTACGGGCGGGATTTCCGGATTCTGCGCCGGGCTGGCGGAGCGGATGGGCATTGGCGAGCAGTTCGCCGAAGGACGCGACGAGCGCGAATGGGCGGAATGGTGCTGGGAGCGCTTTCGCTCCTTGAGGTATCATGACGCGCCACCGTTCGAACAGATGGTGCAGGCAAATGCCGGCGTCTTTTCGATGCCCGTGACTCAGCCGGCAGTGGCCTTCGCCGACTTTCGCACCGATCCTGTAGCTCATCCGCTGCCTACTCCCTCAGGCAAGATCGAGATCTTTTCGAAGCGTCTGTACGACATGCAGAATCCGGAAATCCCGCCCGTACCAAAGTACATTCAGGAGTGGGAGAGCCCCTTCGGGCCGGAGGCGAAACGGTATCCGCTGCAAGCCATCGGCCATCACACGCTTCACCGCGTTCATTCGACCCACGACAACAACGATTGGCTGGAGGAAGCCTTCCCGCAGCGTGTGTTCATCAACCCCATCGACGCCCGACCTCGCAGCATCGCGGATGGCGACCGCGTCAGGGTTTACAACGACCGGGGCGTGACGGTGCTGCCGTGCCGGGTGACCAACCGCATCATGCCCGGGGTGGTCGACATTCCCCAGGGCGCGTGGTGGATGCCCGACGAGGACGGCGTTGACCGCCGCGGCTCGATCAACGTGCTGACTTCGCAGCGGCCCACGCCACTGGCGTTCGGATCGACCCAGCACACGATCATGGTCGAGGTGGAGAAGGAACGATGAGCTGGGTGACGTGCCGCGCCGGGCGCGTGGAGGCGGCGGCGTGACGAAGCAGTGGGCATTTCACTTCGATTCGTCGTCCTGCACCGGCTGCAAGGCATGCCAGATCGCCTGCAAGGACAAGCACAAGCTGCCACTGGGCGTTCGCTGGCGGCGGGTATACGAAGTGACCGGCGGCGACTGGACGCGGCAAGGCGAGGCCTGGGTCTCGACCGTGTTCGCCTATAACATGTCGCTGGCGTGCAACCACTGCGAGCGCCCCATCTGTGTCGAAGTCTGCCCCGCCGGTGCTTACCAGAAACGGCCCGATGGCATAGTCATTCTCGACGGCAGCAAGTGCCTCGGCTGTCGGCTCTGCGTCTGGGCTTGTCCCTATGGCGCGCCGCAGTATGATGCAGAGCACGGTCTCACCACCAAGTGCAGCTTCTGTGCGGACTGCATCGACGCAGGATTGCCGCCGTCCTGTGTGGCCGCTTGCCCGATGCGCGCGCTGGATTTTGGCGACAAGGCAGACCTGGAAGCCCGCTACGGGGACCACGACACGGTGCCCCCGCTGCCAGACTCCGCTCTGACCGGTCCCTCTCTGGTCGTTGCTCCCCACCAGGAGGCGGAGCGAGCGAGACGTGAAGAGGCCTCGGTGGCCAACTGGGAGGAGGTGGGGAACCGGCCAGATGAGTAGGATGAAGGAACGCTCCCTGATCGCCTTCACAATCCTGGCGCAGCTTGCCGTCGGTACGTTGTGGACTGAGGGCGCGGTGCACGTTTGGGCCGTTTCCAACAGAGGAGTGAACGCGGCGTCCCCGGCTATCGCCTGGCCGCTGGTGGCCACGCTGATTACCTTGGGCGTCATCGCCTCCTTCTTGCACCTGGGAACGCCCGGCAACGCCTGGCGGGCCCTCAGCGGCTTTCGGCGCTCCTGGCTCAGCCGCGAAATTCTGTGCGCCGCCGCGTTCGCCGGCTGCAGCATCCTGGTCTCGCTGCTGCAGCGCTTCGTCCCAGCCGCCCCAGCCGTGTTCGACGGTGCCGCTCTGGCGATTGGCCTGCTGGGCTTCGTGCTGGTCTACTGTATGGCTCAGACATACCGTCTGCGCACCATTCCCGCCTGGGACACGTGGGCGACGCCGGCTTCGTTCCTTCTGACGACGCTGCTGCTCGGCTCCATGGTGACGGCTGCATTGCTGTTGGCCCAGGAAGGGGGAGCAGAACCAATGGCCGGCGGCGTCATCCACTCGCTTGCCGTGTGGGGGATGGTCCTGGTGTCGGCGCAATTCCTCGTCGCGGTCTTGTGGGTGACGCGAATGTCCGATGTCGAGGGGCCTGGTTTGAACCCCTTCCAGCGGCGCGCAAACTTCAGCGCGCTCCGGCTGCGGTTGGCCCTCTCACTGGCCGGCGCCTTCGCACTCGCGCCTCTGGCGCTTCCCGGCGGAACTCAGTGGCTCCCAGCGCCGGGCCTCACGATGCTCGTGGCCTGTGCGCTGATGATCGCCGCCGAAGTGCTAGGCCGCGCTCTGTTCTACCAGAGCCGCGTGCGGCGGGGCGTGTGACGGTCGGAAGCCTCGAATGTAGCGGCGACGGCCGTGTCCGCCACCAGTGGGGAGATGGATCCTGACCGGCCCTAACCCCTAACCTCTCGCACCGCCGGGAGAGGGGACATTCCCTTGTCATGTCGCGCCCCGATGCGTCTGCCTTACAAACGTCGTTGGCTTCAAGGCGGGCCCGAAGAAGCTAGTACCTGGTGCTTATACCACCTGGACTAGATTCTTCACTTCGCTCCTATTCCTAGCCTCGAGTTCGCCTGGCCGGTACTCTCACGGTTTCCGGTTTGCGTCTACCTAGCCAGTGCGACGCTCGTTCAGAATGACACATAACCTTCCCACACCATTACCCCCGACCCCTCTTCTCTTCGGAGGGGAAATGAGGAACCCCGTTCTGTCATTCCGAGAGCCCCGCCCTGCTTCTGCCGGGATCATCTACATGGGATCGACGCGGGGCTGAGGAATCTAGCACCTCGTTACTCCAACAAGGGGGCTTTGGCCCCTCGCCAGGTTACGTCCTTCTGCGGAAGGATCAGTCACTATCACATACTTGCTTCGGATATTCTCTCAATCCCACCGCTCCGCTACATGACATTTCCAATTCCTTGTCCCCTTCCACTTTGACCCTTTTCCCCTAGCTCCAGCCCAGCTTACTTTTGTCCTATCTTCCCCTAGCCTAATCTCCCATAGGCCGCACTACCACTTTCCTATTGTTACAAATTACTACTTCCCCTAAGTTTTTAGAGAGATTTGACGAAAACAAATACAAGGAGTGCAAATGTTGAGCCAGTTTGACTCTGACTTACGACTATTGACCATTAGAGAGGTGGCCGAGATTCTGAGGGTGCACCCGCAGACTGTCCGGAGATGGGCTGATGCCGGAGAGCTCAAGTACTACCAGTTCAGCTCTAAGGGACGGCGCCGGTTCATGCTCCAAGACGTGATGGCCTTCCTGAACGATCACGTCAGAGAGAATAAGGAAGACAGCCTTGGCTAAGCTAGTCCTGATCATAACTGAAAACCCTGTGGAAATGAGCGAAGTCGTGGCATTCCTCGAGAAGGAAGGGTATTTCCCCACGCTCTTCGATGCCCCACTGGAAGCGCCTGCCGCGGTAGTCACCAACTCTCCGGCCTTTGTGATCCTGGAGCAAGAGTTGCGGTCGGTCGATGGCTTGGAGCTATGCAAACGCGTAAGGCAACTCTCCAATGTGCCGGTAATAATGGTGGCCGCTCACCGCCGCCGCGTCGATGTGATAGCGGCTCTCACCAGCGGGGCGGACGACTATATAGTAAAGCCGGTCGATAACGATGAGCTTTTGGCTCGCATGCGCGCAATTGCCCGCCGTGGCTCGCAATCTCCCGGACCATCGCCACGGTATACAGACGGGGAGTGGCGCATAGACTTCCTGCAGCGCGAGGTCTGGGTAGGCGAGCGGAAAGTGCAGCTATCGGCCACGGAATTCAATGTCCTCGCCTACCTGGTGAGAAACGCCGGGCGAGTGGTGCCCATGAGTGAGCTACTGACGGCGGTGTGGGGACCGGATTGCGCCGAAGACTTCGAATATGTTCGGCTATATGTTTGGTATCTGCGCCAGAAGTTGGAGAAGGACCCCCGACGTCCCAAGCGGATACTGACCAAACGGGGTGTGGGCTATATATTCGAGCGCCGCTCAGATAGGAATTCGCGACCGGAAAGAAGACCGGCTCTGTCGGGTGCAGTCTAAGGTATGGAGGAGACTCTGTAGGTCCCGATTTAACGTCCTTCTGCAGAAGGACCGGCCGCCGGAAAGAGTATAATGGGGTGCGAGGTCCTGGATAAAACGGAAGGAGACCCTAGATGGAACAGACGGAATGCCTTTCCAAAGCACTGGCGGCTTTCGAGGCCATCAACAGGCGCGATTTCGACGCCTTTGTGGACCTGGTGCACGAAGACGCCTCCTTCGAGTTTCCCGGCACTTCCCTGCTCGCCGGGGCCCATCAAGGGGAAAAAGGCATCCGCCGCTTTCTGAAGCGAATGACCATCGCTGTCCCCGATTTGCAGTTCACAGTGGTAAACACCCTGGCCACCGGAAGCCTGGTGGCGCTGGAATGGACCAACCGCGGCACTACCCTCAAGGGCGCCCCCTACGAGAATCGGGGCGTAACCATAATCGAATTCTCCGGCGACAAGATCAAGCGGCTGAGGGACTACCTGGATACCGAGCGGCTGAAGGGCTAGTTTCCGGCCGGAACATACACGAACATTACATCCCGGTACAAGATCTTATAGTTGGCTCTGATGGCCGCCAGCACCTCCGGCGACCACCGCTCCTGCGGTCCCGTGTCCGAGATTACGTCCTCTTCCATAATCAAGAATGGGAACTTCTTCTGTTGTATGTCTTGAATGAGGCCGGTTTGGTCCCACAAGCCGCTGCCGGCTACTTGCTTCATTAGGAAGGGGTCGTTGAACTGGGCCTGCCTCCCGTTTGTGACAAGAAGCCCGACGTTTTCCGACAGCACGGGGTCGGGGGCCTGCCGCACGAGCTTCGCTATCCCACTCATCCGCGCATTAGTCTGATCGTTGTCTACCTCCCGCCCCAGCAACCGCTGGGGCATTCCATAGATCGCTTGCGTCTGCAGCCCCAGCAAGAGGACCGCCACCAGCAGCAGGGCCGCCGCCGGCCAGGTGCGGCGCTCCCACATCCCTCTCAGGAAAAGGCCCACCGCGACGCAGGAGGCCAGGCCAAATTCCAGCGTGTAGTTCCTGGCCGAGCCGGCGGAGCCGGCGGCTAGCAGGGTGAGGGACGCTCCCAGCAGGTAGAGCAGAGGATAAGAAATTCTCTTCGTCGCGGCTTGCACGGCAATCAAACCGGCGGCCACGATCAACTCGTACTGGTACTTCAGGGCGGGCCGGACTACCAGCTCTGTGAAAAGGTCGAGGGACCATTCGCGGCGGTTGAAGAAGATGGTGTGGATGGCAAAGCCGTTGGCGGTCTGCAGGTCGAGAATGGCGAAGGGCACTGCCACCCCTATGGCCATAGCAGCAGTGTAGGCGACGGCCCGGCGGTCTCTATCCCTCACGAGCAAGTAGGCGGCGGCAAGGAGCGGAGCAACCACCATCGATTGCTTGGTATAGAAAGCGAGGAGGAATAGAGGAACGGAGAAGTATACGAATGGCTTTCTCCGGGTCATCAGGAACACGCCGGCGGCAGTGAAAAGGAGGGCGAGGAGATCCGGTTTGTAGAAAGTGAACCACTGGTTTACTTGAGTCAGGCAGAGGAACAGCAAGCCCGCTATCAGTCCCGCCGGAAGGTCCTTCCAGGAACGGGCGACGATGGCAACGATGAGGACGGCGATGAGAATTCCGGCGGCAAAGGAGATCAGCCGCCCGGCAAAGAAATCGGGAGCAGACGCGGAGACGAATAGCGTATTAAGCCAGTAGTAGATGGGGGTGTAGTTGCCCGCGATGAACTGATCGGGCGAGGGCGGCAAGTAGATGGATGCTCCGGCTTTGATCAACAGGCTCTCGTGGAGGACCGTGCCCTCGCCGTAAACCAATTCGTAGGGATAGGAGAGGAGGCCATAGGCCCGCGGCAGCAAAGACCACACCTTCCATCCCAGCCCAACGCAGAGCAGCGTCATGCCGGCCCAGGCGATGAGCCGGGGATAGCGAAGAGCGTCTCTGCTGGAAGTCAAAGGTCTTGTCGCCTGCATAATGTGGAGGGAATAATAGCACTCTAGGGCCCTCTTGGGAAAGTTCGTAACCCCAATCGCCCTTAAGGCAGTATAATCGATAGACAAAGGTAAAACAGAGTGAAAGGATGTGCAGCCATGTTGAGGTTTGTATCCGCCATAGTCGGCCTAACGGCGCTTGCCTGCGCGTTTGCCGTGCCCGCTTTTGCCCAGGGTGGAGACATACAAGTGACAGTACAGACCGATAAGACCACCTACGCCTTAGGTGAGCCTGTCAATATCACGGTGGATGTCACCAACGCCAGCTCCTCCTCGGTGACTCTGAATTACCGGAGCGGGCAGGAGTACGACATCATCGTCAACAAGGACGGCCAAGAGGTCTGGAAGTGGTCGACGGGCAAGTTCTTCACCCAAGAGTTGCACAGCGTGACCCTGGCGCCCGGCGAATCACGGACTTTCCAAGATAGCTGGACGCAAATCACCAACGAAGGCCAGCCGGCCATGCCGGGACAGTACCAGGTAATCGGCATCTCGACGGCCGAGCAGAATGTCGAGTCCGCCCCGGTCACGATTACTACCACCTCGGAGCAGGCGGGCCAGACGACCGGCACCGCCACTCCCGCGCCGACGGCGACTGCCACTCCCAACCCGACATTGCCGGCTAGCGGCGGCGCGCAATTCGGTGGCACCCTGCTCTTGGTGGTTGCCGGCGCCATTGCCGCCCTACTGGGAGCCGGCTACTTGGTGCGCCGGAAGGCCTAGATTCCTCACAATATACGCCAACTCGTGTATCTCGTTTGGGAGTCAGACATATGTCGTACCCCAATGCCCCATCACCCCTGGCCCCTCTTCCATGCGGGAAGAGGGGAACAGAACAGTTCTTTGTTTGGTTGGCAAATCGTCCGGCGATTTGCCAACCAAACTCCTTTAGTGAAGTCACTCCCTTCCCCCCAATTCTGGGGGGAAGGGTTGGGTATAGGGGGCGTTGGGCAGTGGGGAAAGGGGTCCCCAAGGCCCGATTACGGTGTTTTCACGCTCACCGTATTGGACCACGTCGACATGCCGACCAAGTTGACGGCTCTGACCTTGTAGTAGTAGGTCGTGAAGCGGGATACGGTATCTATCTTCGTCGTCTTGTTGGCCTGCGTGACGTTGATGATGGTCACATTTGCCGTGAAGGCTGCGTTTGTGGCCCTCAGGATGCGGAAGCCGGTCTCGTTATTAGAGTTGTCCGTCCAGTTCAGCGTCACGGTGTCCTGCGGAGTGCCCGTTATGCGGGCGGCGGTTGCCGTGAGGCCGGAAGGAGTGGCCGGGACGGTGAAGCTGACGGTAGCCACATTGGAGAAAGGCGACTGGTTTGTCCCGTTCACCGCCATCACTTGATACGCATAGGTGTTCCAGGCCTGTACGGTTCCGTCATTGGCGGCAACCGTGGTTCCAACGCCGGCCGCGGCCGCGACTTGCTTCAGCACAGAGAAGGCGGCACCGTTCACCGAGCGCTGGATGACAAAGGCGGTCTCATTGTCCGAGTTGTCCTTCCAGGTCAAGTGAATCTGGGTTGCTGAAGAAATCGTGGCCACCAGGTTGCTCGGCGCCTGTGGGATTGGCGATTTACCAGGCGCCGCCGGATCGGACCATCCCGATACCATGGTCTCGGTCGGGAAACCGCTTGACCCCGTGTAGGTGGCAGTATCGCCGACCACGTTCGTGGCCCTCACGCGGTAGTAGAAGCTCGGCGTGACATTGCCGATCACGTCCTGGTAGGTCGTCACGTTGGTTGTGACCTGGAAGGTTTTCAGGTTGGTGGTGAAGGCCGAGTCTGTTGCCCTTTGGACTGTATAACCCGTCGCCGTGGCCGTGTTGTGAGTCCAGTTCAGGACCACCTTCTTGGTGGTGCCGCTGCCGACCACGACAGCGGTCAGAGCGGTGGGGGTCTTAGGCGCCACGGCGAACAAGAGCGGGTGCATCATGTCCATCTCCTCATGGCTGAGGAGATGGCAATGCCACACGTACTCATGGCCGAAGTTGACTTTGTGGTTCGTCACCGTCACGCCTACCGCGGCTGGATCGGTGAACCCGGCGGGTGGGGCGTTCAGTGGGGTGCCGTCCGGCATCGTCGGGTCGAGCAGTCGGATACTGTTCGGAAGGTCAAACGGCACCGGGGGAACCACCGGCCGGAAAGCTATGATGGCATGCTCTAGGGGATTGACCCTCACAGTCTCCTTCCAGCCCAGCTCGTTCGGGTCCGGAGGCAGGAGAGCCCCATCCCAGGCAACACGGTTGATCAGTTGCACGTTGACCAGGTGCCAGTGTATAGCGTGGTCGTCAACGCCATTATGTGTGATCCTCCAGATCTGCGTACCATCCCCTGCTTGGCCGATTTGGGTCATCGTCGAGTCATTCGTCAGGTCCACCGGCGGGCTGGCAAAGGGGTAGAGAAGGAAGTTCTGGGTTGTGCTCGTGGTGCTGGGAAGCTCCAGGCCAAGGATTCCACTCTGGCGGCCGTAAGCGGTGTCGTAGCTGGCACCCATCTCGTCATGCAATGCCTTTGGCTGGAGACTGATCGTGACGGGCGATGTCGCGCCGATGGGAGTGAAAGTCTTGGAGGTGTCGGCGATTTGTACATACTGCGCCCCCATTGTGTTCGGGAAGTTGGCATTGTAGGCCGAGTTGTAGGCCGCTTGCGGGACGATGATCGGGTCATGGGAGACCTCGAAGACGCCGCGCTTAGACGCCGTCTTGGCGAACGCCGTCTTCAGAGCGCTCACATCGTAGGTCGCGGCTGGCGTCGCATTGCTCACCCGGAACTGCATGATTGTGCGGGTGTTCGGGCCAAAACCCGGCTGAGTGGCCGGTGCGCCGCCTGTGTCCACCTGCGACGGGTCGCCGGTGTAGTAGTCGTAGCGCGTGTCTATCGCCGGGAAACCGGCCGGAGCGTCGTTGTAGAGGATGATGGTCTTGCCCGCAAATGCCGAGAAGTCCACCAGCACGTCCGCCCTCTCGGCGCAACCCAGAAGCAGCGAATGGTCGGTCACATTGCCGAAGTTGAATGCCAGGGGGTTGGTATTATAGTTGATGGGCTGCGGGTCGATCACTACCGGCGCCGGCAGGAATCCGCACTCGTTGCCAATCTGTATCCACGAAGGGCCCTGGGTAGTCGGATCGGGCACCCCTCCAGCTCGTCCATCGGTCGGCCACTTGGCCGGGAAGCCGGCGGTCGGAGCCGCTGGGACCATCTTCACTTCGGTGTTGCTCCGGCCGTCCGAAGTCGTAACGGTGGAATCCGCAACGTACATGTGCAGGTTGAAGAAGCGGTCATCGGCGGCATTGAGAATGCGGAAACGATAGGTCTTCGGGTCCACATCCATATACGGGTAGGCAGTGCCGTTTACCACCGGGGTATCCATGAACGCTTCCATTCCCATTGACGGCCTGGGCATGTCCGGCCGCATCGGCGGCTCCCACGGAGCGTTCACTGGATCATAGTACTCATTTGGGACCGGCGGGTGGGTGATGGTGGTCGTCGGCGGCCAGAACCATGGTCCATACTGCCAGCGGCCGAAAGCGTTCGCGCCTGTCGGGTCCCAGGGATTCTGGGCCGGCATGTAGACGGAGGGGAACCAAAGATCTCCTGTTTGGGGCAGCCAACCTGCGCCGCTGCCCGTTCCGCCCCAGCTCCAGGTGGGGTCCTGGCCAGCTATTTTGGCCGCGTCCACAAAGGTCTTGTCCTGAATGACCAGCGGTGTGCCAACATCAGGCAAGAGCTGCGCATTGGTAGGATTAACGCCGGACACGTTGGAGCCATTGATCAAGTCTTTCTCTACTTGGTCTGTGATCAGGTAGGGAGCAGCCTCACCCGAGTACACATTGAGGCGGGTGATGCCATAGGCGTGATCGTGGTAGAACATGAGCCGGGCGCTCTGGGCGTTGGTGTAGTAAAAGGTCAGAGAACCAGGCCCCGGGTCCGGCATATCGGGCACGTTCACCACGCTGACGCCCTTTGGGTACTGGGTGGTCTCGGTCGCGGGAGTGGTCCACTGGTGAGGAGTGCCGTCGCTGATCCACGGGGTGAAGCCGCCGTGGAGGTGTAGGGTAGCCCGGTTCTGCTTGTATTCTTCCTTCATTCCCGGCATTCCGATCATATCCAGCGGGCCCATGCCGGCACCCATGACGGTCTTGTCCACCGGGATGAAGAGATCGCCTCCCGAACCCGTCGGGAGATTGTTCGTGAACTTGATCCGCACCGGCCGGTCGCGGTCCACCACGATCAGGGGGCCCAAGTAGTGGAACTGGCTGACAGTTGGGTCAGTGGTATTGGTCTGCCGGTAACCGCGCAGCCTAGTCTTGAGCGGCAGGTCAGAGTGCATCTGCTCGCTGTATTCCCCGAGTTCGATTTCGTAATAGTCGGCATCAGCATAGGTAGTCGTATCTGGAATCGCTTGGGGTATGTACTGTCCGAGAAGGTTTCTATTGGCATAGCCGACGCCTGGCAACGCGTCCACGAATTTCCTTATCCCACCGGTCAAGGCCCCACCGATCGTGGCTGAAGCCGATGCGCCGGTGCCGGTGGCGTCTTGGATGCTGACAACCGGGCCGCTGTAATTCGCGCCGGCATTACCGATGGAGATGCCCGTAATGACGCCTCCGGAAACAGTCGCAGAAGCAGTAGCTCCCGAGCCGGTGCCGTAGGCGTCGGATATGGTGACGGTGGGGCTGGTATACCTGCTGCCTCCACTTGCAAGGGCAATGGCGGCGATTGCGCCGGTCGGCACGGGGCTATTGGCGTAGTTGGCAAATGGGCCGAAATAGTGTGGTATTCCACCGGGGTTCATCGTGGCCGTCTGAACCGCGGCAACACCGGGCTTGAGGCCTTGCTGGGCGGCATTCTTGGCGGCGGCCTTTCGCTCTCCAGGCTTTATCCGGCCTTTGTGTTTCTTGATGGGCACCGCCGGCGCTTGTGCGGCGAGCGTTGAGCCGGACCACCAGTGAAGACTGACTCCCACGGGAACCAGGGCCATCAATTTCAAGAACTCACGTCTGGACAACATAGCGCTTTCCTCCTCGGGCTAAGACGGTTGAACGTACGAAACAGATTGCTTTCAGACGACTGGAGAAAATTGAGATGGCTCTGCTAAGGACACCCTCCTTCCTGTCATGCTGACAACCCAGACCGGCCTACAATGTGAAGAACCGAACAGTCCCGGTGGATTCCTTCGTGGAATTTCCCGTGGTTGACGGTTCCCTTATGCAAGCAGCGTGCCAAGAATGTGTAAAGGTGTCCGCCACTTGACAAGCGGTCTAAAATGGAACTGTCCTTTGCGATGCCCTATTGTCAATTCCCCGGCGGCCAGCGGTGCGATCTTTCTGGAGGTGGGCGGACTTGATTGATCCAGACCAAGCCATGACGCAACTCGCTACAACGCGGCCTGTCTTCTGCTCCGAAGCAGATTTCCAGCACGCGCTTGCCTGGGAGATACATCGAGCATGGCCGGACTGTGCCATGCGTCTGGAATACAAGCCGGCTCACCTTTCCGATCGTATCTACCTGGACATATGGGCCTCAGACGGCAAGGAGTCCCTAGCTATCGAGCTCAAATACAAGACCAGGGGAGCAAGGTTTGTGGTGGCCGGCGAGACGTTTGAGTTGCTGAACCATGGCGCCAACCCGCCCGGACGGTATGACTTCCTTAAGGATGTGGAGAGATTGGAGCGTGTCGTAGAGGGGCGGAACGACATCACCGGCTGTGCAATATGGCTGACCAACGACTCAATGTACTGGACCGACTCCGGGCGGGAGGTAGCCATCGATCTCGACTTCCGTCTGCACACGAGCCGGACCATAAGCGGCAAGCTCGATTGGGGGCCGAATTGTGGTCCCGGTACAAAGAAGAACCGAGAAAAGCCGATTGTCCTTCGAGGCGCGTACAAAATGGATTGGCATGACTATTCGCAGGTGGGCCGCGAGTCGCGGGGCAGATTCCGGTACCAGGTTGTGAGAGTCACTGAGGCCCAATGTATACCCGGACACCATCCATAGCAGCCGATATTTTCACTATTAATCGCACTTTCACCAATTGGTGAAAATCGCTATTTCAGTGAAAGAGGCTTTGATCGCCGTTGTTTTAACCGATTTCGAAGAGCTAACCGCCCCTGAAGACAGGGCACTACGTCAGAGAGACGTCTATGAGCGGGTGCAGTATTTGTTGAGAGAACTCGGCTTCACCGAAGACTAAGCAACAGACCGGCAGGAGGGCGGGAATGCAGGACATCGAGCCTAAGAAAGAAGTCTGGCAAATCCTCCACGAATTCACCGGCCTCGAGCCGCTGAAGAAGCTCTTCTGGGAGTACCTGAACTACGACCGGGTGAATGAGCCTATCTCGATGGCCGGCTGGGGCCATGACCTCCGTGGCAGCCTGGCCGGGCCGCCCCTGCTATTCGCTGCGGCCGGTGATGGGCAGTCCTTCTACGAAGGATTCCAGATCATCTACCTGCATCTGGCATCCGACAAGCTCTTGCTGAGCCCGGAGCGCCTGCTGATCAACAAGCTCATCCAGAGCCACCCGGATTCGCTCTTCGTCTTCTCCGACAAGGCGCAGGAGCGCTGGCACTTCGTCAACGTCAAGCCGGATACCAAAACGGCCAAGCGCCATGTCATCCGCCGGATCACCGTGGGCAGGGAAGAGCGCCTCCGCACCGCCGCCGAGCGCATCTCACTGCTCGATCTGGACAAGATGCAGCCGGGACTATTCGGCGTGCCCATCACCGAGATTCGCAAGGCGGTGGACACGGCATTTGATGTCGAGAAGGTCACCAAGAAGTTCTTCGAGGAATATGCTCGCGTCTTCGCGAAAGCCGAAAAGCTCATTTCGGGGTTCAGCGATAGCGATCGGAAGCGGCTGTTCACCCAGCGCCTGTTCAACCGCCTCATGTTCCTGGCCTTTGTTGAGAAGAAGGGATGGTTGAGGTATCAAGGGCAAACCGGCTACCTGTCTTCTCTATGGAAAGATTACCGCAGGAGCATGCCGGACGAAGACAACTTCTACCGCGACCGTCTGAAGCCGCTCTTCTTCGCCGCGCTGAACACAAAGCACGAGGTGGATGTCATCGGCATTCGCTCGGACGGGGTGCTGAATAACCTGGTCGGTGAAGTACCATACTTGAACGGCGGCCTATTTGAGTTGCACGTGGACGACGAGAACCCGGATGTGATGATACCGGATGAGGCCATTCGCGATATTCTGACCGACCTGTTCGACCGGTTCAACTTCACAGTGACAGAAAGCACCCCACTGGACATCGAGGTCGCCGTCGATCCAGAGATGCTCGGCAAGGTCTTCGAGGAGCTTGTCACCGGCAGGCACGACACCGGCAGTTACTACACCCCAAAGCCGATAGTCTCCTTTATGTGCCGTGAGGTGCTGAAAGGCTACTTGCAGTCGGCCCTCCCCAGTGAGAATGAGGAAAATATTGAGAGGTTCGTCGACGAACATGATCCCGCCGGCCTGCGGGACCCGGAGGCGGTGTTGCAAGTACTCCGGGACGTGAAAGTGTGTGACCCGGCCTGCGGCAGTGGCGCCTACCTGCTGGGCATGCTGCATGAGCTTCTCGACCTCCGCGCCTCACTGTTTGCCGTCAAGAACCTCGACCCCATATCGACCTATAACCGCAAGCTGGAAATCATCCAGCAAAACCTTTATGGGGTGGACATAGACCCCTTCGCCGTCAATATCGCCCGCCTACGCCTGTGGCTTTCTCTGGCCGTTGATTTCGATGGGCCTAAACCTGAGCCCCTCCCGAACCTCGACTTCAAGATCGAACCGGGCGATAGCATTCTGTCGCCAAGCCCTGAGAGGAAAGACGGGGAGTACCTCTCCATGCGGGATCATCTTGTCGAAAGATACTCGACACTCAAGCAATCGTTCTTGGTGGCCCACGGCGAGGAGAAGAGGGCGCTCCGCAAAGAGGCGGCACAACTTAGAGCCGACATAGCTCATCTCACGCATGTGGGCCAGTCCTTCCCCGGATTTGATTGGCCTGTGGAATTCGCTGAGGTCTTCAAGGACAGTGAGAAAGATGGATTCGGTAGCGGGGGCTTCGATATCGTGGTTGCCAATCCCCCATACGTGCGTCAAGAGCTGATCAAGGACATCAAGCCCGATCTGAAGAGGTTTTATCCTGAGGTCTACTGCGGTACCGCGGACCTCTATTGCTACTTCTATACCAGGGCCATCGAGATGCTTCGGGCTGACGGCATGCTGGCCTTCATCTCGTCCAACAAGTGGTTCCGGGCGGGCTACGGGGCGAACCTGCGGAAGTACGTGGCAGAGCATTGCGACGTGCGCAGCATAACTGACTTCGGCGAACTCCCGGTATTCCAGAATGCCGCGACCTTTCCAATGATCTTCGTGGCCCGAAAGGGACAACACGAGGAGAGCCAAGTTTTCACGCAAGTCAAATCGCTTGCCGAGCCTTACCCGGACGTGCTGGCACTGGTTAAAGAGAACGGTCAAGCTCTTCCGCCCAACGCCATCTCCGGCCACAAATGGACCTTGGCAGATGCACATTCCGCGAACATCCTCCGCCGGATGGAAGCGGGCACCATTTCTCTTGGGGAGTACGTCAACGGGCAAATCTATCGAGGAATTCTCACCGGCTTCAATACCGCTTTTGTGATCGATGGTGCCAAGCGTAGCGAATTGATTGCCCAAGACCCCAAGAGCTCAGAGATCATTAAGCCACTAGCCGTGGGAGACGATATCCGGAAATGGCGAGTAGAGGACCGGGACCGCTGGCTAATTGTCACCAAAATCGGCGTCGACATCAAGCGGTACCCGGCCATCTTTGCTCACTTGAAGCAGTGGCAAAAGGAATTGGAGAACCGCCAAGACCAGGGAGAGCATTGGTGGGAGTTGCGGGCGTGTGCATACTACGATGCATTTGAAGGGCCGAAGATCGTATACCCCGAGATCTGCAAGGAGCCGCGATTTGCCTTGGATGATCAAGGACTCTATTTGAACAACAAGGTGTTTCTAGTAAATTTGGACGACCCGTATTTGTTGGGGGTACTAAATTCTGATCTCGCGTGGCTGTACGCAAAGTCTATTTGTGCAGTTCTAGGAGATGAAGGTAAGGGTGGAAGAGTAATGCTCCAGTGGGCGAATTTCCGCAGCCTGCCTATCCCGATCGCTGGCGAACACGATCGACTGGGAATCTCTGCTCTTGCCATCAAGTGCGCCCAGCCCAGTTGCCCAGACCGTAAGGCACTTGAACTCGAAATTGACGAGCGAGTAGCTCGTCTCTACGGAATCTCGGTACGCGACTTGGCCTCGGGCAAGATGGAGTCCAAATAGTATGCAGCTTGGTATAGACGGTCAGTATCGTTCTGATTATCAGCCACCCAGAGTCCGTCTTTACGTTGATGGTTCTTACGACTCCAAGAACAGCCTCGGAGAGAATTGGACGTACATTGGCCTTCTGGCTATCCCAGAAGATAAGTATCAATCCGCCATATCTCTACTGAACAGCGATAGACAGGCTGCCTCTTACTCAAATGAGGTGCACTATAAGGAACTAGGTGTGTCTTCCAATGATCGACAGTTCGGTATGAAAACCAAGTTAGCTTCCCTTTGGGCCCAGAGAGTCATGACCGACTTCACCAATATGTTTCATTTCCACATGTTCGGATTTAATACCAATAAACTCCAATGGGAAGCATTCGGGCCCGGAAAAATGAAAAAGAAGAATGCGTACAATCGGTTCTTTCGGGCTCTTACGACCGGTGCTATGAAAATTTCTTTCCGGGGGCGGGCTGTCGTAACGCACGTGTTTCACGACAAAGATGACATGAGCAGGCACCCCCTTTTCGATTGGCACACTATCTGGAGGCTTAACTCTAGCCAACCTGATCTGGTATTTCCGACAGACAGGATTGAATTCATAGATTCCGATCACCAACTCGAGTGCACTTATCCACTAGACAGCCACTTCATACAATTATGCGATGTGATCTTGGGTGGATTCCGTCAATGCTTGGACGACAGCAGCACAAAACTCGGATGCTGTGAGGTGGCGCAGAAATTATTGCCTTTACTCCAGCACCTTGTTGACTATCGTCAGTGCAACAATCCTAATAGCCGGTTCAATCACGCCAACAGACTTTCAGTGATCTTCTTCCCGAAAGAAGAGCTTACGCTCACACAGTTGGGTGATCCCTTTGCTAGGGCGCTGTCTGGCTGTTACAAGAACAGACCATTACTGTTCCATGAGAGAATATCGGGCCAGCAGCGCTTTCCAGGTTTCTGATATGGATATCAAGGTTATTTTGTAAGGCCGAAGGCTCATCCGCAAATCGACTCCTAGGAGAACTTTTATGGCCCACGACATCATCGACAATCGCAACGAGAAGCTCTTGGACCGGATAAACCTGTATCTGGACTCCTCCGAGCAGGCGCGGTTTGCGGTCGGTTATTTCTTCCTCTCCGGCTTCGAGGGCATCGCCGCCCAGCTTCAGCGGCTGAAAGAGGTCCGGCTGCTCATCGGCAATACCACTGACCACGAGACTATCGACCAACTGGCTGCCAGGCATCTGCGGCTGGACGATGCCGGGAAAGAGCTGGAAGAGCAACTCTACCAGAAGCGCACGGACCAGAAGCGCCTGGCCGGAGAGGCGGCCGGCAAGGTATCCGGCTCCATCGCCCTCATGGACCAGACGGACGCCAACGAGTCGCTCGTGAAGACCCTAGCCGACCTGATCGCCGAGAAGCGGCTCAAAGTCCGCGTCTATACGAAGGGGCGCATGCACGCCAAAGCCTACATCTTCGGCTACGGCCCCGTCTACGACCTCTTCGGCAATGTGCTCCAGCGGGATGAAAAGGGCATCGCCGTGGTCGGCTCCTCGAACCTTTCCCTTTCCGGCCTCAGCCACAACACGGAGATGAACGTCGTGGTCCACGGCAATGACAACTACTACGAGCTTTGCCGCTGGTTCGACGAGCTGTGGAACGATGCTCAGGATTTCGACGAGTCCCTGATGTACGAGATGCGGGAATCGTGGGCGATGGCCCCGGTGACACCGTACGACATCTACATGAAGACGCTCTACACTCTCGTCCATGACCGGATCGAGGGCACGGACAAACCGGAGATCCTCTGGGACGACGAGATCACCCGCAAGCTGGCCGAGTTCCAAAAGGTGGCCGTGAAGCAGGCGGTGGGCATCATCCGGGACTACGGCGGCGTCTTCATTGCCGACGTTGTCGGTCTGGGCAAGAGCTACATCGGCGCGGCCATCGTGAAGCATTTCGAGCGGATCAGCCGGGCCCGCCCGCTCATCATCTGCCCCCCGCCGCTGGTGAACATGTGGGAGCGCTATGACGAGCGCTACGATTTGCATGCCCGCGTCCTCTCCATGGGCTATCTGCAGGAAGGTGATGGCTCCAACATCCTGTGGACTGAGAAGTACCGGGACCGCGATTTCGTGCTGGTGGACGAAAGCCACAACTTCCGCCATAAGGACACGCAGCGCTACAAGCTTTTGCAGGAATTCCTGAGCGCCGGCGACAAGAAATGCTGCTTCCTCACCGCGACGCCGCGGAACAAGTCGGCGTTGGATGTCTACAACCAGATGAAGCTCTTTCATCCCGAAGACAAGACGGACCTGCCCATCTCGCCGGCAGACCTAAAGGAGTACTTCAAGCTCATCGAGCAGGGACAGCGCAAGCTGCCGGACCTTCTGGCCAACGTCCTGATCCGCCGCACCCGCAACCACATACTGCGCTGGTACGGCAAAGACGCCGGCACTCACAAGGACCTGACCGAAGCGGATTTCGATGATTACCTCTCCGGCAAGAAGAAGGCCTACGTGGAGGTCGGCGGCAAGCACCAGTTCTTCCCCGCCCGCCGGCTGGAGACCATCGAATACAGCATCGAAAGCACCTACCAGGGGATATACCGGCAATTGCGGGCGTACATGGGCAAAGAGCGGCAAAACGCTGCGAACAACTTCGCCCCGAATGAGCTGACCTACGCCCGCTACGGTCTCTACAACTACGTCCTGCCGGACAAGCGCAAGAAGGAGCCCTACGCCGGTCTGCAGCGGGCCGGATTCAACCTGCGGGGGCTGATCCGCATCCTCCTGTTCAAGCGGTTCGAATCCAGCGTCTACGCCTTCCGCGAAACCGTCCTCCGCCAGCAAGCCATTCACGAGAAGTTCGTGGCGGCCCTCGATGCCGGCATCGTCCCGGCCGGCGAAGAAGCGCAAATGATACTGTACGAGTCCGATTTCGATGACCAAACGGACCTCTTGGATGCTCTGGCGGAAGTGTCCGGCAAGTACCGGATCGAAGATTTCGACGTCGAGCGGCTCCGCGCCCATATCGAGCAGGACATCCGGCTTTACAAGGAAATGTTCGCTCTGGTCCAGCCCATAACGCCGCAGGCGGACGACAAGCTTCAGACCCTGAAGAAATGGCTGGCCCAATCGCCGCTGAAGGATGGCAAGCGGCTGATCTTCACGGAGTACGCTGACACCGCCCGCTACCTCTACGATAACCTGAACCCGGACGGCAAGAGAGAGGACATCGACGTGATCTTCAGTGGGGAGAAGAGCAAGGACCGCGTGGTCGCCCGCTTCGCTCCCAAAGCCAACGCCGAGATTCGGGAGTTCTACCCCGGCCCGGAGCTGAACACGGTAATCGCTACCGACGTGCTGGCCGAGGGCCTCAACATGCAGGACTGCGACAAGATTGTGAACTACGACTTGCACTGGAACCCCGTCCGGCTGATCCAGCGCTTCGGCCGCATCGACCGCATTGGAACGGAGAACGAAGTGGTGTACGGGTTCAACTTCCTGCCAGAGCTGGGCATCGAGCAGAACCTGCACCTGCACGAGAAGCTGCACAACCGCATCCAAGAGATTCATGACACCATCGGGGAGGATGCGAAAATACTCGACGTCAGCGAGCGGCTGAATGAAGAGGTGATGTACGCTATCTACGAAAAGAAGAACGGCGGCCAGCTCAGCATGTGGGAGGATGAGGCGGACTTCCTGGACCTCAACGAGGCCGAGGAGATAATGCGCGAGCTGAGGCGGGACCACCCCGAAGAATACGCCCGCATCGCCGGCCTACGGGACGGCATCCGCTCGGCGAAGTACTCCAGCCAAAAGGGCATGTTCGTCTTCTGCCAGGCGGATAGGTACCTGAAGATGTACCTGGTAGGGGAAAGCGGCGAGATCGTTTCCGAGGATATACCCAGGGTGCTGGGGACGATCAAGTGCGGGCCTTACACGCCCAGCGAGCCGCGGCCCGGCGGCTACAACGCGGCGGTGATGAAGGTGAAGCACGCCTTCGATGCGGACGTGCAGCAGCGGCAGAATGACAAGTCCTTCAGCGTCTCCCACACCTCAGGCCAGAAATACGTCCTGCGCGAACTCCACATAATGTACGCCAATGAGGACGACGAGGCCCGCAAGGAGATGATCAACCTGCTGGACCAAGCGCTGCGGGCATCCCCAACCGAAGCCGTCAAGAAGGAGCTGAATCTCCTGCGGCGAAACGGGGTGAACGGCGAAGCTCTATACGAGCACCTGAAGAACCTTTACCTGCAGCACAACATGAAGGACTGGGTCCGCCACCAGAACGGCGAATCGAGCAAGGCCACACCGAAGATCGTCTGTAGCGAAGGGCTGGTCTGATTTGGAGAACGCCCTCTGGAAGGACCTGCGCTCTTCAAAGCGGTGGCAAGCCACACGCACTCCAAATGGAGTGCCGCCACCGGCATTCTAAACCCATCGAATTCGACTGGTTTAGGGCGATTTTGACAGAGACCAGCCCGGCAGTTAGCGGATCAGCGTCACATGATCTGGTGGTCAGCGGCATCCGAGACCATCGATAGGGTAGGCTTTGCCGAGTGGCCGCACGATCTGACCCTACACTGCCTCACCTCCAGCATTTGCGCGCGCGACCTGCCAACAGTACTATTGAGGTACAGGCTACGCGCAAAAAGGAAGTAGTCTATGGCCGTAAAGCGACCTGTACGGGACAGCGGCGAAATAGACGGAGGACTGCAAAACCGGACGGAAGAGCAGATGCCTCAAGCCCTGGCGCCGACGGCAGCCGGCACCCAAAGGCGGTACGACGTCGACTGGCTGCGGGCGGGGGCCGTGTTCTCGGTTATCGCTCTGCACAGTGCGGTGATATTCTCCTACGGCCAGTTTCAGGTCAAACACACCCAGCACACCCTGACCGTGGACACCATCGTTATCTTCCTCTCCCTCTGGATCATCCCGCTGCTATTCGTCCTCGCCGGCGCCGCCACCAAGTTCGCTCTGGAGCGGCGAACACCGGGCCAGTACAGCACCAACCATGTAGGGTAGGCCTTCAGCCTACATCCCCCTTTAGGGGTTAGGGGTTCCTGTCACTTCCCCCTGATAAGGGGGACTGAGGGGGTTTTGTGCCTACCCAAAGCCGTAACCCCCCTACCCCCCTTATCAGGGGGGCATTATCATGCACCCGCTTTCCAGTTCTTGCGGACGGAGTCGCGGATGGTCTCGTAGCGGTCGCCGGCCTCGAAGCGACGGGCGATGGTGGGGGCGAAGACTTCGTGGTAAAAGTCCGGCCCCCTGCGGTCGATGATCTCATGGTCGAACATCACAGTAGGGCGGGTGGCTTGTCCCCCGCCGCTCGCGTGTTTAATGTAGGGCGGGTGGCTTGTCCCCAGCCGCTCGCGTGTTTAATGTAGGGCGGGTGGCTTGTCCCCCGCCGTCCTTCAGAGAAGGATCAGCCTATGGCCCCACGGGGGGGCCGCAATCCTTCTGAGGAAGGACGCCCTACTTGCCAGCCGCCAGGCAGGCATCCTTCCGCCGAAGGACGACCCACGGACCATCGTGGCCGATCATGGCGCACAGGGCCGTGCGCCGCTACATTCTTTCTCCCTTGCCCATCACAGTGGCCGGGGAACCTACCGCCCCGGCGCTACGTTTGTTGCATGTGCTCGGCCTGGCGGCCACCGTCCCGATAAATCGGGACCTACAGACTGCCAGCGCGCTACGGATGGTCGGTCGTGTCGGCCTGGGCTTCGGCTTTGGTCTTGTGGATGACTCCGTGCCGGTGCTCGGGTGGGCTGTAGATGGTGTAGATCTTCATCGGCCGGGTGGAAGATGTATTGATGATGTTGTGCTCCGTCCCGGCCGGGACGACGATCGCCGAGCCATCTCTGATCGCCTGCTCCTGCCCGTTTAAGACGGTTTTCCCCTCGCCGGACTCTATTCTCAGGAACTGATCGACGTCGGCGTGGGTCTCCGTGCCGATGTCCTCTCCGGGCTTCAGGCTCATCACCACCAGCTGGCTATGAGGCGCCGTGAACAGCACCTCCCGGAAGTAGTCGTTGGCCAATGTCTTTTCCTCGATATTTCCTACCCATCCTGCCATATTTCCACCTCCTTTGGTTCCAATTGCATTAAGCAAACTCGGTGCCACGCATCACCGGTTTCCGGGAGAATGAAACCGCGGCATGGTTTCTGCCGTATAATCTAGTAGGGCCTTCAGGCATCATTGGTGCCTCACTCCCAATTTTGGTACAATTACCATGCAAAGTTGTGAGTAGGAGCCGCATGAGCCTGCGTCCTGAACAAGTTCGATCTCAATGCGTCTTGCTCATCTTTTTTTGACTAGTAGGAGGGCGCAATGCGCCGCAAATGGTACGGTAGAGATACACAGTTAACGATTAGAATGTTTTTGACCATGTTCCTGCTGTTCGCGGTCTACGCCGCGTTCATGGCGGTTCTATGGTACATCGGCGTCGGACTCTTGCCGTTGGTCTTGATCGCCGCGGTCTTTCTGTTCATCCAGTACTACTATTCCGACAGGCTGGTTCTATGGTCGATGCACGCCAAGATCGTTCAGCCTTCCGAAGCGCCGGAGTTGCACGGAATAATCGATAGGCTGGCCCAGATGACCAACCTGCCCAAGCCGAAGGTCGCCATCGTCAACACCTCGATGCCGAACGCCTTCGCCACCGGCCGCGGGCCGAAGAGCGCAGTGGTGGCCGTTACAACTGGCCTCATGGACCGCCTTGATGGGCCGGAACTCGAGGCCGTGCTGGCTCACGAGATGACTCATATCAAGAACCGCGACATGGCGGTCCTGACGATCGCCAGCTTCCTCTCGACGCTCGCTTTCTTGATGATGCGGTCGTTCATGTTCGCTGGTTTGGCTGGAGGAGTCGGCGGCCGGAGGGGCGGCCGGGACAACAGCGGGCAGATAATCATCCTGGTGTACATAGCTTCGATCTTGGTGTGGGTGATCAGCTACTTCTTGATCCGGGCGCTATCCCGTTATCGGGAATACGCCGCGGACCGGGGAGGAGCCATTATCACCGGGGCGCCGTCGCAGCTCGCGGCGGCCTTGCTGAAGATCAGCGGGGTCATGAGCCGCATCCCGACGCAGGACCTGCGCCAGGCGGAGCCGATGAACGCTTTCTTCATTGTCCCGGCGGTCAGTGGTTCATCCCTCACGGAAATCTTCTCGACTCATCCATCGGTGGAAAAGAGGATCGAGCGGCTGAAGAAGCTGGAGCAGCAGATGGAGGGGCAATGAGTTTATTCGACGAGCTTCTCGGACGGACAAAGCCCGTTAAGTCGCAACCCAACCAGCTTTTCGCCATATCGACGGCATATCTAACCCTGACCGAGAACCTCGGACTCAAGCCATCGGAACGGGCGGGAGTGACCTTCCGCCCGATTACCTCGACTGATTTCCAGGAGACTGACCAGGAACTCACCAACCTGCTCGCCATAAGCGGGAAGGAAACGGAAACCAAGGTCGAGCAGCTAAAGGACAGCTTTGGCTTCCAATGGATCGTGCTGACCGATCCACAGTTCGAGGACCTGGTCTCCACAGTCCACGTGGTAAGCCTCACGCTCCAGGAACACGGGTTCCGCGACCAGTTGCTGGCCGCGGCCTTCAAGTTCTTCCAGGACGAACAGCCGGTCTACTGGATCTACAACTACAAGCGCGGCAGCTTCTACCCCTTTGCCCCAATAGAGGGAAAGAAACAGCGTGACAACGCCACCGAGCTACGCATGCGCTCGGTGATGGAGCGGGAGTTGCCGATCGAGAAAGAGCTGGAGCGCTGGTATCCCCTCTGGGACATGCCGCTCTAGCAGGCGAACATTCCCTCGCCCCGGAATATCTCTTTGGCCTCGGCCAGGGTTGTGCCTGGAGCCGGCAGTATCACGTCCGACTTCACCAACTCGGTCACCGGCACGGGATGTCCCTCTTTGCGAACGAGCGTGAGCATCTCGCCGAAGAGGCGCTGATACTCCGCCTCATCATCCCTCGCACATACATCCACAAGCTTGTCGTCGATCTCGTCGAGCTTCTTAATTACGTCGCCGTCGTCCAGCCGGTATTGCCCTTCCGAAGAGATGCGTGCGATCATTTGCCCTCCTTGAGCTGCTTCTGGTCGGGAGCCGCGATTTGCTTTTTCATAGCTGCCAGCTCGTCGTCGACGTTCTTAGAAACGGTGATCTTGGACAACTCCTGATCGATGGAGTCTTGGCTACCGGTGATATCTTCCAGAGTGCCGGCGGCCACCAACTCGTCAATCGCTCCGGCCTTGGCGCGCAGGCGCTGAGTCTTGTCTTCCGCCCGCTGTATGGTCAGACCCATATCGGCCATTTCCTCAGAGAGGCCGGTTACCGATTCACCGATTTTCACCTGGGCATCAGCGGCGGAGTACTGAGCCTTCACGACCTCTTTGTGGGTGCGGAAAGCTTCCACCTTGGCCTGAAGCCGCTGCTCGGCGGCGGTGAGGCGATTCTGCTCCTCCTCGAGGCTGGCAATCTGCGGGTCTAGACCCTGAATCTGCTGCACAGTGTCCTGCTTGCGCTGAAGGGCGAGTTTGGCCAGATCATCGCGGCCGGCGGCGACTGCTTGCTGAGCCTGAGAGGTCAGCTTGTCCACGTTCTGCTGCAGTTGAGCCTCTTCCATCTGCAGCCGGCGCTTGGAGGTAACCACCTCCACGATGCCGCGCTTGACCTGCTGAAGCAGTTCGAGCTGCTTCTCGTAAGAGTAATCGAGGGTCTCCATGGGGTCTTCCGCCCGTTCCAGCAGCTTGCTAATCTTGGCCTGGAACACAGTTGACATCCGTGACATTATTCCCATCATTCACCTCCGCATATGGGGCCACTAACGTGAATCAACAGCCATATTTATTCTTACTATCATAGTATCGTATAGGGGAAGGGTAAAGTCAATCTCTGGCACGGTGCATGCAGTTCACTGCATCCAGAATGGCGCGGCCGGGGCCATCCGGGCTGCCGGATTGCCAGGCCGCAAGCAAAGGGAGACCCCCCATGATCGAAATCGCTATCACCGTCTTGATCGCTCTCTTGATACTATCCTTCCTGATACCCAGCATCTCGCACCAGATGCGACACAACTCCCGCCGGCGCTTGATCCAGCAGTTGGAGCGGCAACGGGGCTCCCGCGTTATCACGCTCATTCACCGCCAAGAGCGCATCTCCATCCTCGGCGTGCCTCTCATCAGGTTTATCGACATGGAGGACGCCGAGCAATTGCTGCGGGCCATTCGCCTCACACCGGAGAGCACCCCCATCGACCTGATCATTCACTCGCCCGGCGGAATGGTCTTGCCGGCGCAGCAGATCGCCTACGCCCTGAAGAAGCACCCGGCGCTGGTCACCGTGATCGTGCCAAACTACGCCATGTCCGGCGGAACGCTGGTGGCGCTGGCCGCTGATGAGATCATAATGGATCCCAACGCCGTGCTCGGCCCTTTGGACCCCCAAATCGCTCTTCGCGGCTCCTATCTTCCCGCCGCTTCGCTGCTCACGGTCATGGAACTGAAAGAGCGGAACCGGCTCTCCGACGAAACGATCGCCATGGTGGATGTCTCCACTAAGGCCATCCGGCAAATCCGTGACTTCACTCTCTTTCTCCTGAAGGGCAAAATGGATGACGCCAGGGCCGCCGAGATCGCCACGGTGCTTACTTCCGGGCGCTGGACCCACGATTACCCCCTGACTCTCCCGGCGCTGCAGGAGATGGGTTTGAACGTCAGAGAAGAAGTGCCGCGCACCGTGTACCGGCTAATGAGTCTCTACCCGCAACCCCAATCCGGCCAACCCTCCGTGGAGTTCATCCCCGTGCCCTACCAGGACCGGCGGCAAAGCCCGTAGGGCGGCTCGTCTCGGCCCCGTGCGCCAAGAAGTCAAATATGGTGGCCAACGGCCCTGTCGGCCAAGTCTCCGTAGGTCGTGGTCTCGTGCCCTGACGCCTCACCCGTAAACCCCGCCTCCTTCGCTTCGCTCGAGACAGGCTCTCGAGTTCTTCCCCAGAAGGACGAAGGAAGAGGTTGGGAGTGATGGGACGAGACGGATTTGTCATTCTGAACGAGCGTTTGGCCGGCTAGGTAGGCACATACTGGAATGAGCGATAGGGCCGACCAGGAGGACTGGAGGCTGAGAGCAGGAGCGAAGTGAAGAATCTAGTTCAGGTTGTTTGACCACCAGGCACTAGATTCTTCGGGCCCTCTTATTGGCAGTAACTGTTCTTTAGTCAGGAAGAACGGGCCCTTTCCATGACATCGAGATGTCATTCCTGATGCCCGGCGGCCCCCCACCGCCTACGGAAGCTCAGAATGACAAGAGGCTTTTCTCCCTTCGTGAAGCCAGAAAGTTGGCCAGAAGTGGTATCTCGTTCCCAGGCAGGGTCATCACTCCCGGCGAGAAGGCATTATAATAAGGTGCAGAATCTTGAGGCGCGCGGCCGCCAACTTTACGGAGGAGCTTCTCATGGCCAAAATCGAGATCGGCGCGAATACTTTTCTCTACCCGATGCCCACCGTCCTGGTGGGAGCCAACGTCGATGGCAAGCCGACGTTTCTAACGGTCGCCTACTGTGGCATTATGGACGACAAGCCGCCGGCGATCTCCGTCTCCAGCAACAAACCCCATTACACAAACCGGGGCATTCACGAGAACGGGACGTTCAGTGTCAACATTCCCACAGCGGAGATGGCGGAGATTACCGACTACTGCGGCCTGGTGTCCGGCCACAAGGTGGACAAGTCGTCGTTGTTCAAGGTCTTCTATGGCAAGTTGGAGACGGCGCCGATGATCGAGGAATGTGCCCTGAATCTCGAGTGCCGGTTGATCCAGACGCTGCAACTGGGGAGGCACGAGTCATTCATCGGAGAAATCGTCGCAGTCTATAGCGAAGAGCGCTACCTCACCAACAAGCTACCGGACCCGCTGAAGATGCAGCCCATAATCTTCACCTACCATGACGACAACTACTGGCGTATCGGCGAGCACCTCGGCAAGGCATTTGAGATCGGGAAGAAGCTGAAGGGGAAGTGAAGGAAACGGGTCAAGGGGCGAAGACGAGTAGCCAGAAGCCAGTGGCCGCGGGCAAGATGCAGCGGCGCACGGATCTAAGTCCCCCCTGACAAGAGGGGGCTAGGGGGGTTAGGGCTTAGCACAGGCATAAAACCCCCTAAATCCCCCTTATCAGGGGGACTTGCTGGTTGTCTCCTCCTGTCAGGCAGTCATCATCGGAATTTTGTCCTGTCAAAGGGGCTGTCTGAGGGCCTCTCTCGTTACGCGATCTACGGCGCCTCGTCCGCCCCCGCATGGATGGCCTGGCCGGTGCGGTCTCTTTCTTCGCTGCCGTCCAGTCCACGGACAATGAGCCGGCCACCACCCAAGGCCTTGGCGGCCCGCAAGGCCAGGAAGGCTTCGGCGGGTGTCGTCCCCACCCCGGCGGAAGCCGTGATGCCCGTCCAATTGAGGAATGAGTTCAAGAGCCGGTGCAGTAGCTCGCGGTCCAGGTCCAGGCAAGCGAAGACGTTGTCTCCGCCTGCAAAGAAGATCTCCACATCTCTTGCCAGGAGAGTGGCGATCATCTCCTTTAGGTTCTCGTTTATTCGGGTGCTGAGCTCCGCCGCTCTCTGGAGGTCGTTGTTGATGATGTATCCTTCGAGCTTGTCTCCCACACCGTCGCCGTCGATGTACACATACGCTTTCATGGCGAGTAGTGGACGCAAGAGATGTGCCAAGAATCAGTCGCCAGTCTCCGCCAGCGCGGCATCACCCTTCTTGAGCTCGCGGATCACTTCTTCCACCACCTCTTCCAGACTTTCGGGTTCGGGGCGAATGGGGATTTTGCGGAGGGCCTCGCCGCCGCGGCGCAGCCAGTCGGCGATGATATGCATCTCGTCCACCTCGTCCTTGGAGATGGCCATGGTCCGGTGCTCCGGCGAATACACTTGGTGCAAAAGCCTTCGCACGTCTTCCGGCTCGATGTCCTGCGGGCAGGCCACCTGCATCGCCAGCCGGCCCTGGCGGATCAGGAATAGTTGGATCCAACCGGACCGCGCCGAGGGCATCAGCGCCACGAGGTCGTAACAGCCGACGGAGTTGAGCTTCTCTTGCACCTGCACCAGGGCCCGCAAAGCGGCTATGCGGTCCCTAAGCGCGGCCGCCTCTTCGAAGCGCCATTCCTCGGCAAAGGTATTCATCCGCTCTTCCATGGTCTGTAGATAGGTGCTCCCGTGGCCCGAGAGAAGACGCATGGCCTCTTCGATCCGTTCCATGTACTCTTCCCGGCTGATTTCGCCGGAGCACGGCGCCAGGCAGCGGCCCATATCCCGCCGGGCGCAGCTACCTTCCTTCTGGCCAAAGCGCCGGGCGCAGGTGCGCAGGCGGAATTCATCCCGCACGGCGTCTACCGCGGCGTCGACAAGAGAGGATTGCGTGAAGGGCCCGAAGTAGCGGACGCCATCGTCCTGCGGCTCGCGGGTGAACTCCACCCGCGGGAATTTCTCATTGATATTGATCTTGATGAAGGGGTAGGATTCGTAATCTCGCTGGAGTTTGTTGCCCTCCGGCAGGCAGTGCTTGATAAGGCGGGATTCCACAAGCAGCGCCTCGAGCTCCGAAGCGGTCTCGATGTAGTCCACCTGCTTGACAAAGCGCAGGCGCTTGCGCAGCCGCCGCTGCCCGTTGGTCTCTGCCCGGAAATGCTCACGCACCCGCCGGCGAATGTTCGTGGACTTGCCGACGTAGATGACATGGCCCTGCTCGTCCTTCATCATGTACACGCCACAGGCGGAAGGCAGATGGGCCACCAGACGCTCGCCATCGCGCATATCGGCGCATTTCCGGCTGGGCGTCTCCTGGAAGCGGAGCAAATCCTCCGCCTCCTCGATGCCAAATCCGGACATCTCCGACAGTATCCTTAGCAGCAGCTCACAGGTCGCATCGGCGTCGCCGCCCGCCCGGTGGCGGCTGGAGCAGTTGATGCCGAGGTGGGAGATAATCGAGTCCAGCGAGTAGCTGCCCAGCCCCGGAAAGACGCGCCGGGACAAGCGGACGGTGCACAGCCGCTGGCTGTCGTAGGTCATTTTCAGCCGGCGAAACTCCTGTTTCAGGAAGCCGTGATCGAATCCCGCGTTATGAGCCACGAAGATCGCCCCGGCGAGGAAGGCGAATAACGAGGGCGCGATTTCGTGCCACCTGGGCTTGCCCTGCACCATGTCGTCATCTATGCCGGTAAGTGAGGTGATGAATGGCGGGATGGAGACGCCGGGGTCCACGAGGCTCTCAAAACGGTCGACCACCCGGCCTCCCTCGACGCGTAGGGCCGCTACCTCGATGACGTGGTCCAGCAGCGCACTCGGTCCTGTGGTCTCTAGATCCACCACCACGAAAGGTTGGCCTCGCAGCCCCTTGGGCACCATCAGTTCCGGTCCGGTCTCCGCGGTCCCGGCGGCGGGAGACCAGAGCGTATGGCCTGTCAGACTCCGGGCAAAATCGTCGCCCAAGATGGGGGTCCCTTCTTCTGAGGACGAGTATCTTACATCACTTGCGGCGGGCTCGCAGCCATTCCAGCAGCTCGCCCAGCGGCTTGGTGTTCAAAATGTGGCGAGCTTCGAGCCATCCACGCCGCGCTACTGCCACAGCGTACAGCATCTGCGATAATTGGTCAACTGAATGGGCGTCGGAATTCGTGGAGAGAATGGCCCCCGCCTCCATCGCCTGGCGAGCCTGCACGTCCCGCAGGTCCAGCCGGTCCGGAATCCCATTGATCTCCATGGCAGTTCTCTGCCCGGCGGCTTGGGCGAAGATCGCACCCAGATCGACCATTGAGGGCTCGCGGTGTCCGAGAATTCTGCCCGTGGGGTGGCCGATTACGGCCACAAAGGGTTGATGGATAGCCTTGGTCAGCCGGGTCGTTATCTTCTCAGAAGACTGGCTGAGCCCTGAATGAATGCTGGCCACCACAACATCGATTTCGCCCAGCAGTTCCTCGGGCACCTCCACTGTACCGTCGCCGCGAATATTGGCCTCGATGCCGGTGAGGATACGGAACGAGGGATCCGCTTCGTTCAGCCGGCGAACGGTGTCTATTTGCTTTCGCAGCCGCTCCGCGCTGAGTCCGTTGGCGATGGCCAGGCTCGCCGAATGATCGCAGATGGCTATGTATTCGTAGCCCATGGCCTTGGCGCCTCGAGCCAGGTCTTCAATCGAGGCGACTCCATCGCTCCAGTCGGAATGGACGTGCAGGTCGCCCTTGATGTCGGCGAGTGTCACCAGCCGGGGAATATCGTGCCTGGCCGCTCGCTCTATTTCATTGGTGCCCAGCCGGATCTCCGGCGGCATGGGCTGCAGCCCCAGAGACTCATAAACCTCATTTTCGTCAGCATAGGGCTTGATCGTGCCGGTCCTGAGGTCGGTGATCCCGTACTCGCTAATGCTATAGCCCTTGGACTTAGCGTATTCCCGGAGGATGATGTTGTGCGCTTTGTTGCCGGTGAAGTGCTGCAGCAGCGAGCCGAAGGCCTCATCGGGAACAACCCGTATGTCCGCCTGTATGCCATTGCGAAGGACAACCGTTGCCTTGGTTGGGCCCTGCCCCAGCACCTCGCGCACCTGCGGCAACTTCACAAAAGCCTGGACGGCTTTGGCCGGGTCGCCGGCAGTGGCTACGAGGTCGATGTCCCCGACGGTTTCCTCCATTCGCCGGATGCTCCCCGCCGGCACGATATTGCGTATGCCGGGAACGGACCGGAGCGCGGCGATCATATCCGCGACCACCGGAAGCACTTCTCCCAACAGCCTGCGCTCCTCATGCAGCCGCAGGTTGTGGACATCGCGAAGGATGTTCTCTTCCGTTTTGGGACCGTAGCCCGGCAGGCCGCTTATTCGACCGGCTCTAGCCGCCGCCTCCAGCTCTGCAACGGAGGTTATACCCAGCTCATTGTAGAGCCTCATGGCCGTCTTGGGGCCGATGCCGGGGACCTCCATCAAGTGCACTATGGCGCTGGGCAAACCGGCCTGCAGGTCCTCATAATACTTTAAGTGGCCGGTCTTCAGCAGTTCGGTGATTTTGGCGGCGATGCTTTTCCCGATGCCCGGCACATTCTCAAGTCTGCCCTGTTCCATCAAGGTTCGGGCATCGACCGGCTCGCTGGCTATTGCTTCGGCGGCGCGCTGGTAGGCGTAGATGCGATAGCGCGATTCCCCCTTGATCTCCAGCAACTCGGCGATGCGGTTCAGGATCTCGGAGATCTCCGCGTTGGACATGATTCGGAACTCCTCCCCATCAAATATACAACGGATGTGCGGCTTGTGTCATGCTGGCCCGTCCAGAGGGGGGCCGCCGGGTTACGGGGCGGAAGACAGCATTGGGTAAGAGGGGAACCGGCCTTCTATTGACTTTCCCCCCTCCGGTGCTATACTCGCGGAGCGGCCCCGACGGTGAGGATGCTCGTCTCGGGCAGCGTGGCCGTACCCTCATAAGGGCAAACTTCCATCTTTCGTCGCGGAGATCAACCGATGAGGATTCTCCATACCGCCGACGTTCATCTCGGCGCCAAATTTCTCAGCCTTGGGGACAAGGGACAGGAGCATCGCCGCCAGCTGTTGCGCACCTTCGAGCAGGTCGCCAGCCTGGCCATCGCCCAGCATTCCGACCTATTCATTATTGCCGGCGACCTCTTCGATTCCAACAACCCGCCTCCCTTCTATGTGCAAGAAGCAATAAGAATTCTTAGGAAGGTTGGAGATGCCGGCATCACTACCTGCCTTATTCCCGGCACTCACGACCCCATCGAACCGCGTTCCGTCTACAATGCCTACGATTTCGCCGGGCACTGCCCGGCGCTCAGGATCCTCGCTGGCGAATCCAGTACCCTACGTCTTCCCGAGCTGGATGCCGTCGTATACGGCTTGCTTCCGCCCGATGGAGCCGGGGTCAGCCCCCTGCGGTCCCTTCGTCTGGAAGAGGCGGCGCTGCAAATCGGGATCGCGCATTGCTCGTTCCATATTCCGGACCGGGTCGAAGGTGACAGCCTAATGGTCACCCGGGAGGAGGTGGCAGCCAGCGGCCTGAATTACCTGGCCCTTGGCCATTGGCACTCCTTCTCCGAATTCACCTGTGGCTCCACCAAAGCCTGCTACTCCGGCGCGCCGGAAGTGATCGATCTCGATCAAGCAGGAGCGGGGAAGGTGGTCCTTGTGAATATCGAGCGTAGCGGCGATGTCTCTATCCAGCCAGTTCAAGTTGGGTCGCGCCGTTTCGAGCGCCTGCGAATACCCCTGGATACGGCAATATCGCCCGCCGCGGTTCGCGAGTCCATCGCCGCTCTGGCCGATAGAAGCCTCATACTGGAGGTCAGCCTCGAGGGATTGCAGGCTCTCGACTTTCAGTTGGATGTTGAGGAAATGGAGAGAGCGCTGGAGGATGAGTTCTTCGCTCTGAGAATAGTGGACCATTCCCATGCCGCCCTGAGCGAGGTCGATATCAACTCTTTCGCTCCAGAGACAGTGGTGGGCCGCTATGTGCGGCTCATGCAACAACGCATTGCCTCGGCGAGCGCCGGAGAGGCCTCTGAATATGAAGAAGCGCTGCGGCTGGGGGTCGCCCTTCTCCAAGGCCGGGAGGTGCTCCGGTGATAATCCGCCGCCTAACTGCAAAACGCTTCAAGCGCTTCGGAGAGTTGGAAACCTCCGCCGGGCCGGGCATCAACATCATCAAAGGTCCCAACGAGGCCGGGAAATCCACTGTCCACGCCGCGATCCAGACCTGCCTCTTCGAGAACGCGAAATCGAGCAACCGGACGCTGCGCGAGCTGATGAAATGGCAGTCGGAGCACATGTATGAGCTGGCGCTGGATTTTGAGGTGGATGGCGAGACTTACCTGCTGCAGCGTGATTTCGAAAATCACGTCCAGTCGCTATCGGGGCAGGCTTTGCCCACCCCCTTGACCGATGCCAAGGCTATAGCCTCCCGGCTGGCAGACTGGCTTGGATGCTCCACGAAAGCCTTATTTTCCAGCACCGCCTGCGTGGCTCACGACGAGCTGCCGGATGTTGCCGAAGGGCGGCGAGAGCTGAGTGACCGGCTGCAAGCGACCGTCACCGGAGGGAACGACGTAAGCTCGTCTTCGGCGGTCCAGAAGCTGGAGGAGTATTTGCGCTCTCTCTCCGTGGGTTTGTCTTCTCCCGCGAAGAACCCCGGTCCGGTAAGACAGCTCCGGGATGAGCTGGACCAGGTGGAAAACCGTCGCCAGGAGCTTTCCGCCCAACTCGCCGCCCTTGACGGCCAGAAAGCCCGGCTGGCGGACAAGCTCCAGGAAATGAGCCGCATCGAAGAGGAGACAGCTCACCAAGAAGAGATGCTGCAAGCCAACCGGCGAGCCGTCGACCTGAAGGACGAAATTGGGCAATTGATGGAGAAATATGCCCGGTTCCGGCTCGCCACCGAGCAGTGCGACCGCATACGAAGCGCGACCCGGGAGCTCGAGGAGCTGGCAGCCTTCGCCAAAGCAGAGCCCGATCTCTCCCAAGCAGGTGATTTGGCCGCCCGCCTCAAGGCCGAGGAGCAATTGCTGGAAAAGCAGGAGCAGCGATACCGGAAACTGGGTGGCGGGCGGGGGCGGATCGCCCCGGCTCTACTGGCCGTCAGCATCGCCCTGCTAGTCGCCGGGATGGCCGGGTTCTTCGCCGCCCCTTACCTGGCAATACTAGCCATCGCCGGGCTCTGCGGCGTCGTCTATTCGGCGCTGCAGATGCGAGAATACCTGGTGGCCCGGGCCCTGGAAAGCGAGCTCGACGAGCACCGGCGCGCCGTGGCTGGCACGAGGACGGCGCTGGACCAAGTGCTACAGAAGTACGGGTTCTCGTCTGCAAATGAATTGGCCGAGGGCCGGAATCGCTATTTGGGCGCTACTGCCACTCTGGCGGCGGCGCGCACCGAGCTTGCCGCTACCCTTGGAATACCTCCAGATACCCCGCCGGCTGCCTGGGCGTCGCCTTGGAAGCGCTTCGAGGAAAAGCATTCCTTATTAGCTCTGGAGATCCAGCAGCGGCGGGACGCCCTGCTGCAGTTGCGGTCGACGCTCCTCCAGCCAATACGGCGCTACGTTTTCGACGAGAGCAGTGGAGCCGCCGGACAGGACTCCGACCCGGCCGGTGTTCTGGGCCGGCTGAAAATGGACTTGAGTGGACTCCAAAGGCAGCAAAGCTCCCTGCGCGACGAGATCTCGGGTCTGAAAGGGGCCATCGACACCGCGAAGTTGGACCCCGAGGAGCTGACCACGCTGGAGGAGAAAGCGGGAGAGCTACAACACCGGCTCGACATCCTCATGCGGCGCAAGCGCGTTGTGGAGCTGGCCATCGAAGGAATCCGGCAGGCGCACTCGGAGACAATGGTATCCGCCACCGTGGCCTTGGAGGCGGAAGTCGGGCAACATGTAGAGAGGATGGCCCGCGCTTTTCTATCCCCCATGTCCATCGACCGGAACACCTTGTCTATCAGCGTCGTCTCTCCGGACAGTGGCGGGCCGGTGCCTATCACCGCTCTCAGCCGGGCGACCATCGACCAGTTCTACCTGGCTGCCCGGTTGGGACTGATGCGCTTGGTCCTGAACGGCCGCAAGCCGCCTATTCTGCTCGACGATCCATTTGTTACCTTTGACGCCGGTCGGAGGCAGAGGGCCATGGAGCTGCTGAAGGAGATTTCGCAAGGGTACCAGGTTCTGCTCTTCACCTGCTCAGACCAATACGATCACTTCGCCGACCAGGTGATCACCCTACCCGCGGCAGGAGGGTGACGAGGAAGGTGACCCTGTAGGTCCCGATTTATCGGGGCGCCGGCCGCCAGGCCGGCAACCTTGAAACGTAGGGGCGGCGGCTTGTCCCCGCCCGCTGGACATGGGGGATAGAAAAGCGCGGGCTACTTCAGAATTATTGCTGCAGCGCGCAGAGGGAGCGTCTCGATAGTGCAACACGAACATAATGTATCCCTTCCCAACCGTAGGAGAATCAGACTCGATGAGGATACATATCGGATTGCCGGCGCTATCTGCTCCATAACGATAGCCGTCAAAGACCAGCTTCCTGTCTTTCGATCACCAATAGTGGCGCAAGCTGCTGTCGACACGCTGTCGGCCCATGCCGAGCGAACGGCCGTCCCAGTCTATGCTTACTGTGTCATGCCCGATCATGTGCATCTCGTTACTGAGGCATCACCCACATGTGACATCATAACCTTTGTCGGGCAGTACAAAAATCTTGCCCAGAGAGCATCTTGGCAATGCGGAGTAACCGGCGCATTTTGGCAAAGAAGCTTTTGGGATCACTTTCTCCGCGACGACGAGGACCTCGGGGAAGCGATAGCCTATGTCCTAAACAACCCGGTCCGCCGTGGGCTGGCCGAGGATTGGAGAGGCTACCGCTATGCTGGATCTCTGGTCTATGAGCTCTGAACTATGAATCCTGAAGACGAGGCGACGACTAGCGAACGGGAAGGGACAAGCCCTTCCCCTACGAAGACGGCCCCTCACGCTACCAGCAGGGAAGCAACAGACAACCGTGAGCCGGGCCAAACGGGAGGGCACAAGGCACCTCCCCTACGCTCACCGGTAAACACCGACTGCGATGGCATGGCCGAGCGGGCCGGTTGTCCCCGCAATGGATTCAGCACGTCCACCCTCCTCAACCCCGACCAACTGGCGGCGGTGCGGCACACCGGGGGGGCTCTACGCATCGTGGCGGGGCCAGGGACGGGCAAGACCATGGTCATCGTGGAGCGGATAGCCCACCTGATCGAGACCGGGAGGGCCAAACCGGAGAACATCCTCGCCCTCACCTTCTCCCGCAAGGCCGCGGAGGAAACGCGCAACCGCGTGGCGCTGCGCCTCCAAATCAGCTATTCCAGCCTCGCAGTGAGCACCTTCCATGGCTTCTGCTTCGGGGTTGTGAGGGACCACTTTCAGGACCTCGGCTACAAGAACCCACCCGAGCTTCTCGTAGCCACTGAGCAGTGGGTCCTAGTCAAGGACTTGCTGAAGTCCCAACTGCCCGAACTCTGGCCGCATTACCGGGATGTCCTGGGTAAGGATGGATTCGTGCAGGAGGTCTTCGATTTCATCCTCCGGGCGCAGGAGAATCTGCACACTCCATCCACCTTACGCCAAGAGACGAATCGCGAAGACTGGCCGGAGATAATCGACTTCTATGCTTATTACCTCGATCATGTGCGCAGCCACGGCTTTATCGACTATGGCGGTGTGATCGCCCGGACGGTTGATCTACTAGAGGAAGGCTCGGCCGCGCTCGCCGAACTCCGGGAGCGCTTCCGCTACATCCTGGTCGACGAGTATCAGGACACAAACTACGCTCAGGACCAGATCGTCTTCCGGCTCCAGCAGGGCCGCGGCAATATCTGCGTGGTCGGCGACGATGACCAGTCTATCCACGGGTTCCGGGGCGCAACGGTGGAGAACATCTTGAGCTTTGATCAACGGTATGGTGCGGAGACTATCGAGTTGCGAACCAACTACCGCTCTTGCCGGGGCATCGTGGAGACGGCGCGCTCCGTAATCGAGCGCAACGCCTACCGGCTCGCCAAGAACCTCATCAGTGCCGGGGAGGGGAATGATCCTATCGAAAAGCCGGTGGAATGCCGCTTCTTTCCCCACTATGCAGACGAGGCGAACTGGATAGCCGGCAAAATAATCGAGCTTGCCGGTCCGGAGCAGAGATACAACCAGGTAGCCGTTCTCTTCCGCTCGGTGAAGGGACCGCTGGCCGGGCTCATAAGAGATGAACTGCAGGCGGCGGGCGTGCCGGTCCGTTTGAGCGGCGGCACCGGAGAGCTTTACAACCACCCACTGGTCAGGACGGTACTCGACCTCATGGCGTTCCTTGCCGCAGAGGAAGTCGACTCCGCGGGCTTGGTGCGCCTGCTCCAGTCCGATCTATGCGGAGCCGGTCCATTTGCGATTCGCCTGCTGCAGCGCGAAGCGGCGCGGGCCAGGAAGAGCCTCTACGAGTACCTTCAGGGCGAATTAGAGGACAGCGCGGCCGGCGCCGCCGACATCGAGAAAGCGAAGACGTTCACCGGCCATCTGGCATTCCTTCGTGAGAGGAAGCTCGATAGCCCGGCGGAAGTGGCTTTCGCCATTTGGACAACCATCCCCTATTTCGCCGGTCTCTGCTTGGCCAGGTACAAGAACACGGCTGAAGAAATAGCCAGGCGTGAAGCTCTGGCTAATATCAGCCGGTTCATCGAGGACGTGGAGCGCTTTTCCGGGAGGCAACCGGAAACCGGCGTTAGCGCCTATTTGGTCATGGTGGAGGAGGGCCGGTTTGCCGACGTCCCCCTGGCGGACCCGGTCGACCAGCTCACCAACTTGGTCAACATCATGACGCTCCACCAGGCCAAGGGGCTGGAATGGGACTGTGTCTTCCTGCCCGGCCTCAGCGAGGGCGCCTTCCCCGGCCGTTACTCCCCGAAAGAGATTGCCGACCCCGTTCTGCTGCAGAGAATGGAAGATGCCGGACAGACCCGGGAGCAACGCTACTACGAAGAGGAGAGACGCCTGTTCTATGTAGGGCTGACGAGGGCCAAGAGCCGCTGCTACCTTAGCTATAGCTCCACCGCCGCACCCAGCAAGGACAACAGCGCTCCCTCGCGCTTCTTTGAGGAAGCAGCCGCATCGCCAGACGCGGAGAAAATCTCCGAGGAGCCTGCGGAATTTGTCCGCCCGCTCAATGCCCGTGAGGCCGAGGTGTTCTTCAGGAGGGGGCTGGCCGCGGATGATTCCTTGGTTCGTGCGCAGGGAGTGTACGGAATCCTGGCTTTGGACGGTGCGATGGCCTCTCAGCCAAAGTGCTGGTGGGAGAACACCGAGACCACGGATTGTCCGAACTCCCCTTGCCCATCCGGCCGGCTTTATCTTTCGGCCAGCCAGCTGGCGCTCTACAGGCTGTGCCCGCTGCGCTACAAGTTCCAGTATTTCTGGCGGCTGGCCGCCACCACCTCGCCGCAAGCCGAGCGGGGACGCGTAATGCACGCAGTGCTGGAATCCTACCACAATCCCGAGGGGCCGCAAGAGGCCTCCGAAGAGCGACTGCTGAAGCTGCTGGACCAGTGCTGGCGCGACGACGCCTTTCCCTTCCGGCCCATCGCCAAGCAGGCCCGCAAGAAATCAGAGGATCAGCTCAGGAGATATTTCCTGAAGTACCCGTATGAAGACACGCTCCGGGTGGAGACGCAATTCACCTTCCCATTCCAGAGCCATACGATGACCGGCCGTATCGACCGCATCGACCGGCTCCCGGAAGGCGAGCTGGAGATAATAGACTACAAGACCAGCAGCAGCGTAATGAGTAGAGCGGAGGCAGAAGAGGATCTGCAACTGGCGATCTATGCCCTGGCAGCCGAAAGCTGCCCCGAATTGTCGCAGCTCGGAGTGGTTTCGCTGGTCAGCTACCTCTACTTGGGTGTAGAGAGCTTGGGAGCGGACTGGAAGCGCAGCTATTCTCCTGGCGAGGGGATACGCGAGGCGCTTTCCGGGAAGCTGCAGCGCCTGTCCGACGGGATTTTGGATGAGCTATTCCCTCCCCACTCGCGCATCGTCGAGACATGGGGAGGCCAGTTGGACCTCAAGGAAATGGAGTGGCTGAAGAAGAACCCCTGCCGCACGTGTGAGTGGACATGGCTGTGCACGGATGGGGAGGAGGAGTGAGGGGACAAGGGGTCAAAGGGGCACGCCCTGTGGGTCGGAATTTATTCTGACCGCCGGCCGCCAGGCCGGCAATATGGATGACACTAATAATTGAATGGAGTGGCCCTTTCACCCCCAAACCCCAGCCCTTTATCGGTCACGCCCCCTAACTCCCTAACCCTCTTCCCCCCAATACTGAGGGGAAGAGGGAACCAGGACGAAGGCACCCCCCTCTTCCCCTTCGAAGGGGAAGAGGGGTTGGGGGTGATGAGGTGAAAGCATTACTAGTGTCCGTCAGTAGTGTTTGTTTCCCCCTTTCTCCCTTCGCAAAGGGAGAAGGGGGCCAGGGGGATGAGGGTCAGCTAGGACAAAGAGACGACCATCGGGAGCGGACACTGCAAGCTCACAATAGGCGGTGTAATATGTGCCTACCCAGGCGCGAAGGGTCAATGTGACTGAATCATTGAAAGGCGACAAGCCAAACCCCATCATCTTCACTCCTGAGCAGGCGGCGGCGGTGGAGTGCCTACCGCCCCAACTTATAATTGCGGGCGCCGGGACCGGCAAGACGACCGTGCTCACCGAGAAGCTCATCGCCGTCATCCGGGAGAAGAGAGCGGACGCCGGCAGTGTCCTCGGCCTCACCTTCACCGACAAGGCCGCCGGGGAGATGGCGGAAAGGGTCCGGGCCGCTCTAACCCGCGACGGCATCGATGTGCCGGCATCCTCCCTAAACATCAGCACCTTTCACTCCTTTGGCGAGCAGATCGTGCGGGAGAATCTGGTGCGCTTGGGCATCAATCCGGGCTACCGCCTGGCCACCCGCGGCGTCCAGTGGGACCTGCTAACCGGCCTGTTCAACGACCTTACATTCGACGCCGTCGACATTTCCCTGAGTGTAAGCACGGTGTTCTCCAATCTTCTCGACTTCTTCGGCCAGGCCAAGGACCACATGGTCGCGCCGGAGGATTTGCTGAAATACCTCGACAGCCAGACCCCTTCCGGCCTTCCGGAGTATGCCAGGGGATATTGGGAGGGCTGCCTGGCCCAGTGGCGCGACGTGCAGGCGGCCTACGTACGCTATGAGGAGGGGCTACGCGAGCGAGAGTTCCTTGACTTCGGGGACCTGCTCCGGCTGCCGGTGAAGCTATTCCTCTCGAGTCCGGCCATCCGGCAGCGCTACCTCGAGCGGTTCAAGTATATCTTCGTCGATGAGTACCAGGACACCAATGCCGCTCAGGCCGCGTTGCTGAGCCTTCTCATCAACCAGGAGAGCCCAAATGTCGTAGTGATCGGCGATGACGACCAGGCCATCTACCAGTGGCGCGGCGCCATGGTGGACAACATCCTCAACTTCGACAAATTGGGCGTCTTCGGGGATCACAAGGTAGCCAAATCGACGATCGTCACCAACAGGCGATCCTACCCGCCAATCCTCGATCTCGCGCAAGCGGTGATCAACCCCATCAAGAATAGGCACGAGAAGCGGCTGGGGTATCACCATGCGACCGGGCAGGCGGAAGTGGGCCACTACGTCGCTGCCACGGGTGCCAGCGAGGCCCAGTGGATTGCCGGCAGAATCGAGAGCCTCCTGCCCTGGGCGGAGGGTCTCGACGACCGCAAACATGGTTGGGGCGCCTTCGCTGTGCTCTGCCGCAAGCGGGCGATGTTCCCCGCCGTAGCCGCAGCCTTGGATGCCGCCGGGATACCATATGAGCTAATCGGCGGCACCGGCTTCTACGACCGGCCGGAGATAAAGGACATCCTTTCCTATCTCATGGTGATAACGGATCCGGGAGACAATATCGCCCTCGCCCGTATCCTCATATCGCCTCGCTTCCGGCTTTCCGACCGGGACATCTTCTTCCTAGGACAATGGAAGAAGAAGGCCCTGAAAGAGGCCGAGGAAGCAGAGGATATCAGCGCTCCGGTGGCCTTGATCGACGCCCTGTCCCATGTCTCGGAGATACCCGAGTTATCGCCGCAAGCGTTGGAGCGCCTACAGGTCCTGCGCGACGACTTGGACGACTTCACCCGGCAGGCGAACCGGTTGAGCATCCCCGGCCTGGCGCTTCACATTTTGGACAGGACCGGCTACCGCTGGGAGCTGGAAGCAGACTCCAGCTCATCCTCCAAGATCGCCCTTCTGAACTTACAAAAGATGGTGGACCTGGCGGCGGAGTTTCAGCTTGCCGATTCCCGCTCTTCCCTTTCCGCCTTTGTCCAATACGTCAAGTTCACAGTGGAATCTGAGGATATCGAAGGGGAAGTTAGGCCGGTGGATGAGGACTCTAACACAGTAAAGGTGATGAGTGTCCACCAGGCGAAGGGTCTGGAGTTTCCCTGCGTATTCATCCCCGGCTTAGTGAAAGGTTATTTCCCCACAAGGTCCACCAACCCACTCGATAAGTACTGCAACCTGCCACCGGGATTGCGAGCGGACTCTGCTACCTACCCCTCTATGAATCTGGCCGGATGCCGGACCGAGAAGGACTTCAAGCGGGAAGAAAAGCGGGTGAAAGACGCCCTGAAAGCGCTAAAGCTGGAAGAAGAGCGGAGACTGTGCTACGTCGCAGTCACGCGCGCCCAATTCAAGCTGTTCTTCTCACGGGCTAGATGGTATGGGACGGCCAAGAAGGAGAAAGAGCCCTCGGTCTTTTGGGAGGAAATGGTCCAAACCGGATTGGCAGACGATCTGGGCGTGGAAGGGCCCGAACCCGAGATACTCGCCCGGTCACAGGAGCGTAGAGAGGAGACTCGTGAGGAGTCGATGTCGAAGTTGCTGCTGGACAAGGAGGCGGCCAGGCGCTGGCTGAACGACACAGTCGACCGTGCCGGCATGGACGGCCACTGGGAGGAGCTGAAGGCCGGGGCGGACCGCATAATCGCCACGGTGACAGCGGAGGTTGGGACTATCGAGACTCTGAAGCCACCTCCGGTGAGGGTGGCCAGCTATTCGGCCCTCGCCTGCTACCGGCAGTGCCCGGCGAAGTACCGCTATGCCTACATCGACAGGCTACCATCCCGGCCCTCGCCGGCGGCCAGCGTAGGCACAGATGTCCACGAGCTTATCCGCCGGCATGCCCTCGGGCAGCAAGTGGCCACACAGGCGGATTTCGATGAACTGGCCGGGAGCGGTGAGTGGCTGGAAGGCGCCTTCGGCGCGGCCGGCCGAACCCTGTTCGATCGCTATCTCGAGAGCGTCTACGCCCGGCGAAGACCTCAATACGTCGAGCAGCCCTTCAACTTGAGGATCGGGGGGGTGGTAGTCCGGGGGCGGATCGACCGCCTGGACCATTTGCCGGACGGTTCGTGGGAGATCGTGGATTTCAAGACCGGCCGGTACGTCCCATCCCCAGAGCAGGCGGCAAATGACCTGCAGCTTCGCATTTACGCCCTTGCCGCCCGGGAAATTTGGGGCGTGCCGGAGGACAAGCTGTCCTGCACATTGTTCTATCTGCAGCATGGCCGGCCGGTGACCGTGCGCTTCGGGCCCGAGGCGCTGGAGCAGACCAAGGCCGAGGTACTAGAGACAACGGGGCGGATTGACGCCGGCCTGTTCCCCCGGCAGAGCGGCTCATGGTGCACCTATTGCGACTTCGGGCACCTCTGCGCGTGGGAGGGAGAGGGCGATGGCGCGGGACCCATGGGATAGGCCAGAGTCGAATTATGAGGTTTCACTAAATAGTCGAGTGTCTAATGTAGGGCGGGTGGCTTGTCCCCCGCCGCAATAACAGCTTGTAGCACCACAGCGGGCCAGGCGCTTGCCCCATTCGCTGCGCTCATAGCTTGCCCTGAGCGCAGCGAAGGGACCCGCCCTACCCTAACATCTGATTTATTGGTTAGAGTTCATCATTCGGAGAGCAGATCTACTTCTGAAGGACGCAGCCGGGATAGATACTTACCGGCGCGCCCCCCTCACTCCCTCAGTTCATTGGCGACGGAGACATCGGAGACGAGGCGGCGGCGGTCCTCCCAGCGCTCGATGCCCTCTTCCCCTACTTTGCCGATGATGTTGTCGTCCTTCACCTGTTCGACCTTCATCTCGATCATGGCGCAGGGGAACGGCACCGATTTCATCTGGTCTTTCACGATCTTGGCAGTGCCGCGCACGCCGAGGCTCATCCCCTGCCCCTTGAGTGAGAGCGTGAGGCGGCCGTTGCCAGCAATATTGCTGTAAGTAGCAATCTCCTTATTGATCGCCAGGCGGATGGTCTTCTCATCCTTGGCGACTACCCACGTCATCGGAGCCGTGTTCGGCCAGCCGTCGGCGTCAACCGTTGCCGCAACCACCGTCTTTCCGGCATTTAGCAACCGCACAACATTGGCGGGTAAACTATCACCGATTATCTTGCCCATGGTTAATCTCCTCGATCTTTCCTCGTTACTGCATCGCTCTAATCTATTCGAACGTGAGAAGCGTCCGGCAGTTACTCGACTGGAGCATTACTACCAGCCAATTGCGGCGATTTCCGTGGTTGAAACTGGAGCAAAACCACCGCGGCGATTATGCCTGACATACCCAATATCTGGAGTAACGCCATTCGCTCGCCAAGGATGAAGAAGGCGCTCACTACCGCCACCACCGGCTCGAGGCTCACCGCAATTGCCGCGTTGGAGGCTCCCACCATTCTCACCGCCGCAACGAACGAGAACACAGGCATTACCGTGCAGAATACGGACAGCAAGGCCAGCGCCAGCAGCGCCTCCCCACTCAAGCTGCCATCGAAAAGAAACGTCGGCGGAGAGCTTGCCATCAGCGGCACCGCCGCGACCGTCAGCGAGAAGGCGCCCATTGTGAACGGCCCGTTCTTGTCTCCAATGGACTGCGCCAGCAAGGCGAAGGACCCGGCGGAAAGAGCACCGAGAAAGGTGAGCACGAGCCCCAACCCATCTACCCGCAGCGCGCCAAAGGGGTTTAGCTGGGCGACTAGAACAGAGCCGAACACGATGAGCATCAGCGAAGCGGCCCGGAAGCGGTTGAGTGATTCCGAGAATACTATTACTGCCGCCACGCTGACGAAAACCGGGTAGGTGTAGAAGAGTACGGACACCAGGGAGGCATCCAACCTCGCCAGCGCCAGGGAGAGGAACGTCTCGGTGGCGGCGATGAACAGCCCGACTCCTGCGAGAGCCGGTAAGCTGCGGCGCGAGACTTGAAGCTTCCCCCGTTGCAGTGCAAAGAGAAGCGCCCAAGCGAGAGGAATAGCGAGAAGATAACGAACGGATAGTTGTTGCATTGGCCCGACGCCGAGCGAGTACACCCATTTTACGAATACCCAGCCGGTGCCGTATCCCAGGGCGGCGAGCAGCGCTACCAGATAGCCCAGCCGGCGCCAGCCTTTCGTCGCCATATCCGGAATTCGTGGTTCACTCATCCCTTATCTGCCCATCTTCAAGAACCGGCATTTCCTCCCGGCAAGCTGTTACGCCCGCAACTTCTCTATCCACTCGGGAACGACTTTGAGCCACCCGTTGCTCCGGCGGCTGGCGCTGCAACAACACGCCCGCGCTCATTATCAGGACGGCCCCAAACAACTGCAGTAGGGCCAGCCTTTCGCCAAGGAAGAGATAAGATGCTGCGAGCGCCACCACCAGCTCCGCCGCCGCCACA
>JAMCWQ010000054.1:1050-11704 GCA_023480825.1 Chloroflexota bacterium | reverse complement strand
CCGTGCCAGCGAGGTCGGGCTCGTGCCTCCTGCCAAGGGCGCCGAGACATAGAGGAAGGGGATCATATGGTCGGCGCAGTAGAGCATTTGTTTCAGCACTTCCCCGGTATGCACCAGGGGAGACAGAGGATCGGCGAAGAAGGCGAACAGGGGGCGCACTCTGTGCTTGTCTTCGCCGCCTGCTACCAGGGAAGCAATCCGGTGCATGTCTCTTAAGTTATCAAGCGAAGTCCCCCAGCCGATGACTGGTTTGCGGTTCCACGAGAGCAGATCGGCTAGCTCGTAGACACTGGCGATTTCGTCCGGCACGTCCGTGATGGTCCCCATGCCCACAGCAACATCCATATTGGGAAGGGCGTCACATAGGCGGGCGGCGGTGCGAGTGTCGCGGCGCAGGAACGGGCGCCTTTCACCCGTGTATTCATCGATGGCGAACGGGGCATCTATCCCCGGGCCGAAGTACAGCCTGCCATTTTGAATTCTCACACTTCTCTTGCCATCGCGGCCATAGACGTCGAAAGCCGGCGGAGCTGAATCTAGCGCCCTCTTTACCAGAGTCTGCGGAATCCTTACCACGTCTCCGCTCACCGAGGCGCCGGACGCTTCCAGCAAGGACAGGGCTTCAGGCAAGCCAACCCTGACACCCGTTCTCTCCAGCACCTCGTAGCTGCTTTCCAGAACAGCGTTGACCTGACCGGGATCAAGAATATTGACTTGCGGACGGCAGCTCCCAGAGAAATTTACCTTCATGGACTATCGTTCCTCGTCAATGTCCGCTCACAGGACAAGTCTACTTCACTTGAGCGGCAAGGGTTTCCAACCCCAGTTCCTTTAACTTGGCATCGCTGGGCATGAGAGTTTTTTCGTCCCAATCGATCTCCTTCAGGTATGCCTTAGCCAGAGCTTCCACATCAACAGTGACGTTTCGGACATTCCCCTCTTTCAGGGGGGGATTCCCATTGAGCCGCCCGGGTATCTTGTAGCCCCAGTAGTCTATGCCCTCCCGGAGGTTGAAGAGATGCCGCACATTGTTTATGCGCTCGCCAATCTTCAGGAGGTCTTCTTGGGTGTATTCCCATCCGCAGACCGAACTCAGGAAATCGGTCATGTGTTTGGTCCTCATGACGGTGTATCCGCACAGGCAGAGGCCGGCGGCGTTGGCAACATGGACTAGATTGACCGACACCTTATGCCAGTATCCCCGGCCCGGAGCGGTATAGTCGTATTTGTCTTTCCGGTCGTATCCAATTCCCGGTGGCATGAGGCCATCGCCACCCTGGCAGTGCCTCGCCGGCGTGGCATCGAATTGATAGGTCAAGCCCAGGTAGGGCTCGAACTTGGGATCGTGCATTCCTGGCTCCTGCCCGTTGACATGCACTGCAAACTCCTCAGAAGCCAGGCCGATCTTTTGGGATGCGACCCTTACACCGTCGGCCAGGACGTCGCCGAAGCCTTCTCTCCTCGCCAGCTTGTCCAGCATGGCCAGCATAGCATCGGCGTCTCCCCAACGTAGCTCGATCCCGCCGGTGTCGGCTTTGCTGATCAGCCCATTTTCGTAGCATTCGATGGCGAAAGCGATGGCCGTGCCTGCGGAGATCGTGTCCAGGCCCCACTTATTGCAGATTTCGTTGGCCTTGGTTATGGCCTCCACGCTGTCGATCAGGCAGAGAGTACCGAAAGAGGCCAGGGTCTCGTATTCCGGTTTGTGGCCGTCCTTGACTGCGTAAGGCCCGTCGGGGATATTCATGATGCCGCCACAGTGCAACGGGCACCGGTAGCAAGCGTATTTCTTCGTCTCGTACTTGATGACGTTCTGTTCATTCAGACCTTGAGCTGTTGGGAAATCAGTTGTGCCCGCACCGCCCCAGTTCTTTACCGGCGAATCACCCGTCATCGCCAAATCGGCCGTTCCGGCGCACTGCCCGTAATCTTGGAGGGAGTCCTTGTACTCGCCTTCCATGTGGTCCAGCCAGTATTTGCGTAGCTCCTTGGTCCGGTCCTCATCGGCCAGTGGCGGTTTCTGATTGCCCCTCACGGCGATCGCTTTCAACCGCTTCGAGCCCATGAGAGCACCGAGGCCACTGCGCCCAGCCGCGCGCCCCCTATTGTTTATCACGCAGGAAATGAGGGAAAGAGTCTCACCGGAAGGCCCGATGCAGGCGGCTTCCACGTCCTTCCCGTGCTTTGCTCTCAGCATGTCCTCGGTTTCGTTGGTGTCCTTCCCCCAGAGTTCGCCGGCGTCCCGGAGTTCGGCCTTGCCATTCTCGATCAGCAGGTATACGGGCTTTGCAGACACCCCGGTGAAGAAAACGCCGTCGTAACCGGCAAATTTCAGGCCGGGGCCAAAATCACCACCGGAGTTGGCATCGCCCCAGGTGCTGGTGAGGGGGGATTTGCCCATAACCGTATAGCGTGAGCCGATGAGAGCAGGGGTGCCGGTAAGCGGCCCGGTCATGAAGGCCAGAAAGTTGTCGGGCCCTAGCGGGTCAACTCCGGCCGCCTGGCGTTCGAAGATGATCTTGGCGCCAATGCCATAGCCGCCCAAGTAGTCTCTCTGAATTTCCTCGCTTAGCATCTCGTCATGGAGCTTGCCTTTGCTAAGGTCGACGAAAAGAACCTTGCCCATGAACCCCTTCGCCATTGCTTTCCTCCTCCCAACTCTTTAAGGACAGCTCCTCGGCTAGCACAGTAGACGTAGCGCGGGTGTCTTGTTCCCCGCTTGCCCGCGCTACGTTCTCTGCCGTTGATTTGACTGAGTCCCCCTACCAGTAGGTCCCTAATAATTCTATTGATGGATCGGTCAAGAGCAGAGTCGCGGCAGACTCACCTGCCGGTGGCAACTCTAAACGCGAGGGCAAAACCGGAGAGGGTCACGGCACAACTCTCTCCATCATAATCGGCAACTTGCCAACAGAGCAAGAATACGGGATAAACGTAATCCTGCCCGGGGCGATTCCCCACCGGGCCTAGCTAATCCGGGTCCTTCGCTGTGGCCTGAAAAACGCTGGTCTCCGGCACATAGCGCGGCGTATAGGCTCGCAGGTAACAGAGGCTGGAATCCATATCTCCGGGTACCTCATGTCCCAAGCAGTAGCCTGTATCGGGATTAGTAGGATCCGGTTTGTAATTGCCGCAGTCCTTGCAGGTGGTCACGTGGTTTACCTCCTCTCCTCACTGAAAGGGTGCTTTGGCACGACTCCAAGGTTGATCAGGCCTTGGATGTTGTAGTGTTTGACTTAACCTTGAATATCCAGGGATGGCACGTCCGCACAGTAAACCAGTAGCCTCGCTTGGCGCTTGGCTTGTGACTAATATACACCGGTAGTTCTTGTTGTGCAACTAATTCTTATCACCGGGTCCTCAAGCCTGAGGCCATTCGGGAGCTCCTCATTCCGGGCACTGTGCCTCGATGTTGTGACCATCCGCCCCTCGTGGACCTGAGCCGAAAGGCCAAGTGCCATCCTCTCACCTCCTATCAACTAAAGTGAAACGGACGCGAGAGAGTGTTGTGACGCCGAATAACAGGGTATAATATGGTTGGCGTGCCGGCCTCGTCGTGGATAGCGGAGGATTCTTGATAGTCTGGGAGATTCATTCGAAGGTTGGAGAGAAGATGAATCAGAATCAGAATGTGGAACGATCAGCAGCGTTGCGGAAAGCCACAGTCCTCGTGGTGGAGGACGATCTGAGCTACCGCCGCGTCATCGAGGACGCGTTGCATCTCGGCGCGTACCGGGTAGTAAAGGCCGCGGACGGGCCATCTGCGCTCGAAATGCTATCTCTAGCAGAACCGGATGTTGTCCTTCTTGACCTGCGCTTGCCGGGCATCGATGGCTTCGAGGTCTGCCGGCGGGTCCGGTCGTTCTCGAGTGTGCCGATCATTATGCTCACCGCCCTTGGAGAAGAGCGGCACAAGGTTCAGGGGTTGGATTTGGGAGCCGATGACTACGTCACCAAGCCGTTTGGGGTTGATGAGTTGCTGGCGAGGGTCAGAGCGTGCCTTCGCCGGGCCAAAGATGATAGTTCGGAGCAAGTCCAGCCTCCAGTACTGAAAATGGGCCGAATGGCTATCGACTCCGAGCAGCAAAGAGTGTTTGTTGGCGACCAGGAAGTCCTTCTGACCATCACGGAGTTCGCGTTGCTTTGGCAACTCGCCAGTAAAGCCGGCAAGGTGGTATCTCACAGCGCCCTGCTTCAGAGTGTGTGGGGAGCAGACGGGAAATCTTCCTCTAGTTGCCTAAAGGTTGGGATCAGCCGGTTGCGACGGAAGCTCAAAGAGGGAGCTGGTCTATCTTCCTGCATTCGCTCGCACGCCGGCGTTGGGTATCTTTTTCAATTGGACGAGATTTCTAAATAGCTGCTAAGTCAGTGCCCATGGTTCCCGCACTTGTGAACCACTTTCACAAGGTCATATAGGTCAAATGGTTTGGAGAGGAAGCCCGCCGCTCCCAGCTCTTCGCAGGCCTCGCTGGCCCGCTGCCCGGCCGTCATTATCACCACCGGTACATGAGAAGGCCCGTTCCTCCGGCTCTTCAGCTCTTCGTGAAACTCGTAGCCATTCATAATGGGCATGGTAAGATCCAGCAGGATGACGTCCGGCTTGTTGTTTTCCAATGCTTCGAGGGCCCTCTGGCCGTTGGTCGCCGTCAGGACTTCGCAACCTTCGTCCGCCAGGGCCATTTCCACGAAGCCAAGAATAGCCGGGTCATCGTCGACAACGAGAACAGTGACGTCCATTCTAATCACCTATCGTTTTGAGAGTTCTGGCCCCGGGGAGGGTGAACACGAATGTGCTCCCCTGCCCCTCTTCGCTTTCCACCCAGATGCGGCCGCCGTGGTGGGTCACAATCTCGCGGCAGATGAACAATCCCAGACCCATACCGGCGGTGGCGCCGTGCTGGGCCTGAACGCGATAGAAGCGATCGAAGATGAGCTCCCTTTGCTCGGGCGGGATTCCGGGGCCGCTATCCTTCACGCTTACTACTGCTTCTGCCTGGCTCTTGGAGACCGTTATCTCGATCTTCCCTCCTTGCGGGCTGTACTTGATGGCATTGCTGATTAGGTTGTGCATTACCTGAGTAAGTCGATCGGCATCCCATTCGCCTACTATCGGCGATCCTTCCCTGATAAACAGGATCTCGTGGCTTGAGCTAGTGGCCTGCGCCTCCTCGACCACTTTGAAGATGGTCTCGGTCAGATTCATCCTCCTCACGTCGAGGGCGAGCCTACCCGCTTGGATACGCGAAGCATCCAGAAGGTCGTTTATCAACCTGGCCATCCTATCAGCTTGCTCAGATACTATGCGAATGTGGCGTGAGTCGCTACGTCGCTCCTGTTGGATATCTCGCGAGCTCTTCTCAACTAGTTGCAGGTGTCCCTTGATTGCCGTGAGAGGATTCTTCAACTCGTGCGAAGCGATGGAGATGAAGTCATCTTTTAGCTGGTCGATTTCCTTTAGCCGGCTGACATCTTGCATGACGGCTACTACTCCAGTGATCTTTCCAGTTTCGCTGGCAAGAGGGGCGGCATTGCAGATGATGTACCTGAGGACGGTGCCATCTCGCTTCACGACCATCTCATTACCGGTAGTCACTTCGCCGGAGAATGCCCGGACAAAAGGCAATTGATTGGGGTCTATGCGCTCACCGGAGTTTGTTCTCAGTCCCAGAAATTCGCCAAGCTGGCGCACCGGTATACCGGATGGGATGGGATGGTGGAGTAGTTCCTCGGCGGCTTTGTTCGTCATCGCGGTCGCACCGCCTGAGTCGATCAGGATAATGCCTTCCGGCATACCGTCGACCACGTTTTGCAGCCGCGTGTTGGCGACGATCAGCTGCGCATTTATCTGCTGAAGGCCTTGGTAGTATCGCACCCGCTCATTGGCAATTGCCACCTTGTCCGCGATCAGACGCAGCAATCTCTCGTCATGGTCTGTGAAGTAGCGAATGTCCAGTCGTCCAAGCTCAATGGCCCCGATGACCTTGCCTCCGCTGAACAGGGGAGCACCGATCATGGAGTGGATCATCCGCTCCCTGACATGGGATTGCGACATGAAGGGGTCTCTCATAGCGTCCATCACCCTGATGGGGCGCTTCTCGAGAACCACACGGCCGGCAAGACCTTCGCTCCGCCTGAGCACTATTGGCCTTTCGCCGGTCTTCTCGCCCAGGTTGTAGGTCTCTCGACTCCGAAGCACGGAGCCCGTCTCATCAATGAAGAAGAGGGCGCCGGCATTGGCGTGCATAGCCTCGACGGAGCGTTTCAGCACTTGAGCAAGGACCAGAGAGGGCTCCACCTCTCCCATGGCGGTATCGGATAGGAGTTGCAGGGCTTCGAGGTCTTCGATTTCCTGGCGCTGATCTTCGTACAACTCAGCTCGCTCGACGGCCACTGCTAGTTGAGAAGAGTACGCCAGCAAGAGGTCAAGTTGGCTGGATTCCGGTGGATTGTCAGTAGAAAGACCAGGTATGTAGAGGTTAATCGTCCCGATCGGGCCCGACTTACCGGAGATGGGAACGCAGAACATCGATGTTATGCCGGCGCTCTCCGCCATGACTTTGTTCTGGAAACGGGGCTCCTTTTGGAGATCGGGTACGAACATGGATTCGCCCGTGGAGAACACCAGCCCGGCGATACCCTTCCCGGGGCGGAAGACGAGTTTTGAGAACTCCTCAACCATCGGGCCTCTGTAGGCGCGAGTCTCGATGAACCCCGTTCCCTCGTTGTAGCGGGTGATCCATATCGCCTTGGTGTGGAACAACCGCTCGGCAATTTCGGCAGCCGAGGTATAGACTTGGCTGGAATCGACGGCCTCGGCCAAAGCCTTCGATGCTTCAGCTAGGCCTTCTAGCTCCTTTATCTTTCGTTGGAGCTCCTTGTCGATCTTCTCATAGAGCCTGGCATTGTCTACAGCCACTGCGGCCTGGGAGGCTAGTGCGGAGACCGCTCTTTCATCGGCGGCGGTGAATCCGCCGGGCTTGTTGGCCAAGGCGATAACCCCGGTTGTCTTATTCCGCGACTTGACCGGCACGCCGAGGAAGGAGTCTATCGGCAAGTGTCCGGGTGGAAACTCACCTGTCCGCGGGTCGGACTTTGGGGAATTTGTTAGGATTGGCTGGCCGTTTCCCGCCACCCAGCGAGCAAGCCCAGGGTTCTCATAGAACTTGCGCCTTTCCGCCAGCGCCACCTCGCAAGCGCCTGCAGGGACACCCTCAATCGCCACCATTTCCAGCTCGTTATCTTCGTTCAAAAGGTCGAAGAACCCGTACTGAGCGGTAGTGAGTCTAAGGCTTCTGTAGAGCACCGAGTTCGCCAGACGTTCCAGATCAAGGGTGTTAGCGATATCCTGGGAGGCGTCGGAGAGCGCTTCCACCTCGGAGTCGAGTTGCTGCTGCTGTCCCTGCAACTCGACGTATTGCTCCATCATGCCGAAGAGAACGACCGCAAAGGCAACCATCTGCAGGGCCAGTGAGCCGTACCACCAGAAATCGTACTCGCCGGCGCTCCTGATGCTGCTGATACTCATGAAGAAGAGCAGGAGCGAGAAGACAGCCAGATAGGAGTCTATGCGCTTTTGCGAAACGCTGTAAGAGTATACATAGGAGCCTACCGCGCCTGCGCTTAGGAGTGCTACAGGATAGTCAGCCGCGCCGGGGAATTCTCCACCTCCGGTTTGAGGCAGCAGGTCATGGAAAGAGAGGATTAGCAGACTCAAGGCGAGCGTCACAGCCGTGGCGGCGAACATCCAGGCCATACCTCGTGTGGTAACCTGGTACTTGTCCAGATCTCTCCAGTTGTCGTGATTGTGAAAGACTCCCGCGATTAGAGCGATCAGCAGCATAGAGTAGCCGAGGAGATAGAAGTAGTGGGGAACCGCTTTACCAGCCAGAAGTATAGAACTAGCTCCTAGGAGTCCCGGCCAGACGAGAATGCTGAGAAAGCTGATGATTGATGACACCCAAAACCCCACACTGATGGTGAGGAAGAAGGTCTCCCGGCGGAAAAAGGACCTGGCGAGTGAAAGATAGGCGATGGCACCACCGGCCAGGATAAAGAAGAACTGGCTGGCCGGCATGAACCAGACCAGTTCAATCCGTGACTGGGAGAGCTGCGTCAGGCTCAGAAGGACGAAGGTGGCGCCAAGAAAGACGGCCACTGCCGCCAGCAACTGGTAGATCCTGTTGTCCCGTTTGAATTCCAGGCTAGATTCAAGCGTAGGCAAAACCGGCCTCTCGCGCGAGTGATCTACCTATCTGGCTTGATGCTTGGTTGCAAAGTAGTGTGCTCGCATTTTAACGGAACAGGGACAACTTGTCAAAGTTTGTCGCTACGGGATAGAGTGACTGCTTTGAGCAAGTCCTGCACAACAGCGCGGGCGAGGGCACTGTACCGGTCCGGGTCGATGCCCACGAGGCGAAGTAGGTAGGCTGGATGGTAAGTGGCCAGGATATCTCTGCCGTCCCTTTGGAATGTCTCACCGCGTTGCTCGGCCAGGCGAAAGTCTTTGCCGATAAGCGCTTTGGCCGCCACCCCGCCTAAGCTCACGATCACCCTCGGCTGAATGATCTCCAGCTCCTTTTCCAGCCACGGGAGACTCTCCCGAATCTCACCCACCCGTGGTGGCCGGTTGGCAACGCTTCCGCCGGTCTCTGTGGTCGGGCGGCACTTCACCACGTTGGTGATCCAGATTCCTTCCCTGTTGATCCCCGCCTGTCGCAGTAGTTCATTTAGTAACTCTCCGGCCGACCCGACGAAAGGCCGGCCCAGCCTTTCCTCAACATCCCCGGGTGCTTCGCCCACCAGGACGATGCGGGCGTCCGGGTTACCTTCGCCCCAGACGATTCGTGCCCGCGGCCGCGCGGGGTCACAGGTTAGCTGCTCACCGGCGGTCTTCTTGAGTTCCTCCATCTCCGACGCTTTCGACATTTTGCTGCCTCACTTTGTGCTTGCAGCATGTGTCGCAATGATTGGGCCACGGATGTGGGATGGAGGACAAAGGTGGCTTCTCTCTGACAAGTGGGGATTGAGAGGGTGCAGAGCCGTGCGAAGCCTTAACCCCCCTAGCCCCCCTTATCAGGGGGGAACTACCGCAGCGCACCCCCTGAAGAAGGGGGGACTCTTGGCCTATTGGCCTACCTCATATGAAACCTGGCGATGTTCACTACATCGCGTAGCACACACTGCGCGGTGGCCAGGGGGCCTGCACCGCCGTCGATAACCGTCAGCCGTCCGGCGAGGTCGGTGTCGATCGAGATGCCCTTTTGGATCCCGTTCACGGCGAATAGGGGGTGCTCGGGAGGAACCGCCACCGGCACCACTCTCAGTTCCAAGTGCCCGTTGACCCGCCTGGCGGTGCCGAGCAGCTTGATGGACTTTCCCTCCGCCCTGGCTTCCTTCACCATTTCTGGGGTCACTGTGTCTACGCCGCGTCGCTCTACCTCGTTCAGGGACACCTTGCCCATGAGGGCGTTCGTGAGGATCACGAGCTTGCCGGAAGTGTCCCAACCCTCCACGTCGAGCCGCGGGTTGGCTTCGGCGACCCCACGCCGCTGGGCGTCCTTTAGCGCCTCTTCGAACGTGCCGGCGCCGGTCTCCATGCTCCGGAGTATGCAGTTGCTGGTGGCGTTCAGAATAGCATCGATGGATTTGATTTCGCAGCCCTGAAGGGCAAAGTCCGCTAGTTCGATGGTGGGCAGCGGAGAAGCGACCGCCGCCGCGAATTTCAAGGCGAGTCCGCGCTCCTTTGCCAGTTGCATCAGTTCGGAATAGGCAAGGACGAGCGCTCCCTTGCTGGCTGTCGCCACGTGCATCCCGCTGGAAAGTGCCAGCTTGATGTTGGACAAGCCAGGCTCCCCGGTCGTCATGTTGGTAGGCGTTGCTTCCACCACGATGTCTGCCCGGGCGTTAGCCAGCGCCGAACGGGGGTCTATTCCTGGCTGCCCATATTGCGGGCAGTAGGCCGCACCGCCGTCCGAGCGCTTGGCATCGAGCAGCACACCCGGGTCGAGCCCTTGAGCGCTGACGGCGGCGCCCGTGGTATCGGTGACACAGGTGAGCACGATCTCCAGGCCATACCGGTCAGCCAGTATCTCGCGCTTCTGGGATATTGTTTCGGCGAAGAAGCGCCCGACATTGCCAAAGCCAAACATCGCAACTGCTACACGCACAGGACATGCTCCTCTCTGAAATCCCAGAACATAGTCAATTACGGCCCATAATAGCCGAGGAGCTGTGGCAGGGTCAAGAGGGCTAGGGAGAGGGAGCACTCTGACCGAACTGTCCCCACCCTAACCCTCCCCGCACGCGGGGAGGGGATAAGGTCCAGCGGCCGCCTGATCAAGGAGTGGTCAGTCTCCCCCGTGTACTGGGGGATTAAAGGGGGAGGTTCCATGTGGGGAGGGTTGGGCTTGCACCAGGCAGAACTCTCCCGCCCTAGGTCCCCGTAATATCTCTCTTCTTCTGATCGAATTCCTCTTTGCTGATCTCTCCGGCGGCATAACGGCGCCGAAGAATCTCGATCGCGTCTTCCCGGTGAACTGGGGCCGCGCCGCCTCCGGACCTGACGGCCCAACGGACGAGCAAAACGATTCCCACGATCACGGCGACCAAGAAGAGCACTATGATCGCCAGCATGGCGATACGGACCAGCCGCCTG
>JAMCWQ010000054.1:0-1040 GCA_023480825.1 Chloroflexota bacterium | reverse complement strand
AAGCTCGCCAAAGAACCGGCCACCAAAGGGCGCGACCGGCCCGGTGGTGAAAGTCACCGGCACCAGGACGGCAAAGATCACGGTGGGTAGCACGAAGATGATGATCACGACGACAGCTATGGCAATTAGTATATTGCGGGTTGTAGTGTCCATCTGCATCTACCTCCAGGGCATGGTCTGGACTTCAAGCCCTCTTATAGAATAATATCATTTCAACGGAGATTTTTTTCAGACAAAAGGGAATGGCATGCCGCAATCGCCGTACTGCATAGAAGCTGTGGCTTTCGATCTCGACGGCACGCTCGCCGACACCTTTGGATTGTTGGTAGAGTCGTTCGCCGGAGCGCTCGAAGCGGCCCTCGGACGGCGGTTGTCGAGAGAAGAGGTGGTGGGCATGTTCGGCCCGGGCGCTGGCACAGAAGAGTCGATCCTGGTGCAGATTGCCGGGCGGCGGGACTCCCTGGTGATCAGCCGCTTCTATGAGTTGTACCGGGACCTCCACGATTCTATGTGCACTCTTTACCCGGGTATCCGCGAGGCGCTGGACTTGTGCTGCCGGAAGGGCCTGGCCCTTGCTTTGATGACAGGGAAAGGCCGGAGGACGACCGAAATCACGCTGCAGAAGCTGGGAATTGAGCAGTGCTTTGCCGTGGTCGTAACCGGCGATGAGGCGACACGTCCCAAACCGGACCCCATGGGGCCGAATATCATTCTTGGCCGTCTGGGCTTACCTCCCAGCCATATGCTGCTGATAGGGGACTCCATTGCGGATATCGGGGCCGGGCGCAACGCCGGCACGCTTACAGTGGGAACACTGTGGAACGGGACCTATAGCTTGCCAGAAATGGCGGCCATGGAGCCGGACTTCGTGTTGTGGAAGAGCACCGACCTGGTCCCGCTTATCGAGTCGCTAACATCTCCGGGCGGTGTTTCTCAGCCCTGGATGCTATAATTGACAAAAGTCAATTGCCAGCGTCGAGCCAGGGAGTTGTCTCATCTATACGCGTTGAGTACGAGGTGAACCAGGCTTGCCGGACCGG
>JAMCWQ010000009.1 GCA_023480825.1 Chloroflexota bacterium | reverse complement strand
CAGAGGGGACACTCGGGGCAGCACGTGAGAGTAGCGCTCCACCCCCATAAGCTGGGTCACCCCCACCGTGCCCGGCACACTCACCCGGCCCACGTCGTTCCGGCCCAGATCCACAAGCATGACGTGCTCGGCCCGTTCTTTCTCATCCGCCTGCAACTCGGCCGCAAGTGCTGCGTCTTCTGCGGCGGTTGCCCCACGAGTCCGTGTGCCGGCAATAGGGTGCGTTGTCACCACTCCGTCTTCTACCCTGACCAAAAGCTCCGGAGAGGCGCCGGCGATGTCGAACTCGTCGAGGTGCAGGTAATACATGTAGGGTGCGGGGTTGATGCTTCGTAGCGCCCGGTAGATGTTGAACGGGGAAGCCGGAGTAGGCCTGGCTAGGCGCTGCGACAGGACCACCTGGATTATGTCGCCGTCGCGCACGTATTCCTTGGCTCGCTGCACCATCGCCTCGAAGTCCGCCTGCTCGACGTTCGCCCGGAACACCGGCTGCTCGGAGACCGGGTGATACTCATTCGCGCCGGCAGGTGCGTGATCCGCCTGAGGCGGATTGCTGAAGGAGACGATGGGTTCCCCCCTGACAAGGGGGGCTAGGGGGGTTGGTCGCCCGTCAGAACCCCCTAAATCCCCCTTATCAGGGGGAACTTCGAGAAAGTCCCCCTGATAAGGGGGGTAGGGGGGTTGGGACTCCTTGTCTCCAAGCCGGGCGGCCAGGCGCTCGATTCTGGCCACAGCCTCTTCATACGCCTCCTGCACATCGCCGTCCAGATGAACATGGCTCACGATCTTGATCTTGTGCTTCAGGTGATCGAAGACCAGCAACGTATCGACGAACATGAACACCGCGTCCGGCATGCGAAAGCCATCGGCGGCCTGCATGTCGATGTCCTCGAAGTAGCGTATGGCGTCGTAGCTGATGTACCCCACCGCGCCTCCGCAGAAACGCGGCAGGTCTGGAGTCTCCACGAGTTGATATGCCGATAGATAGCTCTCGATAGTCTTCAGGGGGTCCCTGAAAGCCAGTGTCTGCTTGTAGCCATTTTGCCTGGCGTAGGCGATTCCGTTATGGAGCTTGAGCACGAGATAAGGCTCGGTGCCGATAAAGGAATAGCGCGCCAGCCGCTCGCCCCCCTCCACGCTTTCCAGAAGGAACGAGTAGGGCTCGTGCGCCACCTTGCGATAGGCCGACACCGGCGTTTCCGTATCCGCCATGACCTCCCGATAAATGGGCACTATGTTGCCCTTGTCTTTCAATTCCTTGACCTGCGCCAGGCTCGGGTAATACATAGTAGCCTTTCTACACGTTCGGCAGGTGCGCCAGCGCTTCTTCTACCTTCGCCCTCGGATAGGCATAGTCCTCCAGCTTCCCGGCTAGATAGGCGTCGTAGGCGCCCATGTCGAAGAGGCCGTGCCCACTCATGTTGAAGAGAATGTTCTTGGCCTCGCCCGACTCCTTGCAAGCCAGCGCCTCGTCTATCGCCACCTTGACGGCATGTGCGGATTCCGGCGCCGGGAGGATGCCTTCGGTGCGAGCAAACTCGACGGCGGCGTCAAAAACCGGTACCTGGTGAACGGCCACAGCCTCGATAATCTTGTGGTCGTAGAGTTCACTCACCAAAGGAGACATGCCATGGTACCGCAGACCACCGGCGTGAATTCCCGCCGGCATAAAGGTATGGCCCAGCGTATACATCTTCACTATAGGAGCAAGCTGAGCCGTATCACCGAAGTCGTAGTGATAGACACCCTTGGTAAGAGTAGGGCAGGCCTCCGGCTCGACCGCCACTATCCGGATGTTCTTCCCCTCCAACTTGTCCTTGACGAACGGGAAAGCCACACCGGCGAAGTTGGAGCCGCCACCCACGCAGCCAATCACGATGTCCGGGTAGGCATCAGCCTTCTCCATCTGCTTCTTGGCTTCCTGGCCGATGACCGTCTGGTGCATTAGCACGTGGTTGAGAACCGACCCCAGGGAGTACTTGGTATCCTCTCGCATGGCCGCGTCTTCCACTGCCTCGCTGATGGCGAGACCAAGGCTTCCGTTGGACTGCGGGTCCGCTTCCAAGGCCATCCGGCCGGCATTTGTGTCGGGGCTGGGGCTGGCAACAACACTGGCGCCATAGACCTCCATCATGGAGCGCCTATACGGCTTCTGGAAGTAGCTGACCTTCACCATGTAGACCTTGCACTCCATATGAAACAAGGAGCAGGCCAGGGAAAGTGCACAACCCCACTGGCCGGCGCCTGTCTCTGTAGTGATTCTCTTGGTTCCCTCTTTCATGTTGTAGTAGGCCTGCGGGACCGCAGTGTTGGGTTTGTGGCTGCCGGCCGGGCTGGTTCCCTCATACTTGTAGTAGATCTTCGCCGGCGTGCCGAGCAGCTTCTCGAGTCTCTTGGCCCGGAGTAGCGGCGTGGGCCTCCAGAGCTTGTAGACCTCTTGCACTTCCTCGGGAATCTCGATGTACCGCTCCTGGCTCACCTCTTGCTTGATCAGCTCCATGGCGAACAAGGGCGCCAGGTCCTGGGGGCCGACTGGCTGGCCGGTGCCCGGATGCAGTGTCGGCGGCAGAGGCTCCGGCAGGTCGGGCTGGATGTTGTACCAAGCCTTGGGCATCTCATCTTCGGTCAGCAGTATCTTCGTGTGGTTGTTCATTTCAGGTTCCTTTCTCACCTTCCAAATGAATTTCGATTGCGACTAGACGATTAGAACTGTCCGTTGCTGATAACTTGGGCAAACAAAAAACCTCTCGCCCAATGAAGGGACGAGAGGTTATCACACCCGTGGTGCCACCCTTGTTAGGCCTTGCCACCACTCTTCCGAATGGAGAAAGCGGCGTCCGGCCTCACTCTGTCGAGTACGGGAACATTTCTAAGAATGTCCGATACCCGTCTCCTTGGTAACGGTGAAGACTCCGTCAAAGCCTACACAGCCTCGCTTCTTCGCTCCGGCCTTCGGTTTGCGACTCCCAAGCCCATTCACCATCTGCGCTGATACCGGTTCTCACCAGACCCGGCTCGCTGAAATCCCGCTTTGACGCCTACTCTTCCTGTTCGCCGTCTTTTGGATATGAATTTGTAACCGATACTATAACACCAATGTCAAGAGGTTGTCAATAGAGATAGAGAGACCCCCACCAAAATTGGTGGGGAGTCTCTCAGCGGTCTCTGAAAAGAGAGCACTAAGCGCTCCAGGCGCTCCGGAGGTATGCCGGTATATCCACGGCTTCCCGCGTGCCCACGAGGATATCCCAACCGGGAAGCTCCTCTTCCAGTTCTCCGGAAAGAGTAGCCACGTAGCCAGGGATAATGATCTTCTTGTGCGGGACCTTCTGCTCTACACCCGACGACTTGACCGCCTTGGCGATCTTCTCGGCGTCGAACTTGCCAGCCGCCCACGCCGTCAGCACCGACATCCCCTCGGCGTCGGTAACGAGCAGCCACGCCGGTATGCGGCTGTTCTCCACCTCGCCGGCCACCGAGAAGTAGGTCAGCGAAAAGTTGGTGGTCACGAGCAGAGGCGACTTCTCGTTTGCCTCACCGATGGCATACAGCTTCGGCTCGACTTGGATCGGCTTCTGCGGGTCGGTGAAGAGGTTCAAGCGCTCGGTCAATAGCGGATAGGCCACGGCCGGGTTGAAGGAGTTGAGAACGATGACACCGGCGTATTTCGCCACGTGCTGGGCAGCGGTGGCTGCCTCTTCCTCCAGGGAATCGACGCCTTCGCCCGGGAAGGTGATAATGGGATAGCCTAGAGCCCGGAAGTTCTTCTTCAGGGCCAGCCGCCGGAGCTGCGTCATCATCTGCAAAGAATCCAGCATGCCGCGCGCCCCGGGATCGAGCATCAGATCGGCAACACCCGCCCCCGCGATATTCTTGGTCAGCTCGGCGAGCTGGTCCAGCCCATCCTTGCTGTACACCGCCAGCGGGGCACTGTACTTCTTGGCCAGGCCGGCCATTTCCTGCCAGTTTTGGCTGGTTGCCGCGTAGATCAAGGGCTTGCCGTCTTTGGCCACTTCCAAAGCCGCCTCCATGGCCTTGGGGTCCTGCGACATCAGGATCAGCGGCACGGTGGCGGTATCCTTCACAGCTTTCACGGCGGCAGCAAACTTGGCCGGGTCTCCGCTGGTGTTCTCGATGGCGATACCATCGAGGGTTAGCTGCAAGCCGACGCGCTCCACCGAATAGCCCCCCACTTCCTTGGCCGTTTTGGCGATCTGGTCGGCAGGTTCCGTATCCTTGACCCGCACCACGATACCAGGCTGGTGGTAGAAGGTCTTCTCGTGCCGGAACAGGACGACTTCATTGCCCACTTCTATCTTCCGGCTGTCGGCGCCAATGGTTACCAGTCGAATCGGCGGCGCGGCGGCAGCCTCCAGGGCTTGCTTGGCAGCTTCCGAAACGTAGGGACAAGCCGAAAGCTCAACGCCTTTGGCCGCCAGCTTCATGGCGAAGGCCAGGCAAGTCGGGAAACCGCACTCCTTGCAGTTGGTCTTCGGCAGGTTCTTGTATATCTCGAGACCAGACAGTGCCATTAATTACGCTCCTTTCCCCAGCTTGTCTATGACGCTCTTGATCAGCGCAACTGACTTGGGGTGTCGTAGTGTTACGATATCCGCACCGGAATGCAGCAGAGTGGTGGCCGTGGTCGTCTCCCAGATCAACCCCAGCTCGGCAAAGTCGCCCCATGCTTCCGGCACACCCTCTGAGACCTTCGACTCTTTAGTTCGCCACGACTCCTCACCCGCTAGACTGATAATAGGCATTTGGGTCATGCTGTCACCCTGAAGGGCGGACAGGCGAAGTCTCTCGATGACAGACACACAATACTCCAACCCGTAGCCCAGGGCGCCGGTGTTGGGATCGACAATAATGCGGTCCGGCGAAAGCCCGACATCGCTGACAAGAATGTTCAACTGCTTGGCAAGGTTCAAATCCATCGGTGTGAAGGCGGAGACAATATGGCCATGCGCCAGGCAACCGGCGACTATCGTGCGGTAGTTCTTGTCTTCGGCGGGGCCCAGCACCAGGCGCTCGCCCTCAGTCGCCTGAGCAACCTTTACCAGGACATCTGGATTGTGCTCTATGCCGGCGCCGCCGTAGACGATCAGCGGCAAGCCAACGGCCTTTAGCACAGACTTCACCACCTCGGCGGCCGCTTCCGGCTTACGGTTTTCTCCGTCCGGATTCGTGCTCACGAGGCGCATGAAGATCAAGTCGGCCCCCCATTCCTCGGCCTTCTTCGCCCAGGCTGCAGGGTCTTTCACGACGTCGCCCAGCGCTCCAAGGAGGGTTGGCGACCAGTCTGTGGGCTCGGCGTCATGAATCTCCACGGCGATCACCGGCCGGTGAGGAAGCTGGCCCTCGAACTGCAGGAATGGAAGGGTCGATTCGCCGCCAACGGTTACGGTCTTGGACCGCGTGCCCCCCTCTGAAGCGGTGGCCCCGATGGTGACTTCTCGCACCTTTCCAGCCCATTTCTCAACAGGAATTTCTACTGCCAAAAGTATCTCCTTTCCCCACTCACTACTGCTTGGGACAGAATTTGGAAACCCCTACGTAGTGACGTTCCCGCTCAAAACACACCTGAGTATACAACACGATGCCAACCGGGTTAAGGTTGTGACAAGCGTAACAGTAGTTTGTTACACCCATAACTACTTTCCCAAATCCGCATTGTATCACACCGCCCATCCGTGCGGCAAGGAAGCAGGGCTCCCTCTTCCGCTTGGAACGAGAGGTATGGGAGGCAGCATCGCAACCGTCATTCCGAGGGAGCGGCGGGACAAAGTCCATATCCGGAGAACAGATGAAATAGCGACCGAGGAATCCGTGCCCGGATGACTGGCAAGCACCTAGACTGCCGGCGCCAGGTACGGATTCCTCAGCCCCGCCTCCCTTCGGCATATGTGGTCCTAGCACTCACAATGGCGGGGCTTTCGGAATGACAGCATCCTTTCCCCTTCTCCTAGTCCTTCTCTGAAGGACGAAGGGGCCAGGGGATGAGGGCCTAACCACCAAAGCGCGTTCAGAGATTAACACTCTTCTCGGCCGGCTTAATACGCTACAATAGGGGCAGACGAATGATCCAACATGGAGGCTTTCTTGTTAATAGATACTCATTGCCATCTGGACCTGGAGCCCCTGGATAGCCAAGTTGACGAAGTCGTCGAGCGCGCGCGGGAAGCTGGGGTAGCCGCCATGATCGTCGTGGGGATCGAGCCGTTTTCTTGGGAAAGCGTTCTGAACATCGCGCACCCGCGCCCCGGCCTCTACGCAGCGCTGGGGCTGCACCCCAACTACACCGCCGGAGCAGATGATGCTACGTGGGATACCCTGGCGCAATTGCTCACCGGTGACAAGGTCGTGGCGATCGGGGAGACCGGCCTTGATTTCTACAGGGACAAATCGCCCAAGGAAACACAGATCGAGGCGTTCAAGAGGCACATCCGGCTGGCCCGCGAACTGGCGCTGCCTTTGATAATCCACAGCCGCGAGGCAGACGACACCGCGTTGGAAATACTAGAGTCGGAGGCGCATGGCACGCGAGGAGTGATGCACTGCTTCTCCGGAAGCTACGAGATGGCCCTCCGCTGCATCGGTCTCGGCTATTACATCTCCTTAGCCGGGCCTCTCACCTACAAGAATGCCGGCGCCCGGAGAGACATCGCAGGGCGGTTACCACTGGACCGCCTGGTGCTGGAAACAGATTCTCCCTTCCTGTCTCCCGAACCCTACCGGGGCCGGGCTAACGAGCCGGCCAGGGTGCGGCTGGTCGCCGAAGCCCTGGCCGCCGCCAGGGGCATCAGCGTCGAAGAAGTGATCCAGGCGACGGGAAAGAATGCTCGGGCCTTATTTGGCATTAGATAACCACGTTTATCAGCCGCTGGGGCACGTAGACGATGCGTCTCACCTGCCGGCCGTCCAAGCTGGACTTCACCCGGTTGTTTTCCAGCGCCAGCTTCTTCGCCTCTTCCTCGGAGATATCCACGGGAACGGTCAGCCGGTCTTTGACCTTGCCGTTCACTTGAAGGACTATTGTCACCTGTTCCTCGGCGGCGAGGCTCTCTGAATAAGCCGGCCAGGACTGTTTGTGCACGCTGTCCTGCCCACCCGCGGTATGCCACAACTCTTCGGCGATGTGTGGGGCAAATGGTGCGAGTAGCAGAAGCAGGTTCTCCGCCGCCTCGTTGAAGACCGGCGTAACTCCATGAGCCTCGACATACGCGGTCATAGCGTTGGTCAGCTCCATGATAGCACTGACGCCGGTGTTCAAGTGGAAGCGCTCGATATCGTCGGTGACCCGCCGGATGGTCTTGTGCACCATCCGCAAGAGGTCACGGTCCTCTTCGTCCAGCGATTCGCTATCGATTGGCGCAGAGGCATCGACATGGACCCTCTCGTCGATCATACGCCAGACCCTGCCCAGGAAGCGGTAAGAGCCTTCGACGCCTTGATCGCTCCATTCGGCATCCATCTCGGGTGGGCTGACGAAGAGAATGAACAACCTGGCGGTATCCGCCCCATGGCTCCCAACCATATCATCGACCGGCACAACATTGCCCTTGGACTTGGACATCTTCGCCCCATCCTTGTAGATCATGCCCTGGGTGAAGAGGCGGGTGAAAGGCTCCACATTCGGGACCAATCCGGCGTCGTACAGGACCTTGGTGAAGAAACGGGAGTACATCAGGTGCAGAATGGCATGCTCCACACCGCCAGTGTACTGGTCTACCGGTTCCCAGTAGTCCACTTTGTCCTTGCTAAAGGGCTCCTCACTATTGTGGGGGTCCGCATAGCGAAAGTAGTACCACGAGGAGCAGACAAAGGTATCCATGGTGTCGGTCTCGCGGCGGGCCGGCCCGCCGCACTGCGGGCAGGTGGTGTTAACAAACTCGGGGACCCTGGTCAAAGGCGACTCGCCGGTGGGGCGGAAATCCACATTGGGTGGCAACAGGACGGGCAGTTGATCGTCGGGCACCAGTTGTGTTCCGCATTTGTCGCAATAGACGATGGGAATCGGCGCTCCCCAATAGCGCTGGCGGGAGATCAGCCAGTCCCGCAGCCGGTACACCACCGTCTTGGCTCCGAAGCCCTTCTGCTCCAGGTAATCACAAATGGCTTGCTTGCCCTCAATATTGCCGGTGCCCGTGAAGGTACCGGAATTCACCATAACGCCCGGATCGATATAGAGGTCCGGGTGTTCGCTGGCCGCCAAACGCTCCTTGCCCTGTGCGTCGTCCGGCTTGGGCTCGATGACGGTGATAATTGGGATGCCGTACTTGTGGGCAAAGGCGTGGTCACGCTCGTCGTGAGCCGGCACGCCCATTACGGCCCCTGTGCCATAGCCCATCAGGACATAGTCCGCCACCCAGATCGGCACCTTCTTGCCATTCAGCAAATTGATAGCATAACTGCCGGTGAAGACACCCGTCTTATCCAACTCGGCGGAAAGGCGCTCCACTTCGCTCTGCCGCCTCGCCTGCTCCGCATAGGCCTTCACCTCCACCCGGTGGTCGGGAGTGGTCAACTTTTCGACCAGCGGATGCTCCGGCGCCAGCACCATGAACGTGACGCCATAGAGAGTGTCCGGCCGGGTGGTGAAGACGCGTATGCGCTCGTCCGAGCCCTCGATGCCGAATTCCGCCTCGCAGCCCTCACTGCGGCCGATCCAGTTCCGCTGCATGGTGCGGACTCGCTCGGGCCAGCCTCCCAGCAGATCGAGGTCCTTCAGGAGCCTGTCTGCATAGGCGGTGATGCGGAAGAACCACTGCTCCAGGTCTTTCTTGGTCACAGTGGTGCCGCAACGCTCGCACGCGCCGTCCACCACCTGCTCATTTGCCAGCACTGTGGCGCAGGACGGGCACCAGTTGGCCGGCGCCTTCTTCTTGTAAGCCAGCCCCATCTTGTAGAAAAGGGCAAAGAGCCACTGGGTCCATTTGTAGTAGGACGGATCGCAGGAGGTGACCTCGCGGTCCCAGTCGTAGCAGATGCCCATCTTGTAGAACTGCTCTTTCATCCGTGAGATGTTCTTGTAGGTATTAATGGCCGGGTGAACACCCACCTTGATGGCCGCGTTCTCGGCAGGCAGGCCGAAGGCATCCCAGCCCATAGGGTTGAGGACATTGAACCCCTGCATCGTTTTGTAGCGCGCCACGAGGTCGCCAATGGCGTAATTGCGCATATGGCCCATGTGCAGGTCCCCGGAGGGGTATGGGAACATCACCAAAGAGTAGAAATGCGGCTTGTGACTCGACTCCGTTACGTGATAGAGCTTCGCATCCGCCCAGCGCGCTTGCCACTTCGGCTCGATCTCTTGCGGGTTGTATCTTTCCCTCATTTATGGCTCTCCCACCAAGCAATGGATAAAAAATGGCAACAATAAAGGCCTTCTCGCCCCGTTCAGGGACGAAAGGCCTCGATTCAAAGGTCATTCCGCGGTACCACCCTGCTTGATGGATACCGGTTTGGTGGAGCTGAGGGGATTCGAACCCCTGACCCCAACACTGCCAGTGTTGTGCTCTCCCAGCTGAGCTACAGCCCCATATCCATCCGCTCTTGGCCCGATAACGGAAGCCAACCGGCGATGACTACTTCGGCTTCACCACCGCAACTCCCGGGCGAGTTCGGCCTTGCGCCTTGCGGCTACCGGGCTTCCACCCTTCCCCGGCTCTCTATGAAAGCGGCCTACTACTCCCGTTCGACGCTTTGCGCGAGCAATTGTACCGGATTGTGCTCTTTCGTTCAAGTGAAGAGAATTTTACACTAAGCGGGCGGCGGTGTCAAATCGCGGTAGAAGTAAGATGGTGGAGGTAAGGGGATTCGAACCCCTGACCTCTACAATGCGAATGTAGCGCTCTCCCAGCTGAGCTATACCCCCACCTAAAGACGACCCAAGCTCCATCGGACACATTTGGGGGACCGCGAACGCTTGAATCCTGGCTAGTATAGAAAAAAGCCGCCCACCTGTCAAGGACGCCGCCTTGCCTTCCAAGGAGAAGTAGACTATGATAACTATGACCATTCCCCAATCAGTCTCCCACCGTTTTCCGGGCATGGTAATTGCGGATACGAGCCCTATCAGATTGCGGTCGTCGCCCGCCGGATTACCGGCTTTTCGAGGGAGGAGATACATGGACCGGGAGAGACTCTTCGAGCACCTGAATGAAGTGATATCGGTAGAGAGATTTGCCGCGGAGAGCTACCCGCAGTATGCCCAGCAAACACGAGACCAGGAGGTCAAGGCAACACTGCGCGAATTCGGAGCAGAATCGGAAAGGCACTATCAGGTAGCCCAAGATCTAATGGACGAGATGGGGGGAAACCCCAGCGGCTTAATGGAGGCAGCAGCTTTCACACTGGCCTGGGGCAAGGGGTTCGCCGACGTTCTCCGCCGGGGGCGGTCCGGCCAAGTCTTGAACCTGCGTGACCTACTGCTCACCGAGTACCGGGACCGGCTGGATTGGGCCATCCTGCAGGAAGTGGCTACAGAGACGGCAGATGCCAGAATTGCCGAAGCGGTTGCCAAGGTGCTGCCCGACGAAGAGAGGCACATATCCTGGCTGGAGAAGAAGGTCAAAGAAATGAGTCTCCAGCTTATTGCGGTCCAAGCGGAAACGGGCACAACGCCGGAAGCCGAGGCGGAGCCTGAAGCGAGACGACGCCGGCACTACCACCGGGCACACCACGGGATGACCACGATAGAAGTAACCGAGTCCGAGCCCAAGGCGGAGGATGAGTCCGGCGGGCAGACCTTGCCTCCATCGCCCAGTTAGTATTTCAGCGTTGTTTGTGTGGGCAAACAGGGCGTGAGGGCTTGCCTGGCGCTTGCACAGTCCACCGATTGATAGAAGGAGAACTGAACAGTGTCCAGTGCAGAGCGCAAGAGGAGGACCTCGCGCACCTTCGGGTTTTATCTTCTCATTCTTTTCTTTCCCTTGCTGTTGAACGAATTCCTGCCTGTGGATGCCGCGTCCACCCTCCGGATGTCGGTCTATTTTCTGGCGATCGGCTTCGAGCTCGCCGTTACTGGCATTTTTTTGTCCAGGGTGATCCGCTGGATGGGATACGACCCGGCCGGCAAGTACACCCCCACCGAGAAGCGCTGGGTTCTCACCGGCGCGGCAGCGACCCTGCTCGCCGGCGTGGTGCTACTGGTGATGAGCGGCGTATTGACGGTGTAGCGAAAGGGTCAAGGGGTCAAGGGTCAAAGGGGCAAGGAGCCCTGTAGGTCCCGATTTATCAGGCCGCCGGCCATGGGGTAGGTTCCCCCCTGATAAGGGGGGCTAGGGGGGTTGAGGCCTTGAGAAGGGATAACTGTTGCATTCCCGACCATCAAGACCCCCTAAATCCCCCTTAGCAGTGGGACTTTATCAGTTCCCCCTGATGTAGGGACGCATGGGCATGCGCCCGCCGGGGGCTAGGGGGTTAGGGCTTTCCAACAGGGTAAACGTAGCGCCGGGGCTGTGGGCTCCCCGGCCATCACGAGGGGCAAAGGCAAGATGTGGTGGCGCACGGCCCTGTGCGCCTTGACGGTGACCTTTCCGTAGGTCAGGGTCTCGTGCTCTGACGCCTCGCCCGTGCTGATTCACCCCCTGTCATTGACCGCCCGATAATGATCCACCTGTAGTCGCCCGATGTGAGCCAGGGATGATCGCCCGGTGTGATCCACCTATAGTCGCCCGGTGTGATCCACCTTGGGCCACTGAATGGGAATGGCGGC
>JAMCWQ010000031.1 GCA_023480825.1 Chloroflexota bacterium | reverse complement strand
ACGACGCTCTTCCGATCTATGTGGAGCTACTGGCAGCGGCCATCGAGAGGTTGATCATGGACCCGGAGATGGCACGGCGACTTGGCAAAAACGCCAGGCAGCGCGTGGTGGAGCAGTACAGCTGGCAGCGCCATTGCGAGCGTCTGGACGGCCTGTTTAGCGAGATATTGGGACGATGAGAGTTCTACTGGCGTCCGACGTCTTCCCACCTCGTTGTGGAGGCAGCGGTTGGAGCACCTACTACCTGGCTAAGGGGCTTTTACAGCGCGGGCATCAGGTGAAGGTCGCTGTGCCCAGGACCGGCGGACAGGCGCGGTCGGGCTCGCATTACCTTGGCGTTGAGGTCGAGGAGTTCGAGTATCGAGCGCCTGATATCCCTTTCCTGAGGGCAGTCTTCAAGGGGCCGGCCTTCTACCCTGCTTTCTCGGCTTTTCTGGGAGGACTCGCCGGGCGCTGGAAACCGGATGTGATCCATGGGCAGCATTCCATGACTGTGCCGCCGGCCGTTCTCGCAGCCCGGCGCCGGGGGTTACCCGTGGTCAGCACCGTCCGGGACTTCTGGCCGGTATGTCTCTTTGGCACCATGACCAAGGGAGAAGGCGTATGCACCGGGTGCTCGGCCCCCGGTGCGCTGGGCTGCGTATGGGACCGGCACGGCGCAAAAGGTCTGCCGGGAACATTTCTCCTGCCCGTACTCAACGCCGGCCTGCGCTACAAGGTGCGTTGCCTGGCCTCGTCTAGCAAAGTCACCGCGGTCAGCGACTATGTGGCCGGAGCGCTCAGCGGCATCGTGCCACGCGAACGACTCGTGGTGGTGCCCAACAGTGTGGATGCCGAACAGGTTCAGCGGATCATTGCCTCTCCTCCGCACTACGGAATACAAGGCAGGTACTTGCTTTTCGCCGGCAAGCTGGAGAGCAACAAGGGTGCCGGCCAGCTCCTACCGCTGCTCGAACGCTTGCGCCCGGGCATGCCCACCATTGTGCTGGGCGACGGCTCTCTGGAAGAGGAAATGAAGCGCTCGGCTGCCCGATCTGGACTGGACGTCCGCTTTGCCGGCTGGGTCGAAAACGACGAAGTGCTCCGCCTTATGGCGCGGTCCGAGTTGCTGTTGTTCCCCTCAGCTTGGCCGGAGCCGCTCAGCCGTGTGCTTCTGGAAGCCATGGCGGTGGGGGTGCCGGTGGTGGCCATAAACACCGGGGGGACCGGGGACATCATTGAGAACGGCATGAACGGGCTGCTGGCCAACGATTCCGGCGAGTTTGTATCCCAGGTGGCGCTGGCGCTGGCAGATAGCGCACTCAGGGAGAGAATGGCCACGCGGGCGCGAGAGGTGGCCTCAGAGCGGTTCTCCACCCGCGCGGTCGCCGCACAGATGGAGATGCTATACCAGGAGTTGGCGGCAGCATGAAAGGGCCGGAGCTGAGAGTGGCAATCGCCTCGCGGGCGGTATACCCGTATCACGGCTTTGGCGGCCTCGAAAAGCACGTGTACTACCTTGCCACCCACCTCAAGCGTTTAGGGGTCGACGTCCACCTGTTTGCCTCTCTGCCGGCGTTTCCCGCTCCAGAGAACGAGGACACGGCTGCCGCCTACAGCAGGCTGGCGGGCATACCGGTGTACCTCACTCCCTACACTTATCTGCCTTTGCGGGCCAACTCCGTGCCGGACCGGGTGAGCAATTACCCGGTCTTCGCCATACTCCAAGGGCGACAGGTCTGTTCCTTCGCCGGAAGCGCCGGTGTTGACATAATCCACGCTCACGGACTGAGCGCCTTCGGATGCGCCTGGCAGAAGAGGCGGGCCGGCTTGCGAATTCCGCTGGTCTCCAATCCGCACGGACTAGAAGATTTCAAGGTCAGGGACATCCGGCGGCGCCTCGCTTACAGCTATTTTCGTGCCTTGTACCGGTACGGGTCCCGCTTGGCCGACCGCGTGATCGCCACCGACAGGTCAATGGTGAGGGAGGTGATAGAGCACTTGGGAGTGTCCAGATCGCAAGTGGTGACCTTGCCGAATGCCATAGACATCGACGATTGCCTCAGATTTGTGGACCATGGCGCCACGCAGGCAGTGTCGGAGAGGTACAACCTTCAGGAAAGATGGCCCATATTCGTGAGTGCCGGCCGTCTGGAAGCGAACAAAGGGTTCCAAGTGGCGATAGAGGCTTTCGCCAAGCTTGGTGACCGGTTGCCCATCAACTGGCAGTGGATAATTGTTGGTGAGGGGTCACAAAGAATGGAGCTTGTCCGGCGGGCCGCCTCCGCCGGCATTGCCGGCCACATCATCTTTGGGGGACGGGCGAGCGACCGGGAACTGCACAGCCTAATGGAGTTGGCTCATGTCTTCCTACACCCCACTCTCTATGAGGGTAGCTCGATCGTGACACTGGAAGCAATGGCGCATTGCCTGCCGGTCATCGCCAGCCGGGTGGGAGGCATTCCGGACAAGGTCGCCGAAGGAGTGTCCGGCTATTTGGCTTCTCCGGGAAATGCGGAAGAACTGGCGGCCAAGATAGACATCTGCCTGTCCCGGCCCTTGAGCCTGCGCCAGCTTGGCGAAGAGGGGCACACCCGGGTGAGGAAGGATTTCGCCTGGCCCGAGGTGGCGCAGCGGACGGTAGATGAGTACCGGATACTGTTGGAGGCGGTGCAGTGCAACTAGACACCATAGTAGGGGTTGTGCTTGCGCTTCCCCTCATCCTGTACCTTCCAGGTGCTGTGGTGTGCCGGCTGGCTCTCGGGCAGGGACTCAAGCTTTGGGATGGGGAGTTTGTCGAGCGCGTCTTCGTGCGCGTGTTCGTGAGCATACTAATCAGTGGATGGACCGCGTTTGTCCTGGCGGAGCTGGGTGTCTATTCGATTCAACTCCTGTGGTCGCTGCTGATGGGACTGTTCCTCATCTGTACCGGGATTTTGTGGAGGAGAGAGCACGGTCATCTCGGCCTGCATTTGTCCCTCCGCATGCCTCGTTGGTACGAAGCGGCGCTGGCGGTGGAATTGCTGGTAGCCGCTGCCCTCTTCTTTCATCCCGCGGAGATGATCCGTGGCGATCTCGATTCGGGGGTCTACGTAAACACGGGTGCCAGTATCGCCAGAACTGGAGGCATTATCACCAAAGATCCCCAGCTGGCGGCCCTGAACCCGGACGAAGAGAAGCAGCTGCTCTTGGGGCTGTTGCCGGGACGTTTCACCCTTCAAGAGTGGAGAATACCCGGATTCTACGTGCTCGACAAACAAGCCGGGCTCGTTCTGCCTCAGTTGTACCACCTGCTGCCGGCATGGATCGCCATCTGGATATCGGCCCTTGGTCTGCAGGCCGGCCTCCAGGTCATGCCTTTCATTCTGCTGCTATCCACCGCCGGAGTCTACGTCGCCGGAAAACGACTCTTTGGCAACTGGGTTGCTCTAATTGCCACGCTCTTCTTGCTGCTGAACTCGGCTCAGATCTGGTTTGCCCGCTACCCAACTTCAGAAGGGTTGAACCAGCTTCTGTTCTGGGGGATGGTGTTTGCGTTCGTCTTGTTCATCGAAGCCCTGCGGAAAGAAAATGGGCCTCAGGCCCGGTTTTTCGGCGTGGTGGCCGGCGCCTCTATGGGCCAGATCATGATGGTGCGCCCGGACTTCATCTTTTTCATTTTGCCCGCCATCGCCTATGCCCTTTACTTGCGGCTCTCCCGGCGCTGGCAAACGGCGCACTGGTACTTCTTCGCTCCGCTGGGACTTATGGGCGTGCATGCGGGACTGCACCTCGCGTTCTTCACTTATCCGTACACTGTGGACCTTTACCATCACATAATCCGCTACATGCTCGAAACCTGGCCGGTATGGGAAATCCCGCTCGGTGTGATTTCGCTAGTCCTGCTGGTGATACTCGACCGCAAGACTGGCATCGTCAGATTTGTGGAGCGGCAAATCAAAGCAAACCTCAACTTGATTACCATCGCCCTCTCGGTAGTGCTTGTGGTCTTTGTGGGGTACGCCTACCTCATCCGTCCCGGGATAATAAGCGCCGGATTGCTCCGCAACCTATCATTGGCGCCCGGAATCCTTGCCGGGTATATTGGCGCACCTGTGCCAAGAGGGTCCTCCGCCAATATGGTCAGGTTGGGGTGGTATCTCTCACCATTGGGAATACTGCTTTCCACGGCCGGCATGGCGTTGTGGATACGGCGGCGTCTTGACGGCACGACACTGCTTCTTCTCACGATGAGTGGCATCTACCTGTTCATCTATGTGAACGAGACCTACACCGTCCAGTACTACATCTACACGATGCGGCGCTACATTCCCGTTGTCCTTCCCGCTTTGAGTCTTACCGCAGCACTGGCCTTGGTAGAGTTCGCCAGGGTGAAGAAATGGCGACCAATTGCCATTGGCACCAGCGCCGTATTGACCATAGTAATGATTGCCTTTTTTGTCTACACGGGAAGGGTAATCGTGCCCCACGTCGAGTATCGCGGCCTCATCGACCAGATTGGGGCTCTGTCTTCTCAATTCAAGAAGGGAGACATACTGCTTTTCAGCGAGAGACGAGACGAACCCTATGTGGTGGCAACTCCTTTGGAGTACGTTTATGGGCTGGATGTTTTCTCACTCAGACTAGACCAGCCAGACAACTCTGTGGTTGAATCGATGATACAGCGCTGGCAGAGTGAGGGGCACAACGTTTTCATCATCGCTGGAACCAACGGGGGTAAACTTGCGTTAAAGGATATGGAGTTGCACGAGATCGGGGAATGGACTATGGATGTGCCGGAGTTCGAACAACAGTTCGATCAGAAGCCGATGAACACCTATAGTTCGGAATTGCACTTCGGCATCTACAAGCCGGAGCCTGCCCCAGCCACTGGAACGAAACCCAGCGACACCGTTAGAATCGACATCGGCGGTTTCGACTACCAATATCTCGTCTCCGGTTTCTACGAGAAGGAATCCGACCCCAGTGGAACAGTCTTCCGCTGGACGGGTCCCGATGCCCAGATAAGAATCGCCAGCGGCTGGAACGGCCCGGGGTACCTGACCCTGCGAGCCAGCGCCGGGCCGCAGCAGCGAGACAAGGCGGCATCAGTAACCGTGGCGGTCAACGGGGTTCCGATCGGCAAGCTGGACATAACTAGCGGCTTCAATACTTACAGAATGGAGGTGCCCACGAAGGCCCTGGCAGCGGGCCGGGATGAACTGACGATATCCCTTCATTCCAGCACCTGGTCTCCTAGCGACAGCGGACTTGGGTATGACAGCCGGTCGCTGGGAATAGAACTCGACTCTATCGGGCTGGAAAAGTAGGAAAAAAGTACCACAAACTATATCTGCGCTGCGTTATAGAATAGTAGTGGGACTTGACAGTTGTCGAGGCCGGCAAATATACTAGCCGCCGCCCACCCGTGGCGGGGCATCTTTGCGGAGGATTTCGTTACCTACAATCGACCACTCCTCTGCCGGTTGATCGATTTCCCAGAAAATGGAGGAGGAACCATGACCAAGTGGCTAATCACCGCGCCAATTACTCTCGCTATCACCGCTTTGCTGCTTGCCGGATGCGGCGCAGCTCCTCCCTCGGCGGATTCGGGTTCCCAGCCGGTGGCGGCCGTTACCCAGACTGCTGATGGCTATGCTGCCACTCCTACCGCAACCCCGGCCCCCGGCGACACTACCGTACAGGCCGATGTGCCAACGATGACTGTCGTTCCTACACCTGCTGTTCCCCCTGTTGCCAAGCCGATGCTCCCTCAAGGAGCCAACGTCCTGTTCTCAGCCGACTTTGACAATGGGTCCATGAACGGCTGGACCATTGTCAATCCCTCCGATCCCTATGGAGAGCCGGCATTGTGGGCGGTGAGGGAAGGACACCTGATCCAGAACGGCGATGCCTCCGGGGAGCTCTCGGGAGTCGATACCATAGCCAAGGCCGGCAACGAGGGCTGGACCAACTACACTCTCTCCGCCCAGCTCCTTGGCACCAGTGGTGACCTTATGGGCCTCACCTTCCGCCAGACCAGTGCCGGCTACTACCAGCTGGTCATGGCCGGCAAGCCGAACACCGGCCAGCCGGGAATCTGGCTGGAGAAGGTGGTGGGAGGCAAGACGACCCGCTTAGCAGAGAGCTCCAGTTGGGCCGGCTATGATGCCAACACCTGGTATCCGGTGAGTGTCACGGTGCAAGGGTCGAGCATCAAGGTTAGCGTGGCCAACCAGCAGCTCTTCGATGTCAACGATACCTCGCTGCCCAGTGGCGCTATCGGCATGTACGCCACCGCTAATGGTGGCGCTTGGTTTGACAACGTCTTGGTCACCAAGTAAGAGGGCCAGTATCACTGGCGGTTGTCGTCTACTTCTCTAGCAGGAACTAAGGAGAACGGACCAATGACAAAACTCTCAGCTTTCAAGGGTCTACATATCCTCATGGTAATCGCCATGCTGGCCGCCGCTCTGCCCTTTGGCGCCGCCTTCATGGGCGCCAGCACCGCCGAGGCCGCCGCCGCTCCTTTATGGACGGGACTGAAGAACTTGAGCCACACACCCGGCAAATGGACCGGCATGCCCCGCAACTCCACCGATGCTAATGGCTATACCTTTGCCGCCTTCGAGGACCGGGCGGCCGGTGACCCAGGGCAGATACTGGGCAACGACAATGTCTCCGGGTGGAGAACTCCGGCCAGCCAGATAACGGACTACAATGCCGGTGGTGGCAGCCGGGATGCGAGCATAGCCACCAAGGGTACAAGGACGGTCGCCGGTTGGCAGCGTTACAACGACGGGCATGCCAAGAGCAATGTCTACGTGAAGGTGCGCACCAGCGCCGGCAACTGGCCGGCTCCCACCTCCGGGTGGGTGCAGGTGTCTCATGCCACGGGCTCGGGCAAAGCCTCGTCCATCGCTCTGACCTCCGGTCCCAATGGCTTCTATGCCGTCTGGATGCAGAGTAATAGCGGCAATGACTCGGACTACCAAGTCTACTTCTCCCAGTCCAGTGATGGCAGCTCTTGGAGCACACCACAGCTGTTACCGGCTGCCAAGGGGTCCAAATGGCCCAAGATCGCCGTTAATACTGACAACAACATAGTAGTTGCTTGGATGCAGGGTGGGCAGATCTGGGCTACACAGCGTGTCAGCGGGTCATGGGATACCCCCCAGAACATCTCCACCGCCGGGTATGTGGCCCATGACGTCAATCTCGCTGCCGACGCCAATGGCAACATCCATGCGGTTTGGGATGCGGCTTGGAGAAGCGGGTACGATCTGGACGTCATCTACCGGGAATGGTCAGGAGCTACCAATAAATGGCTGACCAAGAACCAGATAACCAACTACGACCCATACAAGGACATCATGGCCCGCAATGCTGCAGTGGGTGTTAGCCCCTCTGGCGAGGTGGTGATAGCTTGGAGTGACGACAACGGGCGATTGTCCTCTGACTTCCAGATTATCTATGCCCGCGGGACGGTAGATGGCAGTGGGGTGTTCCACTCCACGACGGTCGGCCCCATCCTCCCCTACTTTGACAAGCTGGATAAGAATCCCTGGCTTTCCTCGGGGGCTAGCGAGATGAACATGACCTTCCGCAGCCAGCGGGAGGACTCCTCCATCGACGTGATGTACGCCAAGTTGAACCTGATCCCGCCTCTGCAGTCCGCGGTTACCTCCCCTAGTGGGTGGAAGAAGACCACCTCTTTCACAGTCACCTGGGACGGAACGGCGCCCCACGGTGTTGAGGCTTATGGCATACAGGTGGGTACGAAGAGCGGGAGCAACATCAACTGGTCGGATTGGCTGTCACCAACGACTGAGATCTCCGGCACTTTCAATGCCGTAGACTTTGACGGTGGGGCAAGTGGCACTACCTACTACTTCCGTTCCCTTGTCAAAGATACGGGAGGAGCATGGGAAACCAAGGGGCCGAATGTCTTCGACAAGAAGGTGACACTAGATACCGATAAGCCAAGTGGCGACTTCCAAATCAACAGCGGAGCGGAAGCAACGGCCAGTAATACTGTGAAGCTCACATTCAGCTACAGCGACACGGTAAGTGGGGTTGGCACCATCTCGGTGTCCAATGATGGCAGCAAGTGGAAGAACATCGTGGTGCCGGTAGGGAAGACTATAGGATCGACATCGTGGAACCTGAAGGACCCTACCTTCGGCGGGACGAGTACCAACAACGAGTCCAAGACGGTGTACGTCAAGTACACTGACCGGGCCAACAATGTGTCCGACGCGGTGAGCCACTCGATCTTCTTGGACAAGCTACCTCCAACCGGGCAGGTGAGCATCAACGATGGAGCGCCCAGCACCACCATCCTGACCGTGACCCTGACTCTCACGGCTACCGATAGCTCGGGGCTGCCGGTGAAACGGTACAGACTTGGCAATGTGGTCAATGGTATCGTATCCTGGAAGACCGCATGGACAGATTTCCCGGATAGCACCGGCACAGCGACGATCTCCGACTACAAGCTTGCGGGCGGCGCATACGGAAACCGGAAGGTAGTGGCGAGGTTTGAAGACGCAGCCGGGAACAGATCGATCCAGTACTTTGACACAATAACGTACGCCAAAAAATAGGGCGTTGCGGTAACGCCCAGGAGTTGAGCTCACGCAAATGGGGGGCTGGGGACATCCCAGCCCCCTTTTTTGCTGGAGTCTCTGATTAGCGTCATCCTGAGGCCCCGCCCAGGAGGGGGCAGATGGTCAAGGGGCAAGAGTCAAGGCGGGCCCGTTCTGTCATTCCGAGGGCCCCGCCTCTTTCCTTAAGCACGTGCCAGTGTCCCCTGTTGCGCGGGGCTGATCCTTCCGCGGAAGGACGTACCTTGCATGTTAGGGAGTGCAGGTCTACCAGATCACTTCGATGGTGGCAACCTGAACTGAGAGGCGGCGGCCGTCGCTGCCAATTCCCAGTGGCTTAGGCGACTCTGCCGGCTCCGCGGCCTCCAGGCACGGCTTCGTGGAACCGCTCCCGACAGTGGGCGCCAGAACAACGGAGAGGAGGCCATAGAAGATCAGGGCGAAAAGATGCTGGGAGCGGCGGCTACTCATTCGCCGCTCCCGCGACCTCTTCCCTGCTGCACCCACATGCAACCTCTGCGGGGATCGGTCGTTGCATAAAGTGGCGATCCTCCATTTAGCTTGACAGAATGAACCGGCCGCGTGCTATAATGGCTGCCGCGCCAGTTGACAAACGGCTATTACGTTACCGTTACGGATGATGGTATCGAAAATCTGGAGACTAAGCAACCAAGTGTATTTGGGACTCGCGCACAAGCCAGTTGAGCTTTTCCAGTACCGCGAGCTGGTGAAGAATCTCGTCATCCGGGACCTCAAGGTACGGTACAAGAGCTCCGTCCTCGGCTTCTTCTGGTCGCTTCTCAACCCACTCTTGATGATGGTCGTATTCTATGTGGTCTTCACTGTTTTGATGCCTCGCGGCATCCCCAATTTCCCGCTATTCATCCTCTCCGCCCTGTTGCCGTGGAACTTCTTCGCCAACTCCGTCACCGGCTCACTGCGAAGCATTGTCGACAACGCCAATGTGATCAAGAAGGTCAACTTTCCGCACGAGGTCTTGCCGATCTCTGTGGTTCTGGCGAACCTGGTGAATTTCCTGCTTTCCTTGCCCATTCTCGTGATTTTGATGATAGCATTTCGGGCGCCGTTCACCCTGTGGCTGCTCTATTTACCTGTTATCATCGCCATCGAGGTAGTGTTCCTGGTGGGATTGGCCATCACCTTGTCCTGCCTCAACGTCTTCTTTCGCGACACCCAAGTCATCGTGGAAGTAATGTTGATGGCGTGGTTCTTTTTTACGCCGATCTTCTACCGGATGGAAGACCTTGCCCAAACGTGGAACGGCCTGGACGTGCGGCGTCTCATGTATATCGCCAATCCCATGGCCTCCATAACGGAGTCTTTTCGCCTAATCTTCTACAGCGGCGCGCCACCGGACCCCAGCTTCCTCTTCCGCACATTCGTGACATCCTGCGCTGTCTTGGCTATTGGCTACCTTGTCTTCCTGCGCGCCGGCAGGTCTTTTGTCGAGGAACTGTAATTGGCAGAGGCTATTCGCTTCAAGAAAGTATCAAAGAGATTCATCCTTCACCACGATAAGGCCCGTTCTTTCCAGGAGATGGCGGTGAACTTGTTCCGCCGCAACGGCTCTAGTGAAGAGTTCTGGGCGCTCAGAAACGTCAGCTTCTCCATTGCCGCCGGTGAAAGTATTGGTCTGATCGGCCAAAATGGATCAGGCAAGAGCACGGTACTTAAGCTCGTTTCCGGGATCTTGAAGCCCACTACCGGCGGAGTGCGCGTCAATGGGCGGGTTTCCGCCCTTTTGGAGCTGGGCGCCGGCTTCCATCCCGACCTGACCGGTAAGGAAAATGTGTACCTCAACGGTTCCATCCTCGGATTGAAGCGCAAAGAGATCGATGCCCGCTTCGAAGAGATCGTGGACTTTTCCGAGCTGGAGCGCTTCATCGACATCCCCATCAAGCATTATTCCTCGGGTATGTACATGCGGCTCGGATTCGCCGTTGCCGTGATGACCACTCCTGACATTCTGGTTATAGATGAAGTGCTGGCGGTTGGAGACGATGCCTTTCGCCAGAAGTGCCTTGATAAGATCTACCAAATGCGGAAGGACGGCGTTACTATCCTCTTCGTCTCCCACGTGGCTCCCGTTGTCAAGCAAGTATGCGACCGCGTGCTTCTCCTTCACAATGGCGAGCTTGTCGCCGAGGGGAACCCGGCGGACGTCATAAAGTTCTATGACCAGCTGCTCGCTTCCCGCTCCGGGAGCAGTCTGCGGCAGGTCTCAGAGGGAATCAAGATTCACCGTATTCCGAAAATCTCCCCGGTGCAAACACAGCCCACAGAAGTGGAGGCGCAGGGTGAAGGCGAAACCGGGGGGGCATCGCAGCATGCTCATCCCTCCGGCCTTGCCGGCCTCCCCCAATCGGGTGATGCTCCTTCCGGATCCATCCCTGAGATTGGAACGGTGAAGGTAGTGCAGGCGCGAGTGTCGGATGGCGATGGCCGCGATAGGACGACCTTCCGGAGCGGTGAGCCCATCATCATTGACCTCATATTTGAGGCTGCATCCATCGCAGAGACTCCCAACTTCATCGTGCACATATTCAGCCAAGAAGGCGTGAGCTGCCACCATACGGCTGCCAGAGGGCGAGGTCTTGATTTGACGCAGCTACCCTCTCGCGGGCAGCTGCAGATTACCTACAGCGACCCGGTGCTGGCACCGGGCTCGTACACCGTTGGGGTCTGGGTGACGCGCGGCCGGCCGGATCTCCCGTTCTACGACCGGCAAGACTCATTGGCTACGTTCCGGATCGAAGGCGAGCAGCAAGGGTGCGGCGGGTTGGTAGTCATGCCCCACGAATGGAATATTCTCCCGCAACCTGAGCAGCCGGCTGGCGGCGCCGCTTTGGGAACTGCCCAGCCCGAGCTCGGCAGCAGGCAAACCGCTGCTCTGCCGTAACCACTTGCAGAATTAGGAGACCGTGTAATTGCCGGATTGGACACCCTTGCATCCGATGGAGCCCGACTCTAAGCCGACTTCCTCTGGGACTTGCCGGCCGTCCGTGGTTTTGCTGGGGCTGGACGGTGCCGATTTTGGACTGGTCGACAGGCTGATAGAACTGGGCAAGCTGCCAAATCTCCAGAAGCTGCGAGAAGAAGGGGCCAGCGGAGTGCTTCAATCCACGTATCCCTCCTTCACAGCGCCGGCCTGGACTTCTTTTATCACCGGCCTGTGGCCGGGAAAGCACGGCATCTTCAACTTCCAAAGCCTTAGTCCTGGCG
>JAMCWQ010000043.1 GCA_023480825.1 Chloroflexota bacterium | reverse complement strand
GCCATCTCCATGGACGTGGCGTACTCGCCGACGTACGGACGGTAGATCTTGATACCACGAGCTTTGAGCAGTTCATCCGCCTTGCGGTACATGATGTAGAGCTCTTCCTTGGGGGTGGCGCCGAGCCCGTTGATCAGAATCGCCACCTCATCCCCCGATTTGAATGGCAGGTCATGGACTATCTCACTGATGAGATTCTCGGTGATCTTGTCGGCGCTCTCCAGCTTGCCACGTCGCACACCAGGTTCGCCGTGAATGCCCATTCCGATCTCCATTTCGTCTTCGCCAATGGTGAAGGTTGGCTTGCCGGCGGCCGGTAAGGTGCAGGGAGATAACGCCACGCCCATGCTGCGTGTGTTGTCGATGACCTTCTGCGCCACCGCGGTCACCTCGTCCAGCGTGGCCCCCTCCTCCGCGCGGGCTCCGGCAATCTTGTAGGCGAAGAAGATACCTGCCACCCCTCGTCGCTTCGCCGCTTCCGCCGGGGGCGCCGACGCTACGTCATCGGCGGCCAGGACCGTTTTTACCGGGATGTCCTCCATCTCCGCCATCTCCGCGGCCATATCGAAGTTCATCCGGTCGCCCATATAGTTGCCGTAGAGATAGAGCACCCCGGCGCCGCCATTGATGGCGCGCGTGGCTTCCAGCATTTGATCGTAACTAGGCGAGGAGAAGACGTTGCCGATCGCCACGCCGTCCGCCAGGCCCTGACCGACATAGCCCATAAAAACGGGAAGATGTCCGGAGCCCCCACCGGTAGCGATGGCGACTTTTCCTTGCACGGGAGCGTCGGCTCTCACTATCGCCCGGCGGTCCTCGGTGACTGCCTTGAGCTTGTTGGGATGGGCGAGCAGAATGCCATCCAGCATCTCGTCGACGAACGCAAACGGGTCATTGATAATCTTCTTCATGCCTGCCTCCGCTTACATCAAATGATAACCGGAAAGGTCAACGAATTCGCTTGTCAACGGTTAAAAAGTGCGAGAACGCCTCCGCCCTGTATGGTAGCCCAATGGCAGGGAGTATAGCACGGCCCTCGCGCTGCGGCAATTGTAGCGCCTCTACAGCTTCCCGGCTAAGCTCCGCACCATCTCCGCTATCTCCCCGGCCATTTCCTCGGTCGACGCTTTGCCGCCAAGATCGGGCGTCTTTGTCTGGCCGGCTTCAAGTATCTGCTGCAAAGCCTCCATGACAAGGGCGGCCGCTTGCGATTCACCCAAGAAATCGAGCATCATGGATCCAGCCCAGATGGCGCCGGCTGGGTTAGCTATTCCTTTTCCGGCGATATCCGGGGCCGACCCGTGCACAGGCTCGAATAGCGAGGGGTGCTTGCGCTCAGGGCTCAGGTTGGCGCTAGGAGCCATTCCCAGGCTACCTTGAATAGCGCCACCAAGATCGGTGAGAATATCAGCGAAGAGATTGGAGGCGACCACCACGTCGAAGGACTCAGGCCGCGTAACGAAATAGGCTGCCGCCGCATCAACGTGCATGCGGTTGACCTCCACATCCGGGTAACCCTTGCTAACCGCTTCCACGACCTCGTCCCAGAACACCATGCTGTACTGGCAGGCGTTGGATTTCGTGATACTGGCGAGCCGGTGGCGCCTTGTCCGGGCCAACTCGAAGGAGTAGCGAACGATGCGCTCCACGGCATGGTAGGTGAAGACATTGGTCTGCAGGGCGACCTCGTATGGCGTGCCGGTATGCACCCGGCCGCCAACACCCGCATACTCACCTTCCGTGTTTTCACGAACACAGAGAAAATCGATGTCCGCCGGCTCCTTATCTCGCAGCGGGCTGGTCACCCCCCTTAGCAGCTTAACGGGCCGCAAATTGACATAGAGGTCAAAGCTCTTGCGGATCGGAAGAAGAAGCCCCCAGAGGGATACGTGGTCCGGCACGCGCGGATCACCAATGGCCCCCAGGTAAATGGCGTCGAAGCGGTCAAGGGTTGCCAGAGCGTCCTCCGGCATCATCCGGCCATTCTGGAGATAGTACTCGCTGCCCCAGTCGAACTCCGCGGTGAGCAGGCCCGGAGCGCCTGCGGCTTCCAGAGCGGCGTTCAATACCCTTAGCCCCGCCGGGACTACCTCCTTGCCAATGCCATCTCCAGCGATAACGGCGACGCGGTGCTGTGCCATTCGATTCCCTCCACTATCGGCATGTCAGTTGTTCTGCAGGGGATAGCCGGCCGCTTGCCACCCTTGAATGCCGTCCTTCATATCCTCCAAGTTGCTGAAACCAAGCGACAGCAGATTATCGGCGGCGGTCGCGCTCGAGTCGCAATCCGCTGATTCGCAATAGACAATTATCAGTTTGCTCTTGGGGAGCTCTTGGTAACGCTGGGCAATGAGCTCGAGGGGGAGTGATACGGCTCCTGGAATATGGCCGGCCTTGTATTCGTCCTCCGGCCGCACATCCACCAGCACAAAATCCTCACCCCGGTCGAGCCGCTGCTTCACCTCGGCGACGGCAGCTATCTTCACCTGGCCACTGGCAATGGCCGGATTGGGAGCGGCAAGGCCAACAGCATAGTAAAAGGAACCAGCCAGCGCGACGACAACCAGTGTGCCTAACAAAGCTCCCGTTCCGGCCACAGACAGGAGTTCGCCCCTGGGGCGCCGCCCGCCGGATGGTAATACGGAAAGCAATCCTCTGTCGCCGGCCAACACCAAGAAAGCTATTATCACCAGGGGGATGTCCCGGACAAGCGTTTCCGGGCCGGAGGAGCCGAAGACCTCAGCGAGGCCGAAGCAGCCGCAATCCGGCGGCATCGTTCCCCCGGCCATGGCGATGCCGATGGCGGCCATGAAGCAAAGCAGCAGAGCCAGCGCCAGACCGGCGGCCGGACGGGTGAGAATACCCAAGAAGAGCAGGATACCGAGGATCAGCTCTATCCAAGGAAGGGCGTAGGCAAAGGGAACGGCGAGTACTTGTGGCAGGACATGGTAGCTCTGGACGATACTAGAGAACTCGCTCAACTGCAGGAGCTTAGGCGCTCCGGACCAGATGAAGACCAGCCCCAGGGCCAGCCTGAGGATAAGGACAAGGTATTTTGCCGGGCCGTTGAACACTATTCCACTCCCCCTAGCTATAAAACTCTAGCAAACCGGATTTGGTGTCCCATATTTTAGCACACGATTCCACTTCCGGCCCGCAATCTGCCGGCGTAAGCCACCACCTACCATGGTGCACCTCCACCCGCTGGGACTTGTGCCGGGGCCGGCAGGGACTTTGGTCCCCTTGAGTATTCGCCCTTTGCAGCCGAAATTTATAAGTAGATGGCGATATGGAGTTCACCATATCTGCCCGAACCTAGGACAGCCTGGCCTTGAGCCCGGTGGCCTAGTGCAACAGCAAGGAAGCGCAGGCTTTGATGCGATGAAAGCAAGCTGTCATTCAGAGCCACGAAGCAGCCGGAAGCTTGGTTTCACCCCTCTGTGGTCACACCTCGGGTGTGGCTGCCGCCTGCTCTCCAAAAACTACAAGAAGCCAGTCCGGCCGCATTGGCCGCCAGATAATGGGCAACGAGGATACTTATATGAGCCTATCATTTGATGCCACCGCCGAGGAGCTGAAGCTCTTCCTTGAGGAAGCGGAAGAGCAGCTTCAACTGCTCGATGAGGACTTGATCAAGCTGGAAAGCGACGGCGCCAACCCGGACCTGCTCCAAGAGATTTTTCGGGCTGCTCACACGCTCAAGGGTTCCTCAGCAACCATCGGTCACCAGCGCATGGCACAGCTAACCCACGCCATGGAGACGGTGCTGGACAAATTGCGAAAGGGAACCGTCTCCGTTGAGACCCAGATCATCAACACCCTACTGGAATCGCTGGATGCTCTCCGCGTACTAACCTCCGAAGTCGAATCACTCAAACAAAGCTCCTTGGACATCACGGGTGTTGTAGCAAAGCTCGCCGCTACCGGTATTGCCAGCGCAGGCAGCGTTGGCAAGAGCAGCTCGGAGACGCTGCTCACGCTGAGCGACAATGAAAATGCACTTCTGAGCAGCAGTGACGATGACACGCACAGCTACCGGCTGGACGTCCAAGTGGATGAGGATAGCCCCTTGATGGCCGCCCGGCATTTTCAGGTGCTCATCGAGTTGGGGGCTCTCGGCGAAGTGGTCAAATCCTCACCTTCTGCCGAGGAGATCGAGTCGGAGCAGGTGGGCCCCAAGTTGGCTCTTGTGATGACCAGCCAGGCGGACCCGAAAACCATCAAGGACCTGGTCGCCTCCATCAGCGACATCAAGAGTGTTGACGTTCGCGACTACGCACCAGCGTCCGCCAAGGACACATCTGCCCATCCTTCAAAGCCGGAAACCAAAGCCCCGGCAACCTCCAAGGCAGCAAGCAACCCCGAGCGAGCCGAGGCCGGCGCCGCTCAGGCAAAACTCTCCAAGACGGTGAGGATTGACGTGGAACGCCTCGACAACCTCATGAATCTCGTCGGCGAGTTGGTAATAGAAAGGACCCGTCTGCAGCAAATCGGCGCTTCGCTCGAAATGTCCAGCAGCGATGACGTCACCGTGGCCCGGCTGCTTGAAGCCTCGCAGCACGTTGGCCGCATCACCAATGAACTGCAAGAAGAGATAATGAAGAGCCGCATGCTGCCGATCGAGAATGTGTTCAATAAATTCCCACGCATGGTGCGAGACCTGGCGGTGAAATCTGGAAAGCAGATCAACTTCGTTGTCGAAGGCCAGGAGACTGAGTTGGACCGTTCGGTAATCGAGCAAATCGGTGACCCACTGATCCACCTCTTGAGGAACTCTATCGACCATGGCATCGAGTCACCAGAGGATCGCGAGAGAGCAGGCAAGTCCCCAGCGGGCACCATCCGCCTCTCTGCCTTCCATCAGGAGAACCATATCGTGATCATGGTCGAGGATGATGGCAAAGGCATCGATCCTCAGGTTTTGAAAGCCGCGGCGGTGGCCAAGAAGCTCATTTCCCAAGAGATGGCGGACCGCATGGGAGAGATGCAGGCCATTGAGTTGATATTCCAGTCGGGATTCTCCATGGCCAAGAAGGTCAGCGATGTGTCCGGCCGGGGCGTAGGCATGGACATAGTGAAGACCAATGTCGAGCGGCTCAATGGATTCATTACAACTGAGAGCCATCCGGGGAGTGGCACCAAGTTCATCATAACCCTACCCCTGACTCTGGCCATCATCCAGGCGCTGCTGGTATCTGTGGGCAAACGCATCTGTGCCATTCCCCTCGTCTCTGTGCTGGAGACGGTGCGGCTCGACAAGAGCTCGGTCAAGTCAATAAACGGGAGGGAAGCGGTTACGCTGAGAGGAAACGTACTCCCGCTCATTCGGTTCAGCACGGTCTTCCACGATGTCGATGGAGTGGGCGGCGATAGTCTTCTGATTGTGGCCACCAAGTTTGGCGACAAGCAGGTCGGCCTGGTGGTTGATTCGCTGGTCGGACAACAAGAAATTGTCATAAAGCCGCTAGGCAGGCTTCTTGGCGATATCAGGGGCCTCTCCGGCGCCACGATACTAGGTGATGGTCGAGTGGCCTTGATTATCGATGTAGCGGCACTAATAAGAGAACTAATCCGGGAACAAACGGGCGCTGCCGAAAGCGGGACGGCGTTGCTGGCATCATGAGCGGCAACGAGGCCTCGCTCTTAGAAACACGGGCCGCAAGAGGAGGAAAGAACTGATGAACGCCGCTCCGGAGTTGCTAGAGACCGGAGAGCTGTCCAAACTAACCCGCGTGGTCGTGGGTGGGATGGAGAGTTCAGCGAAGGCTCTGTCTGAAATGACAGGGCAAGAGATAGGAATTAAGCCGCTGTATATCGGCTTTTCGCCCCTGAAGGAAGTCCCGTTTCTCGTCACCAATCCGGACACCCCGGTGGTGGGGATCTACCTAATTGCCTACGGGGAGATAAATGGACACATCATGCTCCTATTCCCCATAGAGTATGCTTTCCAGTTGGTCGACACACTGATGGGGTGCTGGAGTCCGGAAGGGCAACAGCGGGAGCTCGGCGAGATGGAGACGTCGGCGCTCGGCGAAGTGGGAAACATCACTGGATCGTTCTTCCTGACCCATTTGGCAGAGGTGACGGGCAAGTCGGTACAACCCTCGCCACCGGCAGTAATAATGGATATGGCTGGCGCCATCCTCGATATCGTATTAACGGATGTGGCGCAGAAGACCGACAAGTGCCTGCTTATCGAGACGGCGTTTCAGCAGCAAGACTGTCGTATCGAAGGACTTTTACTGGCGGTACCCGACCCGGAGTCCCTGCAATTGATATGTGATTCACTGAGGTAACCATGCAAGACAGCCAGGCAATCGCAGTTGGGTTAGGCGAAGTACAGGTTGCCAAAGGAGATGGAGCAGTACTAGTAGCCTATGGTTTAGGTTCGTGCGTAGCAGTGTGCGCTTATGACACTGCCGTCCAGGTGGCCGGAATGGCCCACGTTATGTTGCCGCAGAGCAACGGTTCTGGTGATCCTTCGGGTAAGTACGCAGACAAGGCAATACCCATTCTGCTTGATCAGCTCGCGGCAATGGGCGCCCGGCAGGAAAGGCTGAGGGTCAAGATTGCTGGAGGCGCCCGGATGCTCGTAGCGCAGGGCTTTGCCGACAAGCTGGACATCGGCGCAAGGAACGTGAAGAGCGTCACCGACGAGCTTAGCAGGAGAGGTCTGAAGATACTGGCAAGCGACACCGGAGGGAACAAAGGAAGAACCATACAGATGGTGCCGAAGACGGGCGCCATCAAGGTCAGGAGTATCGGCGGCCCGGAAAGAGAACTATAAGGGGCCAATTCTTGGGATAAGGAGACACAATGGCGACAATACTAGTGGTTGACGATGCCGCTTTTATGCGAATGCGGTGCGCCAAATTGCTGAAGGACAACGGACACGACGTCATCGAGGCGGAAAACGGGGCGCAGGCTCTGAAGGTGTACCAGGAGGTCAAGCCTCACGCCGTTCTACTGGATATCACTATGCCGGAAATGGATGGGCTGGCAGCCCTCAAAGCTTTGAAGCAAATTGACCCGAACGCCAAGGTGGCCATGGTCACGGCCATGGGCCAGCAGGCCATGGTGATGGACGCCCTAAAATCGGGCGCCAAGGACTTCGTGCTAAAGCCCTTTGATTCGGACCGGGTGCTGAACGCAGTTAACAAACTGCTCACCAGGTAGGAAGTCACAGCAGCTGCCCTCTGGAGCCCGGCATTAGCATCCGGCCGGCAGGCAGCGGAGGAAACGCGTTGATCAATCGTATCCGGACCCTAATTGTCGATGATTCTGCATACATGCGCTTCGCGATCGGGAGACAACTGTCCTCCGACGACCAGATAGAAGTGGTGGGGACGGCACGGGATGGCATGGACGCTGTCGACAAGGTCCGGCAGCTTAGGCCGGACGTTGTGACCCTGGATGTGGAAATGCCACGAATGGATGGCCTTGCCGCCCTTTCCGCCATAATGGATGAGGCCCCGCTGCCTATAGTCATGGTGAGTAGCCTAACCCAGCAAGGAGCCGACGTCACAATTCGTGCTCTTACTGCCGGCGCCATAGACTTCGTCACCAAGCCGGCAAACGGCTCGCCGGTGGAGATCAACAGGCTTCGAGACGAGCTGGTGGCCAAGGTGAAGGCCTCAGCGCATGTGCGACCTGCCCGGCCACGAAAACCATTGGCCGCTCCGGCAGTTGCCGCGCCGAAACAAGCTGTCCACGCAGAAAAGCGCCAGGACTTTCGACATGTGGTGATAATCGGGAGCTCGACTGGAGGGCCAAGGGCTCTCTATGAGGTGGTTCCGCAATTGCAAGCGGACATTCCGGCGGCCATCGTCATAGTGCAGCACATGCCCGAAGGCTTTACCAAGTCTCTTGCCCAGCGGCTGGACGAAGCATCTCAGATCGAGGTCAGGGAGGCCGCTCCTGATCACCATTTGGCCACCGGTCTGGCCCTGGTGGCTCCCGGCGACAGTCATCTCCTTTTCGATTCGGCGGGCAAGGTGCAACTGAGCAGAGGGCCCCGAATCCACGGCGTGCGTCCCGCGGTCGATGTCACGATGGAGTCCCTGGCCAGGAGCTATGGGAATGCCTGCATTGGTGTGGTTCTCACGGGAATGGGATCGGACGGCACCACTGGCGCCGCCATCATCAAGAGCGCCGGTGGTAGGGTGATTGCCGAGCATGAGAGCACTTGTGTGGTTTACGGCATGCCGAGGAGCGTCATAGAAAAGGGCTGCGCGGACGAAGTTGTACCGCTTCCAGTCGTGGCCAGGAGAATAGCGGAACTTGTCTAATCTCGAGGGGGGAATCGTGGAGGACCTGGACTACTCTTACTTTCAGCGTCGCATATACACTCTGACCGGAATCGATCTCAAGAACTACAAGAGCGAGCAAATGCACCGCCGGCTGAGCGCGCTAATGGCCAGGTGCAATGCGAAGAACTTCGTGGAGTTCTGCAAGCTTCTGGAGAAGGATCAGAAGATGATGCAGACCTTCAAGGACTACTTCACCATCAACGTGTCCGAGTTTTTCCGGGACGAGAACAAGTTCCGCCAGCTACAAGAGGACATACTGCCACTCCTGCTGAAGCGGGGGCAAAGGCTGGACATTTGGAGTGCAGGCTGTTCTTATGGAGCGGAGCCCTACTCCGTCGCTATCATACTGGACCAGATTACCCCTCTCACACGTCATACTATCCTTGGCACGGACATCGATACCACAATCCTAGACAAGGCAGCCAAGGCTGATTCGTACACAACCACCGACATCCGCAGTGTTCCAGCGGAAACACGCACAAAGTATTTCACCCAAACGGGTGACAAATTCAAGCTGACCGATCGCATCCGATCACGGGTCGTCTTCAAGCAACACAACCTACTTCGTGATCCCATCCAGGGTCTATACGACATGATCCTCTGCCGGAACGTGGTCATCTACTTCACGGATGAGGCGAAAGATACCCTCTACCACCACTTTTGGGAACACCTGAAGCCAGGCGGCGTGCTCTTTGTGGGTGGCACGGAGGTTCTCAACACGTTCAAGAACTCGGGATTTCAGACAATCACCACTTCCTTCTATAGGAAAGTGGCGTGACAGCACATCACATGAAAAAGGAAATGGCATGAAGGTAGAAATAGTTGGTCCGTTCATAGACTCCGCTCGGGAGGTACTGGAATCCGAGCTATCAAGTAAGGTCGAGCGGGGAAAGCTGTCCCTGTGCAAGTCCACTTCCACTACCAATGAAGTGACCACCCTGATCGGTGTGACCGGCAAAGTCCAGGGCATGGTCCTTTACGGGATGTCGGTGGAGACGGCGAAGAGTGTAGTAGGCAAGATGATGAGCCAGCCCTTTAGCGAGTTAGACGACTTGGCCCAAAGCGGGATCGCCGAGCTAGGCAACGTTATCACCGGCAGGGCCAGCATGAAACTGGCCGATAGCGGTTACCAGTGCAGTATAGCTCCGCCTGTTCTCATCACCGGCTGCGGGACTACCATCTCCACATTAGACCTGCAACGCCTAGTGGTGGAAATGGACACCGAATGCGGGCCGGTGGAGATACAGGTGGCGCTGAAGGAGACCACCTGAACATAGATCCAAAGAAGAAGGTCCAAAAGGCTATACAACCATAGGACTAGTGACGCCGAATTGCAGAACGCTCGTCCATTGGCGCGGGGCAACCCACAACCTATCATTGGGGAAACACAGATGCAAAAGCTTATCAGCGAGGAGCCTGTTTTGATTAGAGTGACTCGGCTGGACGGCACAGAAGTAGTGCTGAACTCCGACTTGATCGAGTTCGTTCAGGCGACCCCGGACACAGTCATCTCGCTCACGAACAGCAAGAAGATCCTGGTCCGTGAGTCCATCGAGGACGTTCTCGAGAGGATCGTCGAGTACAAGCGCCGCATCTGCAACCAACTGTGGATTGGCCAACCCGGGGAGACCGATTGACATGGCAGAAGTGGCTTGCTGCGCCAGAGGGCCGGCTCAGCTGCATGATGGCGGCTGCGAGGTGCTAGCTTGAACATTGCAACGCTGATCGGCCTTGTGCTCGGCATTGGCGCGTTATTGATAGCCGAGATGATGGATGGCGGAAGCCCGGCCAGCCTCGCCAATATTTCCGCCTTCATAATAGTCTTCGGAGGCACATTCGGGGCCGCTCTCGTCAGTTTCCCGATGAAGGCGATGGCCAACCTGCCCTCCCTGATCGGCAAAGCCATGAAAGAGCCGAAATCGGACCCGGCGGCCCTCGTTTCGCTTTTCGTGACTTTGGCCGAAAAGGCCAGGCGCGAAGGGCTCCTATCGCTTGAAGAAGACGTGCAGGCAATCGATGATGCCTTTGTGAAGAAGGGGCTTTTGCTGGTTGTCGACGGTACCGACCCGGAACTCGTGAGGACCATCATGGAGGCGGAAGTCGAGTCGCTGGAGAAAAGGCACGAAGACGGCTACGGCATACTGGAGGCCATGGGAGGTTACGCCCCCACCATGGGCATCATCGGCACGGTTATGGGTCTGGTGCGCGTTCTCGCCAATATGAGCGGCCCGGACGAACTAGCCCGCTCCATCTCCGTGGCCTTTATTGCCACGTTATACGGCGTTTCGAGCGCCAACCTGTTGTGGCTGCCGCTTGCCACCAAGCTGAAGGGGCAAAGCGGTGCGGAAACCTTTATGCGATGGCTGGTGATAGAGGGAATCTTATCGGTGCAGGCCGGCGATAACCCGCGCTTGGTGAAAGAGAAGCTCGAATCATTTATTCCACCAAAGCTTAGGAACGCCAAGATGGGGGAGAAGGCTGCGGAGGGACAGGCTGCTTTTGATACGAACACCGTGGCGGCCAACCAGACGACGTAATTCTAATTGGGGCCGCATTTAAGCAGAGTCTGTAAGGCTCCAGATGGCATTGAGTGGCGCACATGGCAATCAGGAAAAAGGCGAGGACAAAGCACGACAACAAAGAGAGGTGGCTGCTCACCTATTCGGACCTCATTACCCTGCTCATGGTGTTCTTTGTAGTCTTGTATTCCATGTCAAAGGCGGACGTGGCCAAGTTCTCAAAACTGAGCGCATCGCTACAGCGAGCCTTTAACATTCAGGTCCTCGAGGGGCTTGATCCCACCGCTGTCGGCGGCGAGGGCGGGCAATTCGAAACCCAGAGCCCGCAGGATCTCGAGACTTTCAGGTACGGTGTGGGCCCCGGCCTAAGCAAGGCCGACGATTTTGCGGCCATCCAGAGCGACATCGAGCAGTTTGCCAAGACGAAGGGCCTTGTGGGGAGCGTGATGGTTCGGGAAAACAAGGAAGGAATCATAATTACACTATCGGGCAACCTCCTTTTTGATTCCGCCAAGGCCGAACTGAAACCCCAGGCCGTCGTGGCGCTCGAAAAAGTGGCACAAATCATCAAGGACAGACCGAATGAGATCCGGGTTGAGGGACACACCGATAATATCCCGATAAGCACGCCGCTATTCCCTTCCAATTGGGAGCTTTCAACGGCCCGGGCGGTATCGGTAGCAAAGTATCTCACCGGTGTCGAGGGCATAGCTCCGGATCGTATCGGCGCAGTCGGCTACGGGGAGTACCGGCCCCTGGTGGACAACGATACACGCGAACACCGGGCCCTCAACCGCAGAGTGGACATTCTGATCATTTATCCCAGTTCGGGGGCACAGATTGCCCCGACGGGACAGACCATTACGCCAACATCGTCAATCGGGAGGTAGCTTTGGGCAAGTTCAAGCTCGTTATCATCGCCGTCGGGCTATTAGTGGCAATGGGCGCGGGCTATTTCTTTGCCGCCCCGATAGTCCTCGGCAAATCTAGTGGTCTGCCCCTCATAACGGCTGCCGCAAAAGGTGCGGCCCAGGACACGCCCACTCCGGAGGCTGTCGCCGGCATCACCTATTCCAGCCAGGAGAGAGTCTTCAACCTTGCCGATCAAGACAGCTTTCGCTACCTCAAAGCTCAGATCGTCATTGAGTTCGAGCTTCCGGGAGTGAATCCGGATAGTCTGGTGGGAGAAGCTTACACGCAGAAGCAAGCGGAGTTCCAAAGTGAGCATGTAGCCGAGTTGCCCCGGATCGAAGATGCGATCACCTCCGTGCTCACCAGCAAAACATCGCAGGAGCTGATCACCAGTGATGGCAAAGAAAAGCTGAAAACTGAGTTGAAGAGTGTAATCGGGGGCATAATCAAGGAGAACAAGGTTCGAGACATCTACTTCACCCAGTTCATTATCCAATAGAGATCGGGCCTAAGACGATGGAATCAAAGATCCTATCCCAATACGAAATAGACTCTCTGCTGAGCTCATTGACAACGGAAACACCGGCCGAGGAAGAGAGCATGTTGCGCCGGCCACAACTGGCCAATGTCAAAGCCTACGATTTTAGAAGGCCGGACAAGTTCTCCAAGGACCACATTCGCACTTTGCAGATGATCCACGAGAGCTTCTCCCGCCTCATCGCTTCCTCGCTCTCCGGCTACTTGCGCCTTGGCATTACTACAAGGCTTGTGTCCGTCGAGCAACTTGTCTATGACGAATACCTCGCCCGGATTCCGGCGCCAACCCTTTTGAACATTGTCAGCCTGTCACCGTTGCCAGGCCGCTCCTTCCTGGAAATCAGCTTGCCGGTGGCCTTCGCTTTCCTGGACCGGCTGCTGGGGGGAACCGCCAAAAGTCTGCAAAAGACCCGAGAGCCCACAGACATCGAGTTGTCACTGCTGAACAGTATTACCGCTCTGCTTTTGAACAACCTGAAGGAAGCCTGGGGCAATGTGATTCATTTGGATCCTGCCCTCGAGGAGACCTCCCTCAGCCCGCAGCAGATCCATGGCCTGCTGCCGACCGACGTGATGGTGGTGTTCGCCTTTGAAGCCAGGATAATGGAAGCCGGGGGCACAATGAGCCTGGCCATGCCGTACGCACTTCTGGAGCCCGTGCTCCCCAAGCTGTCGGCCCAGCTCTGGTTCACCAGCTCCCGCCAGGATGGCTCCGGCGAGGCGCCGTCCGGCCTCCGCAGGCAAGTGGAGAAGGTCGCCATACCCGTGCAAGTGCAACTCGGTCGCGCCAAGGTTACTCTGAGAGAGCTGATCGATCTACAGGGGGGAGACGTCATTACCCTCGATACCTACCTAAAGGACGATGTTCCGGTTTTGGTCAGGGGTGAATCGAAATACCGCGGCCGGCCGGGGCTCGTAGGCAAGAGGATGTCTGTTCAAATCACCGAAGTACTCGAAGACACCGAGGAGGAAACAGTTGAGCGGAGAGCTTGACCAAGAGATGCTCGACAAGCTGATGGCCGAAGCAGGCATGGTCGATGACACCCCGCCGCTGGTGGGGAGTGTCCAATCAGCGACGCAGCCTACTCCGGCGCCGGTGGTCCAGCCGGCGCCCGCCCCCATGGAGGATGCGAGCAAAGTTGCCGTCCACCAGGCCCATTTTGCGCCGCTGCCAGCGACGGGGCCGGCCAGCGAGACGACCCGGGGCATGGAATTCTTGATGGAAGTATCTCTCGACATCACGGTGGAGCTGGGCCGCACGCGAATGCCCCTCCGGGATATTCTGGCGCTCAACCACGGAGCGGTCATCGAGTTGGACAAGGTTGCCGGTGAGCCGGTGGATGTCCTTGTCAACGGCACGTTGATTGCCAAGGGGGAGGTTGTCGTAGTGGACGAGAAGTTTGGAGTGAGAGTAACGGAAATTGTGTCTCCGGCAAAGAGAGTAGCTTCGTTGGGTGGCAACTGAAATGCCCTGGCTTTCGCTATTCACTTCGGAGAAAAGTAAGAAGTCCTTTGTCTTCCCCATTCTTCTCATTGCCGCAATGGGCATCGGCCTCTACGCCATGAGCATGCTTTCCTCCGGGCTGACACCTTCGCTGGGGCAAGAACAAGCTACGACGACGGCCACCGCGACCCCCACCGCCGACCAGCAGGGCTATCTGATACAGGACTATGATAGTCTTCAGTCGCCGGTGACTCAGCCGCCCAACAACTGGTGGAGCGACGGCATAGACGTATTCGTCAAGCTCGTCGTTGTGCTGGGCGTCGTATACCTGGCCCTCCGTGGACTGCGATACTTGAACAACAAGTCCCGAGCCTCGACGAACGCCAGCTCGCCGGTGAAAGTGCTCTACTCCACAAGCCTGGCCCAGCATCAGAACCTCTATCTTGTGGAGGTTGCCAACAAAGTGCTGGTGTTGGGCGGCACGAGCAACAACCTTGCACTCCTTGCCGAGGTGGACGACCCCGCGGCTGTATTGTCTCTGCAATCCGGCCCTACCCTGAATCCCACCGGTTCCGCCTTTTCCTCCTATCTCGACAGGTTGCTGAAGAGCTCAAAGCCTGTGGCTGTTCCCACCGAGCCGCAACCCGCGGGAGGCAGCCTGGCCCAGGTTATGGAGGATTTCCGCCAGAATCTGAGCAAGACACGATCGGAACTCCAGCAGATGGCGCAAGAGAGGGCCCAGTAGCCAGTGGCTGCTGGTGACTGGCTACTCAACAGAGCGGGCCCACAGAATGACACCATCAACTGACACCCCTACCCGCTAGCCTACCCCAACCAGGGACCTTTGTTACCCCCGCGCTGGGCCCCTTGCCCCTTAATACCCAAAGCCCTCTGACGTAGAATCGAGCCACCCTGAAGTACGTGGAGTAGTGATGCTTACCCCAGTGGCTCGCAGCTTCAAGAAGGTTCGCAACCATAAATGGATTCCAGTGCTGTCTCTGGCGGCCCTAACGCTGCTCCTTGCCTCGTGCTCGGGTGAGTTCGATGCAGGCGGCTCCAAGATCACCATCAATGGCACCGGCGCACCTGGCACTCAGGCCGCCTCCTCGGGCCTAACCATTCTCATGCTGATGACGGTGCTGTCGCTCGCCCCCGCTGCACTCATGATGATGACATCGTTCACCCGCACCATAATCGTCCTTTCATTCGCCCGCAGCGCCATCGGCGTTCCTCAGATGCCTCCGAACCAATTGCTGCTCGGATTGTCTCTTTTCCTCACCATATTTGTCATGGCCCCGGCCTGGCAGCAGGTGAACAATCAGGCTCTACAGCCCTACCTCAGCGGCAAGATTTCCCAGCAAACGGCCATGACCCTCGGCGAAAAACCGCTCCGCGATTTCATGTTCAAGCAGACGAGTGAAAAGGACATAGCTCTGTTTGTCAAGATGGCAAAGATAAGCCTGCCCCGCACTCAGGCCGATGTCCCTACCTACGTGTTGATCCCGGCCTTCGCCACCAGCGAGCTGAGAACGGCATTCGAAATGGGCTTCGCCATCTTCATTCCGTTCCTGATCATAGACATGGTGGTCTCCAGCACTCTCATGTCCATGGGCATGATGATGCTGCCGCCGGCGATGATCTCTCTGCCCTTCAAGGTGCTGCTTTTCGTCCTCGTAGACGGCTGGCACCTGGTGCTGAAATCCCTGTTGGTCAGTTTCGGATAGCCCTTACCTGGAGGAAGACGTTGACTGAGAGCATGGCAATTGAGCTAGCGAAAAACGCAATGACGATGATCCTGATGATATCGGCGCCCATGCTGATGTTTGGTCTGATAGTGGGCCTGCTGGTGAGCATCTTTCAAGCAGCCACCCAGATCAACGAATTCACGCTTTCCTTTGTTCCTAAGATACTCGCCGTCATGGCGGCGGGCGCCCTCTTTGGGCCCTGGATCCTGAACAACATGGTCACTTACACGAGCAGCCTGCTGGAGCAACTGCCGAACTTGGTGCGGTAGGTTTGTAGTGGACGTCTTTGTAAGCTCGCCGCTCTATTACGGGAACTTCTTCTTGATATTCGTGCGCTGCACCACAGTCTTTCTGGTGGCGCCGGTCTTCAGTTCCCGCAACTTTCCGTCGGTGGCCAAGGTGGGCTTCGGACTCTTCATGGCGCTTGTGTTGTTACCGCTGAATTCGCAAGACCTCACTCCTCTGCCGGGCGATACCGGACTATATCTGCTGCTGGTTGGGCAGGAAGTGCTGGTCGGCCTGCTCATCGGCTTCGCCGCCCATGTCATCTACTCCGCGGTCCAGCTGGCTGCCGCCCTAATCGGGGTACAGATCGGCTTCAGTTTCCCTGGCGTTATCGATCCGGCCTTCTCCAGCCAGACTTCCTTCATGGACCAGTTCTACGCCATATTTGCCGGCCTGGTCTTTCTAGCTGTGAACGGCCATCACATGGTGCTACTGGCCCTGCAGCAGAGCTTCGATATAGTGCCCCTTGGGAAATTCGTCGCCAGCCAGAACATCATGGACCGGCTGGTGGCCATCTTCACTGGCAGTTTCGGAGTGGCTCTGCGCATCGCCCTGCCGGTAATCGGAGCTCTGATGCTGGCCGACGTGGCTTTGGGCCTGCTGGCCCGGACCGTTCCCACCCTTAATGTATTGGTGGTCGGCTTGCCGATAAAGATCGTCATCGGGTTTGTGGTAATAGGAATTTCACTCCCATTCGTGGCATCCGTCTCCAGCAACCTGTTCACCGGGATGTGGAAGGAGATAGGGTTCCTTATTCGAGGTACTTAGCCTATGCCAGCGGGAGAAAAGACCGAAGAAGCAACACCCCGTAGAAAACAAGAGGCAAGGAAGAAGGGGCAGGTAGCCAAGAGTGTTGAGGTCAACTCGGCCCTTGTACTTCTTGGTGGCCTGCTCATCCTGCAATTCTTCGGGCCAGGCATGTACGACCAACTCGCCCAAATGATGAAAGACTCGCTGCAGAACTTGGCCAAGGGAGACTTCACGGTCGCCGGAATACAACACTCGGGAATCGTGCTCTGTCTTTCGTTTGCGAAGATCATGGCCCCCGTATTCGCAGTCGCCGCCATGATCGGGGTAGTGAGCAACGTGGCCCAGATGGGCTTTGTCTTCAGCACAGATCTCATAAAGCCCAAGTTCAGCCGGATCAATCCCGTTCAAGGTTTCAGCCGGATGTTCTCCAAGCGCTCCATGGTGGAGCTACTGAAGGGGCTGGCAAAGATCGCGATTGTAGCCCTAGTCGCCTACATGGTGCTGCAGGAAAAGGCTCCGCTCATGGTCGAGTTCACCCGGATGGAGCCATCCACCGCGCTCCGGACGCTGGGAAGCATCGGCCTGGAGCTTAGCTTGAAATGCGCGGCAGCGATATTCGTTTTGGCCATCGCCGATTATGTCTTCCAGCGCCGGGAATTCGTCAAGAACCTGCGCATGACCCGCCAAGAAGTGCGAGAAGAGATGAAGCAATCCGAGGGTAGCCCTGAGCTCAAGAGCCGGATCAGACACGTACAGCGCCAGATGGCCAACCGCCGCATGATGCAATCCGTTCCTACCGCCGATGTCGTCATTACGAACCCTACTCACCTGGCTGTTGCCCTGAAGTACGACGCCAAGACCATGCGCTCACCGAAGGTTGTGGCAAAAGGAGAGCGTCTGATGGCTGAGAGAATCAAGCAAGTAGCGCGAGACAACCACGTTCCCTTAGTGGAGAACAAGCCCCTCGCGCAGGCCCTCTATAAAGCGGTAGAGATCGGCACCGAGATTCCTGCACACCTCTTCCATGCTGTGGCAGAGGTCCTGGCATTCATCTATGGGCTGAGGGGAAGGGTACATGGCAGTTAACTCCAAGGCGCAACCAGCAAGTTCCGGCCTTGGCCGGCTGATGCAGCACAGCGATATCCTACTCGCCGGCGCGGTCGTAACCATAGTGGGAATGATGATCATCCCCTTGCCGGAGATATTGCTGGACATCCTAATAACCATAAACATCGCCACAGCGCTGACGATCCTGCTGGTGTCCATGTACATCATGGAGCCGCTACAGTTCTCCGTGTTCCCATCATTGCTGCTGATCGTCACGCTCTTTCGCCTCGGCCTGAACGTATCCGCAACCCGGCTCATCCTGCTCCATGCCAGCGCCGGCCAGGTGATTGCGTCTTTCGGCAACTTCGTCGTCGGCGGCAACTACGTTGTGGGCATTGTGGTATTCATGATCCTCGTGGTCATCCAGTTTGTGGTTATCACCAATGGCGCCGGGCGCGTCGCCGAGGTTGCCGCCAGGTTCACCTTGGACGCCATGCCCGGGAAACAAATGAGCATCGACGCCGACTTGAACGCCGGACTCATCACCGAGAAGGATGCCCGGCGGCGGCGGCGAGCCATAGAACAGGAAGCCGACTTCTACGGGGCGATGGACGGCGCCAGCAAGTTCGTCAAGGGCGATGCCATCGCCGGCATCGTGATCATTGTCATCAACATTATCGGCGGTTTCGTCATCGGCGTGCTCCAGTTGAACATGGACATAATGAAGGCCCTGCAGACCTACACGCTCTTGACGGTTGGCGATGGCCTGGTCTCCCAGATTCCCGCCCTACTGATATCCACAGCCACCGGCATCATCGTCACCCGGGCGGCTTCGGAATCGAATTTGGGCCGGGATGTCGCCAGGCAGATTCTGGCCAATCCTCGAGCACTAGCCATTGTGGCCGCCCTCCTCTTCGGACTGGGGATGCTGCCCGGGCTACCGAAGATACCCTTCTTCATCATAGGCGCAACCTTAGGGGTTGTCTCATTTCTACTGAGGCGCGAGATTCACAACGGTAAAGCCATCGAGGAAGAGACGTCAATCGCCGAGCAAGCCCGCGGCAAAGAGGTGGAGAACGTCAACCAGCTGCTGCAAGTGGATGCCATGGAACTGGAGATCGGCTACGGCCTGATCCCGCTCGTCGATGCTGAGATCGGCGGCACCCTCCTGAACCGCATTTCTCTTATCCGCCGGCAGATGGCCATTGAGTTGGGGATGATTCTTCCCACAGTGCGCATCAGGGACAACCTGCAACTCTCTCCCAACTCCTACATTATTAAGCTGCGGGGAGTACAGGTCGCTAAAGGTGAAGTCTTATTGGACCACCTGCTGGCGATGAATCCAGGCCTGGTGGAGGGCGAGATCGATGGGGTACCAACAACTGAACCGGCCTTCGGCCTCCCTGCGCTGTGGATCCCCGAGCAACAGAAGGAGAAAGCGGAGCTTCTGGGCTACACGGTGGTTGATCCCGATTCCGTCATAACCACGCATCTTACCGAGGTGATAAGGAAGAACTCCGCCGGCCTGTTGGGGCGCCAGGACGTGCAATCGCTCATCAACAACCTCAAGACCGAGTTTCCTGCGGTGGTCGATGAGTTGGTCCCCAGCTTAATGTCCATTGGCGAGATTCAGAAGGTGCTGCAAAACCTTCTGGCGGAGAGGATCTCCATCCGGGACATGGTCGCCATTCTGGAGACACTGGCGACCTACGCCAGGAACACAAAAGACGCCGACCTGCTCACCGAGCATGTGCGTCACGCTCTTGGCCGGTCCATCACTTCTCAGTATGCCGAGTCCGATGGCTCCTTGCATGTCTTTACACTGAGCCCGAGAGCAGAACAACTGGTGGCCGGGTCACTACAACAGACGGATCAGGGAGTTGTGGCGGTGCTAAGCCCGATCCTTATGCAGAGCCTGCTCCAAGGAATATCCCAGGAGATGGAAAGAATGGCCGGCGCCGGGCACCAGCCCTTGCTCGTATGCTCTGCCCGCATAAGGCTGCCGCTCAAGCGGCTTCTCGAACGAGCGCTTCCCAATCTCACTGTTCTTTCCTACGGGGAAATCGATACCCAGACTGAGGTGCACTCAGGAGGAGTGGTGAACATTGATGACGACAGTGAAGAAGTATAGAGCACCGGATATGGCCGAGGCACTGAGCCAGATCAAAGCCGAACTGGGATCAGATGCCATCATCCTGCAATCGCAACGGACCAAGAGCGGCGGAGTGCTTGGACTCTTTGGGAAACCGGTGTGGGAAGTCGTGGCGGCCAAAGACCGTGACTTGCGCCTGCCGCCGTCAAGAGAGGCATCCAGACCCCAAGCACGCCCCGCTCCTGCCTTCGACGGAAGGGATTCGAGCGCCAGGACTACCGAGCTCAAGGAGATACACCGCATGATTCTGGACTTGCAGGAGGCCATGAAAGAAATCGGCTTCCAGTCCAAGCAGATGCCACCGGAACTCCCCGAAGCGCTGCGAATTCTACATCGGGTGCTGATGAGACAAGAGGTGGAGGAACGTGAAGTATCAGCGCTGACGAGAGCGGTCCGTGAGGAGCTGGGAGATCAAGCGGAGAGCAGCTATGCCGGCGTTCGCGACTGCCTGAAACGCCATATTGAGAAGCGCATCACTGTCACCGGCCCCTTGACCTGCAAACCGGGAGAGTGCCAGGTCCTGTTTCTTGTCGGCCCGACCGGCGTCGGCAAAACAACCACATTGGTGAAGATCGCCGCCAGCCTGGTCTTGGCCGAGAAGCACCACGTCGTTCTGGTGACTACCGACACCTTCCGGGTAGCCGGGGTTGCCCAGCTTCAGTCCTACGCCGACATAATCGGCATAGACCTAAAGGTCGCCTACACTCCAGAGGACCTCGCGCGACACGTGAATGAGAACCAGGACGCGGATTTCATCCTTGTCGATTGCCCTGGTCACAGCCAATACGACACCGCCCATCTCAGCACACTTTGCAGCTTTCTCGACGCCGTGGAGCAGAAATTGGTGTACCTGACGCTGAGCTGTTCCACCAAGTACTCCGACATGCTGGAGATCGCCAAGAGCTTCGACGTTGGGAACGTCGATGGCTTGCTGATCACCAAGATCGACGAGACGAGCACCTACGGCTCCATCCTGAACCTGCTCAAGGAAACCGGGAAGCCACTCGCTTATCTGACCAACGGGCAAAACGTTCCCTACGATATTACTACGGCCACGCCAGGGATGGTGGCCGAGATGGTTTTGGTGGCACGAGATGATAGCTGACCAGGCAGAAGCCCTGCGGGCCCTCGCCGGCATGGCGAAGGCCCGGCAAGAACCCATCAACAGGGAGCCCGGCGCCGAGGCAGCACGCTTGCTGGCCTTCGCGAGCGGCAAAGGAGGCGTCGGGAAGACGACCATGGTAGCAAATCTCGCCCTGGCGCTTGCCGAATCGGGCCATAGGGTCATGGTGCTTGATGCCGACCTGGGTCTGGCAAACATCGACCTGCTATTTGGCATCAGCCCCACCTACACTCTCGGCAATGTCGTACGTGGCGAGCAGTCACTGGCCGATATTATCACCACCGGGCCCAAGGGGGTCATGATAGTCCCCGGGGGCTCGGGGCTCAAGGAATTGGCGGACCTTCCCCGGCTCCGGCGACAAGAGCTTATCCATTCTATCCAGCGCTTGCGGGAGCGCGCGGACATCATTCTTATGGATACCGCCGCCGGCGTCTCACAGGACGTCCTCGGGTTTGTCACATTCGCCGATCGCGTAGTAGTCGTGACAACGCCGGAACCCACGGCGGTGACTGATGCTTACGCTCTGATGAAGCTGGGCCTGCAGGAGGGCCAGAGCAACTTCGCACTAGTGGTAAACATGGCAAAATCAGCGGCGGAAGCCACGGCAACAGCCAAGACCCTGATCTCCGTTACCAAGCGCTTCCTTGGCCTCCCTTTGGATTATCTGGGTTCGGTGCCCGTGGATGCGCATGTTAGCTCTTCGATCCGGCAACAAACGCCGCTGGCTCTCGCATTTCCGGATTGCCCGGCGGCAGTGAGCCTTTCGGCCATTGCCGGGACCATGTTCCCCGGCGATGGCCTAGCCCCCGAGACAGGAGTGCTGGCCGGGGTCTTGTGCCGGCTTGCAGGAATAGGAAACCGTCAGGGAAAGCGGGCGAGGGAGCAATGATTGCCAGCCGGGAGAGAGAAGTAGAGAGCATCTTCGAAATCAACCGCACTGTCGAAATTGAGGTGCGCGGCAAGGACAATACGGACCGCTACCCATCGCGTGTCGAAGACATGAGGAGCGACACCATGGCTGTTTCGATGCCCATGCAGCATACCAACTTGGTACGGGTGCCCGAAGGGCAGACTGTCGTGGTCTCCGCAGTGGAGAGCGACGCTCTTTATGCGATCAAAGGCATGGTATTGTCAAACGTTCTGCAACCTGTACCTATCCTGATAATCCGGCTGGAGAGCGGGATTGAGCGGTTGCAGCGCCGGCGCTACGTGCGGGTGGCGACATCACTGGAGAAGAGCAGCGTACTGGTGAGGCAGGGCGAGCCAGAGGAATGGGAGACAATCACTGTGCGGATCTCTTCCCTTAGCGCCGGTGGCCTTCTTTTCAAGAGCGATAGGAAGATTGCCGCCGGAACCGATCTGCAAATTGACCTTAGGCTTGATGACGGATGCTCCGACCTCATCAGGCTTTGCGCCAAAGTAGCCAGGGTGGAAGAGGAGACGAGCCGAACTGGAAAAGTCTACAGCACCGGTTGTTATTTCACCAGCATCAGAGCGGCTGATGAGAAACGGATTGTACGCTATGTCTTCAAGATGCAGATCGAGTTGCGCAAGAGAGGACTAGCTTAAGGGGGAATGCACTAATGCGGGCAGAAGGATTCAAACTAACAGTGGCTATGGCCCTGATTGTGGGGACGGCCACCGCCTATGTCTCGTTTCTGACCGGAGCGGGGTATTTTGCCATCCTGCAACGCACAGCCGTCTCCATAGTGGTGCTAGGCAAAGTGGGCTGGGCTGTCCTTCTGGTAGTCGAGGTGGCAAAGCCGGCTCCTGTGGAGCCTGCTACGACCAGCAAAAATCTGGTGGATTTCGTAGCTGGAGACCTTCAGGCGGGCAGGGAGAACCGAATACTTGAGAGCTCCGATACCACACCCCGAGATGAGCTGGTTGAAAGAAGCGAGTTCGAGAGCCTCGCAAAGCTTGCAGAGGATGGAAGCTTCCGGTTAGCGGGCGAGTAGAGCGGGAAATGATTAGCGTAGACGAGGTAAGCAAATGGTAGTCGCCGGGACGATGGAAGATGTGTGGACCGAGTACCAGGCCACAAAGAACCCAGAATTGCTCGAGCATCTGGTGGTGCGTTATGCCCCATTGGTGAAGTACGTGGTCGGGAGGCTGGCTATTTCTCTGCCGGCGATACTGGATTCCGAGGATATCATAAGCTATGGGACTATCGGTCTCCTAAATGCAGCCAACCGTTTCGACCCGGGCCGGGGTGTCAAGTTCGAGACATTCGCCATTTCGCTCATCAAGGGCGCCATAATCGACGCTCTGCGAGCGCTCGATCTTGTGCCACGGTCCGTCAGGCAGAAATCCCGCACCATCGAACGGGCGGTCTCCGAACTGCAGCACCAATACGGGCGGTCGGCAAGCGATCTGGAGGTGGCCAACCATGTTGGGATGTCCCTGGCTAGTTACAACAAGACCTTAGTTGATGCCAGTTGTGTCACTCTTTCCCTCGACGCCGCCGTGGACTACATCGACGGGGACGAACAAGTTCCCCTTCTGGAGGCGCTGCAAGACGCCAACAGCCCAAATCCTGCGCAGATACTAGAGAACGCCGAGCTTCGGAGCGCTCTCACCGACGCGATAAACAGCTTGCCGCAGCGGGAGCGGCTAGTCATCTACCTATACTACTTCGAGGAATTGACACTGCGCGAGATTAGCCAGGTTCTGGACGTATCGGAATCACGTGTTTGCCAGCTACATGCTCGCTCGGTTCTCCGCCTGCGGTCAGCATTGCAGGACAGGACGGAGCGGAAATGAGGCAACTTTCCAATTGCCAGCAGACCACCAAATACGCCGGGGGAGGTAAAAGAAATTGGCAGAATTAGCGGCATTGATGTCCGTGATGGCGATGCTCTCGTGCGCAGTTCTGTACTCGCAGATGCGCAAACGGCTGAAAGATATGGAGCAGCGGCTCCTCCTGAGCTCTCAAGGCGACTTGGCTGATGGACTCCGCGAGGAAGTAGAGCAGCTCGTGTCCGAGATACAGGCAGCCAGCCAGGCGGCCGCGCAAACCCTGAACCAGCAGGTATCCGCTCTGCGAGAACTCAGCGAAAGCGCAGCGATCCAGATAGAGGCTCTCAGCAGCGCTTACTATAGCGTGCCCAAGACAAAGGTAATTACCCAGTCGAACATTGCGGAGCCACCACGCGGCGAGAAGAACGCGGCGCTTGCCGGTGGCAAAGCCAATGTTATCACTCTGGCCGGCCAAGGCAGAAACACAACAGAAATCGCCAGAGAAGTCGGCATGAGTCGTGGGGAGATCGATCTTCTCCTCCAGTTCTACAGACATTCCGGCCAATCAATTCAGAGATGAAGGAGCTTTCGTAATGCGTGGGAGCAGTATTCTACGGCTTTTGTCAATAGCGTTCCTGGTGGCAATTATGGCCTTCAACACCGTGCCGGCCTCCGCTAATGGCGTCCCGGTGAAGTTAATACTCACCTACCTAACCGGCTACTCCAACTGGGGGCCAACCGGGGCCGCTGGCGTTGCGGATATTGGCGTCAGGGATGGCTACGCTCACATCACGGCCACCGGCCTCCCCCAACTCCCGGAGGACATGTATGAGGGGTGGCTGGTAAACACCAACACAAACCAGACCTTCAGCGTTGGCAAGTTCAACGCCGATGCCAATGGCAAGATCGACTACAACGCAGAGTTCGACAAGATACCCGATCTCTCATACAACTTCTTCATTATCAGCGTCGAGCCTAAGAACGATCCTGACCCAGCGGCGGACGCCCGCAAGTCTATAGCCGGCTTCTATCCAGCCCATAATACCACTCAGGATCCTGCTCAGTTGCCGCAGACCGGGGAGGCAACTCCGCTATACGGCCTTGGAGAGATGCTGGCTGTTGGCGGTGGGCTGCTGCTCACCCTTTGCGCCGGCGTGGTCGTTGGCAGGTGGTCAAAGGGCCGGGCCAGCGCGGGGAAGAACAAGTGACAATCCAGAAAGCACTGGCTGCGGCAACAGCATGCAATCTGAAGCCGTCAGCTCCCTCCCCGTGTACGGGGCCAATCTTGTCCCCTCCCTGCATGCGGGGAGGGTTAGGGTGGGGATGGTCGGGGTCAGCAGTGGCTCCCCGCCAGAGTCCCCCTTTAATCCCCGCGTACACAGGGAAAAGGGAAGAGGAGATAGGTTATGATTAGAGGAATATATGCTTCGGCGTCGAGCATGCTCACGCTTTTCTCGAAACAAATGGTCATCAATAACAACCTAGCAAACGTGCAGACCACCGGGTACAAACAAGACATAGCCAACGAGGAGGCATCTCCCGGCCTGTATCTCAATCGCACCAACGATCTTTCCTCGCCTTTCATCCCGGCCGGCATGTCCACCGCCACTCCGGTGGGGACTCTTGGAACGGGAGTCGCCGTTGGCGAGTCCACGCTCGACATGACTCAGGGGCAACTCGAGGAAACGGGAAACCCTCTCGACATGGCCCTGTCGGGCAGCGGGTTCTTCAGCGTTCAGACCAATCAAGGAGTGCTCTATACCCGGGATGGTAGCTTCGTGCGAAACCCGGACGGCCGCCTGACCACAGCCAACGGCGAGTTGGTGTTGGGCCAAAACGGCCCCATCCAGATTCCCGAAGGAGAGGTACAGATTGCCAGTGATGGCACGGTGCTGGCCGGCGGACAACAAGTTGACCGGCTGGCCATTGTAGAGTTCCCGGCTGGAGAGCAGATGGTAAAGACTGGCGGCAATCTACTACAGCCCGCCACGGCGGGACTGGCGCCGGCGGCGGCCACCCAAACGACCGTGCACCAGGGCTTCCTCGAGAGGTCGAACGTCGACGTGACCAAAGCCATGGTGGATATGATGGCCGTTGCCCGGGCTTACGAAGCCAGCCAGAAGATGATCCAATTCCAAGACGCTGCCCTCGACAAAGCGGTTAATGAGATCGCCAGGTTTAGTTAGCGGGAGTGGGGAGCAACCATAATGCTTAGCATACTGCGCAACGCAGCATCAGGACTCATCGCCCAGCAATGGAACATGGACGTCATAGGAAACAACATGGCGAACGCCACAACCCCAGGGTTCAAGAAGGGGCGAGCTGATTTCGAGGACCTGGTGTACCAGCTTCTCCAGCCCGAGGCGCCGGCCGTGGACATCAATGGAGACACTCCAGCATCGGGAGGCGCGGGAACGGCCCTCAACGCTGCACAAATGATTTTGTCCCAAGGGGACCTCCAGCAAACAGATAATCCCCTCGATGTTGCGATAGTGGGGGAGGGATATTTCGACATACAGAAACCGGATGGCACGCACGTCTACACCAGAGACGGCTCCTTCGTGCTGGATGATCAGGGAAGGCTATCCACTCACTCCGGTTACCTTGTGCCCGGAATCACTGTTCCGGCGGATACCGAGACGCTGGGAATCGCGCAGGACGGGACCGTAACAATTATGCGCGCCGGCGCCTTGCAGCCGGAGCAAATCGGGCAAATTCCCGTCGTCACCTTTCCCAATCCCTCCGGGCTGCAGCTTGACGGCGAGAACTTGCTCACCCCGACCGCCGCATCCGGCCAGGCTGTAACTGGCGCCGCCAATACCGGCCTGCTCGTTCAGGGGCAATTGGAGAACTCCAACGTGAACTACGCCGAAGAAATGACAAAGTTGATCAATGCCCAGCGGGCGTACCAGCTTTCGGCACGATCCCTGCAGACCGTAAGCGACATGATAGGGCTGGCAAATCAGCTAAGGACTTGATGTGCGTGAAAAGGTGCATGGCTGCCGGCCTTAAGTGTGATATAAATAGTGCCGATAATACCCGTAGGGGAAGGCCAGTGGTCTTAGCAAGAGAGGGCATTAGATGGTAATTCAGAAGATAGGTTCTCAGGCTATCCAAGCGTATCAGCAAAAGATCAACAAGGTAGAAGACAAGACCGTCCAAACCGAGCAAGTCCGGCGCGTTCCGGGTGACGATGGGGTCCAGCCATCGGCTCAGGTACGTCGACAGGTCGACGCGGTTCAGCTTTCTCCGGAAAGCAAGGAGTTGCAGAAGCTGCGAGATATTGTCTCCAAAGCCACTGACGTGCGCGAGGAGAAAGTGCAGACAATCAAGAACCAGATCCAAGCAGGCACTTACGAAGTGTCCGCGGAGAAACTTGCCGGCAAGCTCCTCGGTGGAAGAATAGATGAGAAAGCTTGATCGGCAAGACAAGTCTGTAGAATCGGCCCGCTGGCAGTCGCTGCGGCCACTCCTTTCCCTTCTCCAAGAAGAGGGAAATCTATTGGAGCGAATGCTCACCCTGGCTGGGCAAGAGAGAACGGCTACGAGGACACGAGACCTTGCCAAGCTGGAAAAGGCCATATCATCAAAGAAGGATGTCCTCGATAGAGTTGATGCCATCGAGCAGCAACGCAAACAGTTGTTGGATGATTGGGCCGGGCAAAACGGCTTCGCGACCGGTGCTTTGACCATGTCCGCACTAATCGATTTGTCGCCTGATGAGAAACGAGCAGACCTGGCGCGTGCTCATGAGAGACTGAACAGACTTGTAGCCGCCGTCTCGGAGTCCAATGAGCAGAACGCCGCCATGCTGGTGCGGCTGCTATCCAATGTTCAGCAGTCGCTGTCCTTTGTCGTCGGGCTGCAGTCGAGAGATTTCGCTTACAGTGCCTCGGGCTCGACCGTTACCGCGAGCAGGAACTCTAAACGATTGATCGAGCATTGCGTCTGAGATTTGGAAAGGGTGTAGCAAGTTGACCTCAACCTTCTTCGGCCTCAATACGGCGATGCGAGCCCTCATGGCGCAGCAGCAAGCGTTGGACGTCACCAACCACAACATGGCCAATGCCAATACCCCCGGATTTTCGCGCCAGGTTGTCAGCTTCGTGACTACACCGCCGTACACCGTTGCCGCATTCAACCGCAGCGCATCGGCCGGGCAGGTGGGCACCGGGGTGGAAGTCTCCCTGATTAGCCGCACCCGCAACATATTTGTCGACCAACAGATCAGGTCTGAAGAAACCGAATTGGGCCGCTATTCGGTCCGGCGAGACAGCCTCAATCAAGTCCAGACCATCATCAATGAGCCCTCAGACGTCGGTCTGAGCACAATACTGAGCCAATTCTTCACCGGATGGCGAGAGCTTAGTAACGATCCCCAGAACACGGCCGCCCGGGCAACCCTGCGCCAGCAGGCCGGCAATTTGATCTCCACCCTGCATCGCGATTATCAGGAACTGACCCAGATCAGGGCCGATATGAACAAGCAGGTGCAGGTCAAAGTCGATGACATCAACAGCAAGGCCTCGCAGATCGCCGCCCTCAACGCTCAGATTTCGGCGGTCCAGGCCGTTGGAGACCAGGCAAATGACCTTCGGGATAAGCGAGACGTCCTGCTGGACGATCTATCGTCGGTGGTCCGGGTCTCCTACAACGAGATGTCCAACGGCTCCGTTTCCGTGTTTCTCGACGGGCACGCTTTGGTCGATGGCGCCGGCACCAATACAGTCGGCACGGCGCTCAATGCCAATGGCGATGATATTCTGGTTTGGCCCGATAGCGGGTCACCCATCAACGTGATTAGCGGAGAGATCAAGGGCTATTACGAGGCCCGGGACGACGTGCTCACCAAAGAGATCAACCAGCTTCAAGACCTCACTTCCGCGTTGATCACCCAGGTGAATACGATTCACCGGGCAGGCTATGGGCTCAACGGCACCACCGGGGTCGACTTCTTCACCGGCACTGGAGCCGATGACATAGCTATCAGCGCCGATATCCAGGGCAACCTTGCCAGTATTGCTGCGGCCAGCGCAATCGACTCACCCGGAGACGGCCGCAACGCTCTCGCTATCGCCGGATTGCAGGATACCGCCGTCACCATCGGCACATCCAATACGACTATTGGCGAGTTCTACAAATCCATGGTCTCGGAATTGGGCGTCGAGATAAACGGCGCCTCCAATCTTGCCGACAATCAAGACGTGTTGGTGCAGTATCTGCAGAGACAGAGAGACTCCTACTCCGGTGTCTCGACTGACGAAGAGGCTACCAACCTGATCAAATTCCAGAGAGCGTATCAGGCGGCAGCCCGCATCGTGACGACATTCGATGAAACGCTCAATACCATCATCAATAATATGGGCCTTGTAGGGCGGTAACGGAGGATTTCCATGCGCGTCACAAGTCAGATGATGAGCAACACGGTGCTTAATAACCTCGCCCAAAACGTGCAGCGTATGGAGAAGTACCAGGCGCAGATGTCCTCGGGAAAGCGGCTCAACAACCTATCCGATGACCCGGTCGCCTTGGTGCGCGCCCTTACGCTTCGCTCCACCATGGAGCAGAACGACCAGTACTCTCGCAGCATCGATTCCGCCAAATCATGGCTTAATACCACCGATGTGAACCTGGGCGCCGTCAACGACCTTCTGATAAGGGCGACCGAATTGGCTACCAACGGCGCCAACGACACTATCGGGAGCGAGCAGAGGCACGCGATCGCTTTGGAAGTCCGCCAGTTGCTGGAGAACGCTGTGCAAGTAGGCAACTCGACGTATGAGGGCCGCTACATTTTTGCCGGCTTCCAAACGGACACCGCTCCCTTCACCCTTGCCGGCGATGGCTCCTCAGTGACCTACAACGGCGACCATGGAGCCATCCCACGGGAAATAGGCTCCGCCACCACTATCCAGGTAAACACGGATGGCGAACAGGCTCTGACGCCGGTCTTCGATGTGCTCATCCGCCTATATCAAAGCCTCGAAGCCGACGATACGAAGGGAATCTCCGATACTCTGAACAGCATAGACGCGGCCATCGATACCGTCTTATCGGCTCGAGCAGAAGTGGGTGCCAGGGTGAACCGGCTGGAGGGCAGTGACACCCAGATTAGCGAGGTGCAGGGCTATCTGGCGGACCTACTTTCCAAGGCAGAGGATACCGACATGGCTGACGTGATCACTAAGCTGGCTACCGAGCAGACACTGTACCAGGCAGCTTTGGGCGCGGCCGCCAAGACGCTCCAGCCAAGCCTAATCGACTTTCTCAGATAAGATGGTTGGTGCCAATTCGTCTATCGAGTGAGGGACAAAATTGACTAGTACGAAGTCAGCTAAAGGAATGGGCGACAAAGAACTGCAGGGCTACGCGGGCGAGATAATCACGTTTCCCGAAGGTATGATCGGCTTCGAGAATTGGCGGCGGTTCGTGATCGAGAGTGACAACGGCCAGCCAATACTGAGAATGGTCTGTCTTGACGACGAGGACATCTGTTTCCTCGTCACCTCTCCTGACTGTCTGATCGAGGGCTATGACATCCAAATGTCCTCGCGAGAGCAGGAGGCGATTGGCCTCAGCGACGCCAAAGATGCCCTCGTTCTTTGTACACTTACCATAAGGCAAGAGCCCCTTCGCATTACGGCCAATCTCGCCGGGCCGATTGTGGTAAACGTTAAGACAAAGCTGGCAAAACAACTGGTCATACAGGATGAGCGCTTTTCCCTCCACTATCCTGTGAGCCTCGAAGCAGAGGGGGAGTAGGTGACATGTTAGTTCTAACGCGGCGCCCGGGCGAAAGCCTTCTCATAGACAAGGACGTAGTGCTCACCATCCTCGATGTCGACGGAGATCGCATCAAGATCGGGATATCCGCGCCCAAATCCGTCACTATCCTCCGGCATGAGCTCTGCGATCAGATCAAGCAGGAGAACCGCGAGGCCGCCAGCGGCCGGCAGTCTGCCAAGCAGGGCCTGGAAAGCCTGGCCAAGGTGAAGCTGGCCCCTAGCACCTCATCAGCAACAGATAGAGACCTAGACCCTCAGGCCAGGTGATGCCGCTACGGGAAGTCATGACCCACCTCGGGCACTTTGGAGGTTCTCAATTTCCCAATCAGTCGCTCCGCTGGGCGAGGCCACCACAGGAGTGTTCATTTTGATCAGCCAGAGCTGGTACTGTCATGTTACGGAGCGTCTGGCTCCCTAAGCAATTCCACTGCATAATTCTTGAGAGGCGCACTCCGGTGCGCCTCTCCTATCCTCTCATGCCGGGGACCTCCGGCCTGGCTACTGGAGAACCGGGGTCCTTACTTGCCGGGGTAGTCTCACTGAAAATCCAGTGTCCAGTATGCCAAGCCATGCAGGCCGGCCAATCGAAAAGCCGGCGTCCCGGCGCGGAGGGGCGCACGCTCAAACATGGCTCGCAAACAGCTATGGAACGGCAAGTGGAAAGCCCTCAAGTTCATGATGCCTCTGCCGATAATCAGATTGGGAGGTGAATTTGGTACCGCCATCGTCTGGGTTGCCGGCGACGGTGGTGGGGAGACCGGTCAAATGGCAGGCCAGTGTTACCAATGAAGCTTTAACCAAAGTCTATCAGGGACTGAGCACGAAAGGAAATCGTGCTCGGCAAGAAACATGGCAGAGGAGGCCAGAAAATGTCAGTCCGAATCAATACCAACATCGAAGCGCTAAATGCCCAGCGTAACCTCAACATCAACGCTACAGCCTTTGGAAAACAGGTTGAAAGACTCTCCAGCGGCCTGAGGATCAACCGCGCAGGCGATGACGCCGCCGGCTTGAGCATCAGCGAGAAGTTGAGAGCCCAGATCAATGGACTCAACCAAGCTTCCCGCAACTCCCAAGACGGTATCTCTATGATCCAAACCGCTGAAGGTTCCCTGAACGAGGTCCACAGCCTGCTCCAAAGAATGCGGGAGTTGGCTGTCCAAGCCGGTAACGAGACCCTGTCCGATAGCGACCGCACTGCAATCGGCGATGAGCTTTACGCCCTGCGTTCGGAAATCGACCGCATCGGCAATACCACCAAGTTCAATGGTAAGTCGCTCCTCAACGGCTCACTTACCACTTCCCTCGCTGGTGGAAGCTCTGTTGCGGTCGGCGCAGCCCTTGCTACCAGCGCCACTGTGGTCTCTAAGGTTGATGTCTCCGGCGCCGTTGCAGGCACTACCTTCACCTTCACGGCATCCGGCGCTGACGCTACCTTGAGTGACGGTACCAACTCGGTGACAGTAACCGCAGCCGCGATGGGCGCCTCCGGTGAGCAAGTCTTAGACTTCGGCTCGCTGGGTGTTAAGATCACTATCAATGGCGCTGGCGGCACCGGCGCTCAGATCGCCGCCGACCTCGCTACTCTTGGCGATGTCACTACAGCTGCCGGCAGCGGCTCGGCATCGCTCCAGGTGGGCACCAGCAGCAACGTCGATGACCGCATCACCGTCAGCCTCTCCGATATGCGCTCAACCGCTATCGGCAGCGGCGCCGGCAGCTACATCTCGGATAAGGTAACCGACAACACTGCAGTCTCCACCGCCGCTAAGGCCCGGGACCTGGTGGACGTCATCGACGGCGCCATCAGCAATGTTTCCGACCAGCGGGGCAAGTTGGGAGCGTATCAGAACAGGCTCGAGCACACGATTGCCAACTTGGGCGTAGCAGGAGAGAACCTGTCGGCATCCGAGAGCCGGATCAGGGATGCAGATATGGCAGCCGAAACAGTAGCGTTCACGAGGAGCCAGATACTGCAGCAGGCAGCAACCGCTGTCTTGGCTCAGGCCAATCAGGCCCCTCAGTCCGTTCTCAAGTTGCTACAGTAGTAGACGACCTGCCGCCGGAGACCGTCCCGCGGCGAAGCAATCCGGTGCGGCCGGCAGCGCCGGCCGCACCGGCACCAGTCATCACCAATGCGCATTTAGTGATGGTTAGAGGCGTGACAACTATCAGAGAAGTTTCCCTGCCCAGATCCGCCGCCTCTGGGTTGGTTGGAGAAGGAAGGAGCTAAGGGAAATGGCTTATCAAGGGATTGAAAAAGTAGAACCTATCGGCCAAAAGGCGAGCGCCCCACAGGTAGAATTGCCGGTCTGGCCGAAGGCCCGGCGGGAGGAATCACCTCGGGAGAAGGCGGCTCAAGCCACAACGCCGGATCCCGCCTTGAAGATCGATACGCAGTTGGCACAGGGCATCCTCAAACGAACTTACACGCATTTCATCATCGACAACGAAACAAACCGGATCAGGGCGCAGGTTGTCAACGCCGATAATGGTGAGGTGATCCAGGAGATACCCTCGGAAGAACTGGCCAAGTTGGCAGCGGACCTGAGGGCGTACATGCAGGCAGTAAGCGAGCACCGGCGCTAAGGGCGCTGGCAGGTGGGAGGCACGGTAGGAAATGGCAAGCTCATTCTCCGTCGACGGGCTAATATCGGGCATAAACACGACGTCGATGATCGACCAACTTATGGCGCTGGAAAGCCAGCCGCTGACTGCATTGCAGCAGCAGCAGACCACCATCCAGCAAAAGGCTGCAGCCTTCACCGATTTGCAGAGCAAGGTATCCACCCTCCAGTTGGCTGTCCAAAACCTGACGCTTAGTTCATACGTAAACTCCAAGTCAGCGGTCACCGATACGCCCGCCACTTCCTTACCCATTCTGACCTCTACTGCCGATGCCACCGCGGCCAACGGTTCATTTAGTGTTACCGTAAGCCGTCTGGCTACCGCGACGCGGATGGCGAGTGGCTCGGCCATAGGACGGGCGATAGACCCCTCGGCGGTGCTGTCCGCCGCCGGGTTCAGCCTGACCCCCACAACAGGCACGTTTACAATCAAGGGGACCAGCCTGGCGACGATAACGATCGACTCCAACACAGTCCTGAGCGACGGAGTAGATGCCCCGGGCTCAAACACTATTGTTGCGAAGATCAACAACTCCGGAATCGGCGTCACCGCCTCCATCGCCAATGATGCCGACGGGCGCCCCAATCTCCTTAAGTTGGTATCCGATCCCGGAGTGAAGCTGCAAATCGGCGCGGCGTCGGACACCAGCAATTTCTTATCCGCCGCCAAGCTACTGGATGCTCAAGTAATCGGGAACTCCGCCGCCACTACAACGGGAACGGCTGTAGCGGCGGGGACAATCGCCTCCACGGCGATCACAATCAATGGTGTGACCACCACGACGAGGACGACCGACGCCGGGAACACCGCCGCCCAGAATGCTGCTTCCATAGCGGCAGATATCAACGCCACGCCCAATTCCACCGTCCTAGCCGTCGGGAACGATGACGGCACAATCTCTCTAACCCAGAGATCGTCCGGAGCCAGTTACAAGATCAACATTGCCGACGCCGGAAGCGGAAGCGGATTGAGCGCCGGAGAAACCGCAAACGGGACGGACAGCATAACGAGCCTGGTCAGAATGGGCGGCACGAAGACGAGTGAGACGCTCACCAATTCCCGTCTGGTTACTCCTATAGCTGGTCTGGATGGCAGTGGCAATGGAGAATTCAAGATAAACGGGGTCTCTATTACTTATAACCAGTCCGATACGATCAACAATATCATCGGCCGCATCAACGCTTCTTCCGCCGGCGTTATCGCCAGCTATGACGCCTTGACCGACCGGATGAAGCTGACATCGACGACGACAGGCGAGAGGATTGTTACGCTGGAAGACACCACCGGCAATTTCCTGCAAGCAACCGGCATCCTCGACGCCGAGCAGACCATCGGGCAAAACGCCCTTTATAGCGTAGACTCCGTCGCCAATGGCCAGCAGCTATCCAGCGCCAGCAACACCGTCACCGGCATCATACCCGGGGTTACTCTAACACTGAAATCCACCAGCACAACTCCGGTGGAGGTTACTATCGGCCAAGACACCGATAAAACGGTGAGTGCGGTAAAGGACTTCGTGGCGAAGTTCAACGACGTGATCAGCACCATCAAAGACCAGACTAAATACAGTTCTGACACTAAGGAGGCAGGGTTACTCCTTGGCGATCCTTCGGTCACGCTCATCGACGCCACCCTGCGAACCTTGGTTGCCGGAGCGGCCATCGGCGCCAGCGGAAAGTACCGCACGTTTGCCGATATCGGCATCAGCACCGGGAAGGTGGGGAGTGCAGTTGGCTCAGACTACACCCTGCAGCTCGACGAAACCAAACTCGCGAATGCGCTAATCGACAACCCTTCGGCCGTGGCCGGCCTGTTCAATGCATTTACCAATAGCGCCAGCCTTTCCGGAACCACCGGCAGCATCGCGAGTATCACCGGCAGCCCCACTGCCAACCATGAAGCGGGTTACTACAAGGTTACCACGACCGCGGATGTGAAAGACAATATCACAATTCAGTTTTTCCGGAGCGATGGCGCTGCTTCTCAATCCATTACGGGCACCATTGCCGCCGGAGGCACGAACAGCACGCTTATACCCGGCGTAACACTGACTATGAAGCCTATCCTGGAAGCCGGCGAGCAAACCATCAATGTTGGGCTCCAGACCAAGGGCTTGTCCATAACACTGAACGACTACCTTAAGCAACTGGCCGCCCCCGATGGGTTATTTGCGAGCCAGCAAGCCTCTTCGGAGCAGCAGGTCAAGGATCTTAGCGATCAGATAAACGATATGCAGACCCGGCTGGACGCTAAGAGAGAAACCCTCAAAGCTAAGTACGCCACCATGGAAGCGACGCTTGCTCAACTCCAGGTTCAAAGCAATGCCCTGGCGTCCCAGCTTGCAGGGTTGAGTGCGAGCAACATCTATAGTACCAGCAGTACTAGCAGTACCAGCAGTAGTTAGGAGGGGGCATGACTAACAACCCTTACCAGCAGTACCAGAGAACTCAAGCTGAGACCGCCAGCAAAGGACGGTTGGTGGTAATGCTGTACCAAGGCGCCCTGCGCTTCATAAACAAGGCCGTTCTGGAGAACGACGAGGGGAACATGGAGGAGACCCACGCCAGCGCTATACGGGCCCAGGACATCATCACGGAGCTAATGACGACTTTGAACATGGATGCCGGCTCGGTGTCGGCCAATCTGCACAAGCTCTATGAGTACATGCTCGAGCGTTTGGTGCAGGCGAACGTGAAGAAGGACTCGGCCTTATTCCAAGAGGTTGCCGATCTTCTTAAGGAACTCCTGCCGGCGTGGGAGGAAGCAGTGCGGGTCACGGAGCGTTCCACCGCCGAGAACCATGCCACCAATTTGCGGATAGGTGAACTACAGCTTGCATTGAGGTAGAAGCTATGGCCTCCGAATCACATGCTCTATATCAGGCGGTGCTTACCCTAGCCATTGCCCAGAAGCAAGCCATCGAGAGAGACGACATCGATGAACTTGCGGACATGATGCAGAAAAGGGAACAATTGCTTGCGGAGATTGAGGCCAAAGCCGAGCCACAGCGCCGCCGGTTGCTCCAGGAGACCCTGCACCGGGACCCGGCGATCGCCGAAATCATCCGCCGGATACTAGAAACCGACAAGCAGGTCGAGCATGCCATACTCGCCCGTATGGCGGCCGTGCGGAAGGACTTGAGTGATCTTCGCACCGGGCAGCGCCTCCTCAATGGTTACCGGCCGGCGCCAAGACGATCCACCGGCTCATTGAACATTGGTGGTTGAACCCCCGTGGCCTTGCGTGATGCTACAAGCAGTCCCCCGCTGAGGACTATGAGGAGTAATGGCCGGTGAAAGGGCGCCTGATAACTGCTCTGCTAGGAGTGCTCACGGCAGTCATCCTCTTTGCCGCTTACCAGATGCTCGGCTCACCCCGGGTGGTCATCGTGAGGGCTGGTGAGGCTATGGCTACGCCCATGCCTGTATCTCAAGCCACAATTACCCCAACCGCCACGCTGACACCGACTCCATTTCCTACTCCATCACAGTCGGAGACTCCCATTATCTCCGAAGAGGAGCTCATTAGCGCCACGAAGAAGCTCGAGCAGATGCAGAACTTCGCTCTCCCTGCTATTCGCATCGTGATTCCCAAAATAAGTCTGGATTCCAAGGTGGTGGAGCTCGGCACCAAGGTCCAGGAAGGCATCCTCATTTGGGAGACCGCCCCCTATGAGGTGGGCCACTACATGGATACGGCCAATCCAGGCCAGACTGGTAACATCGTGATGTCCGGGCACATCAGCACCACTCGCGCCGGGTCCGTGTTCAAGAGGCTCCCGGAGGTGCAAGTCGGCGATGCCATAATTCTATTTACCGAAGAGGACGAATTCCTCTATCAGGTAGTGGAAACCAAGGTCGTTCTGCCAACGGAGACCAGCGTGATGGCTCAAACCAATGACCGCACCCTCACACTAATCACCTGCGTGCCAGATGGCGTCTACACCCACAGGTTGATAGTGGTCGCCAAGCAAGTGTAGGGACTTTTAGCCTTCCGAACCGGGATTACCGGCCCTTTGTCCACAACGCCCCCTGACGTAATATGCAATCACTAACGCCATCACAATTGCGTAGAGGGGGTCCAGCATGGGCTATCTTTCCTCACTACAGATTAGTGCCTCCGGTCTGACAGCTCAACGGCTGAGGATGGATGTCATTTCCAATAACCTCGCCAATATGGAGACCACTCGCACTGCGCGGGGTGGCCCGTACCTCCGGGAACAAGTGGTGTTCTCCAGCCGCGCCTCCACGGGCGCCCGGGGAATTCTTGCCAATTCTCTGCAGGGACCGTCCCAGCAGGCCGGCGTGAGGGCGATCTCGATCGTCGAAGACCAAAACGCCGTACGCAGGGTGTACGACCCCACCCACCCGGACGCCGGCCCAGACGGCTACGTCACCTACCCGGACATTAACGTTGTGACCGAAATGACAGACATGATCTCGGCGAGCCGGGCATATGAGGCCAACATCACCGCTCTGAATGTCGCCAAAGATATGGCCGTGAAAACCCTGGATTTGTTCCGCTAGTAGAAGAGAACCAGAGGCAAACCGATGAGCGTCCAAGCAATAGGATCGAGCAAAGCACTGACAATACCGTTGCAGCAGGAGCAGACCGGCGGCAATGGGCCAGTGGAATCGTTCGGGAAGTATCTCGAACAGGCTGTCTCCAATCTGAACTCGCTGCAGAACCAAGCCGACACCATGGTTAACAAGCTGGCAACCGGCGAGCCGGTGGAGCTACATCAGGTGGCCCTGGCGGTTGAACAATCATCTCTCGCCTTCCAACTCGCATTACAGGTGCGCAACAAGCTTGTCGAAGCGTACCAAGAAGTAATGCGAATGCAGATTTAGCGGTCTATTCCGATTGAAGTCTATCGTGGCTAGGTGGCGCCATTGAAAGAGCGTTTAGATCAAGTAAAAGAACAATTAGTGGATATCTGGAAGCGGCTCAGCCAGGGCCAGAAGATGGCTATCGCCTTCCTTGGCGTCATTGCGGTTGCGGCCTCGATCGGATTGGTAATTTGGGCCCAAATGCCCGATTATGCCACCCTTTTCTCCGGTCTCAGCCAGGATGATGCCTCTGCCATCACCACCAAGTTGAACGATTCGAAAATACAGTACCAGCTAGCCGATGGTGGTACAACTATTCGTGTTCCCTCCTCCCAAGTGGACCAAACGAGGCTGGACCTGGCAGGGCAAGGCCTGCCCAAAGGCAGCGGTGTGGGCTTTGAGATTTTCGACCAGACGAACTTCGGTATGACCGATTTCACCCAGCAGATCAACTACCAAAGGGCCTTGGAGGGGGAGCTAAGCCGCACTATTAACCAGCTTTCTGAGGTCGAGCAGTCACGCGTGCATATCGTGATCCCCCAGCCCACGATCTACACCGACAATCAAACGGAGTCCACGGCCTCTGTGGTTCTGAAACTCCGGCCTGGCGCCCAGCTTACTCCAGAGCAAGTCAAAGGAGTCTCTCATCTGGTCGCCAGCGCAGTTGAGGGACTGAAACCCGAGAACTTAACCATCTTGGATACCGATGGAAACCTGCTGTCCGATGCTTCCGGCGCCGCCGGAGACGCCACACTGGGCTTGACTGCCAGCCAAATGGATATCCAGCGCCAGGTAGAGGGAACAATAACGCAGAAGGCCCAAGGGCTACTCGACAAAGTCCTCGGCCCGGGCAAGGCGGCTGTGCGGGTATCGGCCACTCTGGACTGGGATACTTTCCAGGCAGACAAGGAGATCTACAGTCCCAATAATGCCCAAGCCCAGGTGCGCAGCTCGCACACCGTGACTGAGACCTCCACGTCCCAGGACCCGGGCGGCGTTGGCGTTCCCGGAGTGGCTTCCAATGTACCTGGATATCAGGCGACCACGACCACGGGTAACGGCGGATATTCCACATCCGATACCACCACCAATTACGAGCTTTCCAAGAGCACCGAGACTACTGTGAAGTCTCCCGGCAGCATCAAAAAGCTATCGGTAGCCGTCGTGGTGGACTCCGCCACACCCGCTTCTCAGGTAACTAACTTGCAGAGCGCCATATCCGCGGCCGTGGGAATTGACCAGGCCAGGGGTGACACTCTGACTATGACCAGTGTCCCGTTCGACAAATCGTTCGTGACCGAGCAAGAGAAGGCCATGTCGGATGCCGAGCGGATGCAAATGATCTACACCGCCGCCAAGGTGTTGGGCTTGATCCTGGTGCCCGTCCTACTTCTGGTATTCCTCCGCTTTCTTTTCAAGCCCGCCAAGCGGGAGAAGAAGCCAAAAGGCAAGAAGGGGCAGACTGCCGCCACTCCCGAACTGGCGTTCGCCATGGGCCGGAGCAATTCTCCCAACATGGAGATAGCGACCGGTCTAATTCCGCCGGAACAACTCATCGCCGAGGGACAGAGGCGGCGCATGGTGCAACAACAGGTATCCACTCTGGCGAGGCAGCAACCAGATGCGATCGCCCAGGTAGTGCAGACCTGGCTGGCTGAAGACGAGGACAAGCGATAGATGGCAACCATCTCCAAGGGATTTAGTGGTAAGCAGAAGGCCGCAGCGTTGCTCATCGCCCTCGGCCCGGAAATCTCCGCGCAAGTGCTGAAATCGTGCAAGGAAGCCGAGATTGAACGGGTCACCACAGAGATTTTCGCCATGAAGAAGATCTCCGAGGATACCAAAGAAGATATCCTTCAAGAATGCTATGAGATGTCTCTGGCCCACGAGTACCTTTCAGCCGGCGGCGAGGGCTACGCGAGGGAGGTACTTCTCCGCGCCCTTGGACCCCAGAAGGCCGAGGAGTTGCTGAACCGCTTGGCGGCCCGCCGGCGAATCCACCCCTTCGATTTCATCCGTGAGACGGACCCCGTCCAGCTCATAAGTTTTATTCAGAACGAACATCCGCAGACCATTGCCCTCATTCTCTCCCATCTTCCACCGAACCAGGCGGGAGCCATCCTCGCCGGATTGGACCCGGGAATGCAGGCCGATATCGCCCAAAGAATAGCGAGCATGGACCGCACGGCGCCAGAGGTGGTGAAGGACGTCGAGAACATCTTGAAGAAGAAACGGTGCATGGTCCTGTCTCAGGACTACACCTCCGTAGGTGGCCTGGAGTTTCTGGTCAAGATTCTGAACAGGGTTGATAGGAGCACGGAGAAGGGCATACTCGAGCGCCTTGAAGAGTCCGATTCGGAACTCACCGAGAATATCCGGAAGCTGATGTTCGTCTTCGAAGATATCGGGCAGTTGGATGACCGCTCGCTCCAGCGGGTGCTACGGGACATTGACACCAAGGACCTGGCCATGGCTCTCAAGGGCTCCAAAGAAGACCTGAAGGAGCGGATCTTCAAGAACATGTCCGCAAGAGCCGCCGAGATGCTCAGAGACGATATCGCCGTCTCCGGTCCAGTCCGGCTGCGAGCTGTGGAAGAGGCCCAGCAGCGAATCGTCAATGTGGTCCGCCGCCTAGACGAAGCGGAAGAGATCGTCATCTCCCGGGGAGGCGATGATGTCATCGTCTAGGATAATCAAGACGCACCGCGTACAGCTTCAGATGGTCACGGCCGACACCAGTGGAGGAGAACCCCAAGCGCCGGAATCCGGCAATTTAGAGCCAATTGGGCCCGTAGATAGCGACTTTCAGCTAGACGGCTCCGCTGGGCAGGAGACCTTGGATTGGGCGCACCAGGTCGAGAACGCCAAGCTCGAAGCCGAGGCGATAATTCGAGAAGCCGAACTAGAGAGTGAGAGAGTCTTCCAAGCCGCCCAGGAAGAGGGTTATGCCGCAGGCTGGCGGGAGGGGGTTGCCCAGGGCCAGGCGGAGGCACAATCGCAAATCGAGCTCATGCGACGCCTCGCCGATGAGCTAAGGCGGGCCAAGGCGCAGCTGGCCGCCGAATGCGAGCAAGAGGTCGTGAATCTGGCGTTGGCCATCGCCCAGAAGATAGTGCGGGTCCAAGCCTCGGTCGACCGGGAATTGGTCACCCGCGTGGTGGAAGCGGCGACCCAGGGCATAGCCACGCAGGATATCGTGCGTATCGCAGTGAATCCCACGGACCTGGAGACGATAAGCGGTTATTGGTCCGAGGAACACGACCCCGGGTATCGCGAGCATGGCCTCGAATTTACCGCCGACGAGCGGGTGGAAGTCGGGGGCTGTGTGGTAACGACGAAGCGTGGAACCATCGACGCCAAGCTAGAAGTACAAATAAGCGAGATTGAACGAGCTTTCAATGCTGCGGCCGAGTCACATTAGCTATGAGTGTTAAGGTCATAGACCTAGAAAAATATCAGCAAATGCTTCTATCCATTAGCCCATTCCGGGCCAAGGGACGCGTTGTCCAGGTCATCGGCCTCACAGTCGAGGTGGAGGGCCTGGCCTCCCAGGTAGGGGAGATCTGTCATATCCACCCCCATGAGTCCTCGCCGCGCATATCAGCGGAGGTTGTTGGTTTTCGCAACGACCGTCTCCTCCTTATGCCATTTGGAGAGATGCGCGGCATCAAGCCGGGCAGTGAAGTAGTTGCCAGCGGGCGGGTGTTCACTATTCCGGTCGGAGAAGGCTTGCTGGGAAGAGTGTTGGACGGCTTCGGCAAGCCTATCGACGGCCTTGGCCCCTTGAACTTCTCGGAGGAGTATGTCCTCCGTGACGATTCGCCCAGCCCGCTCACTCGCCGGATGATAACCGAGCCGCTGCCTACCGGGGTGCGCGCCATTGATGCGCTCCTAACCTGCGGAAAAGGGCAGCGTATGGGCATCTTTGCCGGTAGCGGAGTGGGCAAGAGCACCCTGATGGGCATGATCGCCAGGAACAGCAAATCGGATGTCAACGTAATCGCCCTCATCGGCGAGCGAGGACGCGAGGTGCAGGACTTCATCAACCGTGACTTGGGCCAAGAAGGCCTACAACGGTCCGTCGTCGTGGTCTCCACCTCCGATCAGTCCTCTCTGCTCCGCATCAAGGGGGCCTGGGTGGCCACTACTATAGCCGAGTATTTCCGGGATCAGGGCATGGACGTTACGTTCATGATGGATTCGGTCACGCGCTTCGCCATGGCCCAGCGAGAGATCGGGTTGGCAATCGGCGAGCCACCCGCGATGAAGGGCTACACCCCTTCCGTATTTGCCCTCCTGCCGAAACTCATGGAGCGCACCGGCACCGCGGAGCGTGGGACAATTACGGGCTTCTATACCGTGCTCGTGGAGTCCGACGATCTGACTGAGCCGATAACGGACACTGTGCGCTCGATTCTGGACGGCCATATAGTCCTATCTCGCGATTTGGCGGCCGAAAACCACTACCCTCCCATCAATGTGCTCGGCAGTGTCAGCCGGATTATGAACACCATAACTCTACCGCAACACCGCGCTGCTGCCGGTAAGCTGAGAGAAGTCCTGGCCACCTATCAGAGCGCCAGAGATCTAGTCAATATCGGCGCCTATGTGGCCGGCAGCAACCCGGCCATCGACTACTCCCTAGAGATGATGCCCAAAGTCAAAGGGCTGCTCATTCAACCATCTGATGAAAGCACAGCCTACGAAGAAACCACGGCTTGGCTGGAAGGGCTATTCCCAGACGATCAGGAAGCGCAAGCCCGCCCGGACAGATCAAAGCCAGCGGCCCGGAGATAGCCTATGCCCAAACGAAATGCCTTCAGACTCCAGCCCGTCCTCGACTACCGTGAGCATGTCGAGGAGACACTCCGCGTGGCCTTGGCCGAGTTGGAGAGGCTGCTTCAGAAGGAGACGAAGACTCTCGGCATTCTTCGCGACCGGCATGTGGTCTCCATGGAAGGGATGCTCGGTCACCAAGAGTCGGCCCAACTGGACGTACCGCGGATCGGGCTCGATCTGCTCTACATTCAGTCCTTGGAAGAGCGAATCAAGGTGCAAGAACAACTCATTGCCTCCATCCAAGATGCGGTGGACCGCCAGCGGGAGCAACTGATAGAGGCCGCCAAGGAGAAGAAACAGTTGGAGAAGCTGAAAGAGTCCGCGGAAGCCCGCGTCAAGCAAGAACTGAAGCTGGAGGAAAACCGGACAACCGACGATATCTCCATGGTGCAATTCAATCACAAGATTAGGTCAAGGAAGCAAGCTATCGAATCGCACTCTGAAGGGTAATCTAATGATCTCGAAACTACAGGCGCTGACGCCCTTGGTCAATTACCAACCCTCCCTTGGAAGCGGGAGTCTTGGGCTTGGGCAGGACTCGAGCGACAACTCATCTCTCATAGATTACGGGTCGGTGGATCCGGTAAGCGATTTCTTCCGCGCCAGCCTGTCAATTGGGTCGCCCCCGGACGCCGCCAGCACCGGTGTTTCCCCGTTCGAGCAGCTTATGCAGTCGCTACGGATGCCGGAGGGCACCCAGGCCGGCCTGGTTACGATGGCAGGATCTTCCATAAGCGGGCAGCCGGTCAACGGGCCGGTAACCTCCACCTTCGGGCCCAGGGACGTCCCAGGGATACCCGGCGACCACACCGGCATAGACTTCGGAGTGCCAGTGGGCACGCCGGTGCGCGCCACCGGCGACGGCGTTGTGAAATCGGCCGGATGGGAAGATGGCTACGGGCTAGCCGTGCGCATAGAGCACGATGGGCAGATAGAGACTATCTACGGCCACAACTCGCGCTTGGCAGTGGCGCCAGGCGACAAGATCAGCAAGGGCCAGATCATATCCTACTCCGGGAACACAGGGCTCTCGACCGGCCCTCATGTTCACTACGAAGTGCGGGTCAACGGCAAGCCGGTTGATCCGGAACCCTATATCAACGGCACTGCAGCCCTCGGGCAGAGGGCCACGCTCGGCAGCATGGCGTCGTATACCGGGCCGCTACCGAGCGGCAACATCGCGGAAATCATCGCCTCAAGCGCCGCACGCTACGGGGTGGATGCCGGCCTCATCGACGCCGTGGTGAAGGCGGAGTCCGGCTACAACCCTGGTGCAGTCTCCAAAGCCGGAGCCAAGGGGTTGATGCAGTTGATGAGCCAGACGGCGGCGTCCTTGGGTGTCAGCAACCCGTTCGATCCGGCCCAAAACATCGATGGGGGAGTGCGCTACCTCAAGCAAATGCTGGACAAATTTGGGGATGTTCCACTGGCCCTGGCCGCCTACAACGCTGGGCCTGCCGCAGTGGACAAATATGGCGGAATACCGCCATACAGCGAGACGCAGAACTACGTGGCAAGAGTGCTGGACTACTGGAAAAATCAGGGAGGCCCAAGTGCGGCCTAGTGGGAGGGATTGAATGCCTTCACTAATCAATGACCCAACCAGTGTGGTGGTAAGCAAAGCCCTGGATGGCCTTGCCCTCCGCCAGAAGGTGACGGCCAATAACATCGCGAACGTGGACACCCCGAATTTCAAAGGCTCTGTTGTGACCTTCGAGGATACTCTAAAAAAGGCCGTGGACCAGCAAGGCACGCTGCCGATGACCATCACCAATGCCGCTCACATTACCGGCTCCGGTTCCGCCGATGCCGGACCGGCCGTGGTTACGATGCAGAACACCACGATGCGGACTGACGGCAACAACGTCGATATCGACCGGGAGATGAGCACCTTGGCCGATACAAACATAACCTATAACGCCTTGCTCCAGTTCATGTCCAAGAAGCTTGACGGGCTGCGGTCCATCATTACCGACGGGCGCGGCTAGGCCGCGTTCTTGAAGAGGTAGAAGTAGAAACCCGATGACTATACAGGCTGCAACTGCAGAGAACGGCTCGGTCGCGGAGGTGAGCCAATACAAACGCTCCGCAGCCGCCCTATCCCACGCCGGCGCCCACAACGCGCTTCTTGGACATGAACTGGAGCAAGGCGTTATAGGTTATGTTTGTATCGGCCAAGGTGCTCATCTCCCGGTCGATATCGACGTTGTTGCCGTCAGTCCGCATCGTGGTGTTCTGCATCGTAACCA
>JAMCWQ010000093.1:952-11973 GCA_023480825.1 Chloroflexota bacterium | reverse complement strand
AATAGCTTCACCAGAGTCCTGAGATTCTTGAACCACGACATTTTCCTTACCTCCTCCAGCGCCTCTGGCGCCGGTGCTCATATTTTGATTGGCGGTCACATACGGATTTATCGCCAAATTTGGCGCAATCTTTAGGTTATGCCGCCAGATATTTAGAAATAGCGGCAAGTTGCCGACTATTTATGTAGATAACCGGTGAATTGAGGAGGGAATAGTGGCCGAAAGAAGCATTGAGCACTCCGCAGACAGGCTCTACACCCCGGCAGAAGCGGCGAAGCTACTGGGCGTTTCCATCTCAACCCTGAAGAACTGGGAAAGGTCCGGTTACCTCACCGAGAGCAAAATGGCTGGAGCCCGCCGCCGGTACACGAAGGAGAATTTGCGCCATCTCCTGCAAGTGAAGGTCTTGACCGAGCGCCATGGCTCCCAAGAGCGTGTCCTCGCTGCCCTATCAGCCGGCGAGAAAGTGGATCCCCCGCTTCCTTGGGAGACGGTGGAGGTAGGCAAATTGGCCCGGGAGCAGCCGGCCGACCTCGACTCCGCCTTGGACCTGGCGGCGCAATATGCGGCTCTCTTCGCCGGCCAGCGCCGGTTGGTGAACAGACTCCGCATCGTCGAACAGCAGTATCTCGTTTTAACCGGGGTCATCACCGAGATGGTGGTTGTCGTGGACCGCAACGGCCTGGTGTTCAGCGCCAATCCGGCAACGGGAAACTATGGCTGTGAGCCGGACAAAATGGTTGGCCGGCCCTTGGCCCGCTACTTGGCCGCCGGCTCGGCAAGAGAGTTCAAGGCCACCCTAAGCCGCATGTGCGCCAATCAATCAGGGGCCGAAGAACTCGCAGTGGAGTGGATGGTGGAGAAGAAGCGTAGCCTCACTGTCCACCTGACTATGAGACCGATCGGGAAAGGGGATGGTCTGCTCGTCTTATGCATGGCGCACAAGCAATACCCTCCTGGTTTGGACATAGACTTCCCTATTTCCCACTAGGTTGTGTATAATAACTTCAGGCCGATCAAATGGGCATCGGGGCCCTCTATGTTCAGCCCACAGGTAGAGGGCGGAGAGACTGACCTCGCAGTCCGGTCCTGATGCGCAAAGCTTGATCGTGTGGTTTCGCCTTGGCATCCTCTTCGGCTGATGGTGCGTCCTTTCCCGGTCTTCCTTGGCGACTAGGTGTCCTAGAAGCAGGCGACAGCAGCCTGCACCTAATCGACAATTTGCCGATATATGGTAGTAGGGCCTAAACAACCTGGAGGTTGGCCCACCAGGTTGGACTGTTGTGGTCGAGTTAGGGGAGAGTAGATGAGATCTCCGGGAAATGCGGAAACCGTAGAGCACTTGTATACCACCGGCGAGGTAGCGTCCCTTCTTGGTATACCTTCTTCGACTCTGAAGGAATGGGAGCGGAGAGGCTACCTGTCCCCGCCTGCGCGAGCGGGGCAAAGGCGCCGCTACAGTGAGGCCGAGCTCAAGTGTATTGTGCGGGTTCAAGCGCTGACGAGGAAGTATCGCTACCGCGAGCAAGTCTTGGCGGCGGTAGCCGCCGGTGAAGCACTTGACATGGAGCTTCCGCCGGCACTTCGTCCGGTCTCAGAACCGCCGTCCGTTTCCGAACTGGCTGGCGGACCAGAGTTGGAACGCCTGCTAGATCTGGCTGCGGTTAATGCCGAGTTGTTTGCCGAACAGCGCCGGGCATTCAAGAGAGTGGCGGCGGCCGAAGAAGCGTACAGATTGCTGCTGGAAAGCTCACCTGACATTATCGCCGGCATCGATGCTACAGGGATAGTCAGGTACGTCAATCCGGCTGTGGCCATTCTTGGCTCCGAGCCATGCGACTTGGCCGGCAGGCACTTTGCCGATGTTCTACGGCAATGGAACTCCTCTAGTATAGAGGAGAGCCTGTGGCTGGTGCTCTCGGGCAAGGTTCGTACACTTCACCGGCAGTTGGAGGTGCCTCGCCGCGGTCGCGCTGTGACACTTGATGTCAAGGCCGCTACTATGATGAAGAACGATCGTCCCTCTGGCGCGGTGGTGATAGCACGAGATATCTCCGGCGGCCAATCCGAGCCCCGCGAACCGTAATTTTGGAGTGCTCAGGCAAGCCTGAGCTTCCGAAAGCGGTGGCGAGCCACCGCAGTCCAAAGGGCTACGGCCATAATTCTGCTCCAAACTACACCTCTCTGTGGCGGAGTGGCCCCCGGAAGAAGAGGGCCAGAGTACAGAGGAGCATCACCAAAGGGAATGCCAGCAGCCAGGGCAGCCAGACGACGCCGAAGTAGACCTGGACGGGCACGAGAACGACCCAAATGATGCTGCCCAGAGCCATAAGCCCCACCCAACCTAGCCGGTTGGCAGACCATCTTAGTGCTATGGCGGCCATGAATTGAAGGGTGGTCAATAAGAAAACGAACCCGCCGATGCTCAGGCCCGTGACGAGGCTGAAGGCCAGCGAGAGCAAGCCCGCCGCCCACATCAATTGCCACGAGCCACGACCGAGAGCAACTCCGGCAAGGACCGAAGATGCCACCAACGCGGCAACGGCTATTAACCCGAGGAGCGTCAAATTGTTTACCTCCTGTGGCAGTAATTGTATAGCTGCCAGCCCAGTTGCGCCATCGGCAAGCGGGCGATCATTCGTCACCGAAGCCGGAGACCGCTAATACTCTTTCACGATAGCAGGTGTGGGACCAGCAAATGCCCCCTGACAAGCTTGCTGTAATGCCCCCCTGATAAGGGGGGTAGGGGGGTTGGGTATCGGATATAGAGGCTGCATGAGAACCCGAAATCCTCAGCGTGAAAGAGTATAATAGGGTCATTAGGTACAGGCGGGCCCGAAGAGTCTCCGTTAACCCGAGATGGTGGCCTTTATGAAAGCCACCAGGAGGAACGGAGATTCTTCAGTCGCTTCTTCGTCCAGTATTGACTAGTCCGGCCTGTACCACGAATCCACCAAGCCATGGTCCGCTTGGCCGGCGGAACGCTCCTTCAGAATGACAGTTCCGGCTTTCTTGCGCCCGCGTTGACAGCTTGCAAAGCGCACGACTATACTGCAACTCACCCTTATCCCGGAGGCGGATGTTCCCTTGACCCGGCTTGTCTCGATTCTGGCCAAGTATCCTGCCGTTTGGCTGTTCTTCTTCTTGTTCAGCCTCTACTTTCTGTTCCAGAGTGGCGAGCTGATGAGCAGCGACGGCGAAATAATGTACCAGACGACCGAGCAATTGGCACTGCACAACTCGATCGAACTGCAGTCCAACCCCGGCTTGCCCTCTATCGTGCCCGGTGTGCATGGGGAGTACTTCAGCAAGTATGGGCTGGGCCAGCCACTGCTTTCGGTGCTTCCCTATGATGCCGGGCGGCTGTTCCACAAGATATTCTTCCCCAACGCCAATGGCCGGGACCTCAGCCACTTCCTGGTCTCGATGCTCAATGCGATATTGACTCCCTTGACCGCCGTGGTGCTGTTCTGGTTCGCCCGCCGGCTGTTCAGCTCCACTCGCCTGGCGATTGTGCTGGCTCTGCTTTATGGCATCTGCACTTCGGCCTGGCCATACGCCAAGTTCTACTTCAGCGAGCCGCTGTATACGCTTTGCCTGCTGGGGGCGCTCTACGCCCTCTACCGGGTTTCTTCGGGAGGGGCCTGGGACCCGGTTGCCCGGCGTGTGGCCGATGACGCACCGGGCACCGGTGGCCGCCGGGCCGGCTGGCTGGCGCTGGCGGGATTGCTTGCCGGATATTCGGTGCTGACCAAGGTGTCCGGCGCAGTGCTGCTGCCGGTTATCCTGGCTTATGGGGTGTACGCCTCCTTATGGAGCCAAGGCCGGGGCGAAGCCAACCAGAAGCCATGGCTGCAGAAAGCGGCGCTGAAGCGGCTGGCCCTTGACGCCCTGTACTTTGCAGTCCCCCTAGCCATTGTGGGAATCGTGCTGCTCTGGCACAACTACGCCCGGTTCGGCAACATCTTCGACAACGGCTATACCGATGAGACTTTCAGCACTCCCTTCCTGGTGGGCCTGTATGGCTTGCTGTTCAGCTCGGGCAAAAGCCTCTTTTTGTACTCGCCGGTTGTCATCCTCGCTCCCTTCGCCTTTGGCCGCTTCTTCGCACACCGGCGGGCAGAGGCGATCTTATTTGCCGCAGTGGCCGGCGCTACCATTCTCTATTACTCCCCATGGTGGGCCTGGTACGGCGGCTGGAACTGGGGCCCGCGATTCATGGTCCCAATTTTGCCGTTCCTGGTCCTACTGGCCGGCGCTGTTTTGCGTATTCGCTGGGTGGCCGCCTTCACGGCGCTGGTCTTGGTTCCTTGGAGTATCTTTGTCCAAGTGCTGGGCGCCGCGGTGGATTTCAACGTGTACATCAACAGCGTGTACTCCGGGAACCCGGCAAATGAGCTCAAGTACCTGTTCTACCCGTCGATGTCGCCGGTCGCCGGGCATTTTCTCTACCTTTTGGAGGGCAAGGCCATTGCCATCGAGAGCTTCAAGCTGGCCGGCCGCGGCTTCTCGCCTGAGTTTGCCGCCGTGGCGCCCTGGATGGCGATGCTGCTGGGCTTGGGGGCAGCCGGTGCGCTCGCTGTATCGTATCTTCCCCACAACGAAGGGCGCGCCCAAGAGCGTCTGGTGCTCGAGACAAAGCCTCGTTGACACTCCTGGAACCGCACAGGTATACTGCCGAAGAATCTCAACAGTTTGAGGGAGGTAGTCTCCACAGGTGAGTATTGTTTCCCTGGTAGGCAAGCACCCCGCTGTCTGGATATTCTTTATGCTTTTGGGCCTGTATTTCGTTACCAATGCTTGGGATTTTGGCGCTATTGATGGCGAAATCATGTACCGCACTACGGAGCGCCTCGCCACCGCCAATTCTATCCAGATCGATCAGGTTCCGGGCCGCGGTGGCGTTCGCGGAGTCGACGGCAAGAAATTCAGCAAATATGGCCTCGGTCAGCCGCTTGTCTCCGTAATACTCTACGATGCCGGCGGCTTTGCTCAACAACTGTTCTTTCCGAGGGGGGCCGTTTCCAACCTCCATCGCTTCTTTGTGCAGTCCCTGGACATGCTGGTGACGCCGGCGGCGGCGGTATTCGTATACCTCTTCTCGAGGCGGCTATATAGTTCGAAACGGGTTGCCATCGTCCTTGCCGTGCTCTTTGGAGTGGGGACGATCGCCTGGCCCTATTCAAAGCTGTACTTTAGCGAGCCTCTTTTCGGACTCTGTGTTCTGGCATCGGCCTATTGCCTGTACCTCGTATCGGTGGGAGGCAAGAGCCCGGAAGATGCCGGAATCGGGGAGCGGAGCCCGGCAGTGGGCTGGAAGCGCAAAACCTATCTGGCCCTTGGCGGTCTTCTTTTCGGCTACGCTTTGCTGACCCGGGTATCCGGCGTAGTGATGATACCGGTAATGGCCGCCTACTTCTTCTACATAATCATTATGGCTAATGGGACATGGAGACTATGGCGCGCAGGCAACGGCATTGCCAAGCGGCGACTGATCCGTCAGCCTGCGCTCGACCTGGCGGCCTACGCCATCCCCTTCGCCGTTGTTGTGGGCATCCTACTTTGGCACAACTATGCGCGATTTGGCGACGTCTTCAACAACGGCTATGGGGCAGAAGGCTTTACCACTCCTCTTCTGGAAGGGCTATACGGGTTTCTCTTTAGCTCTGGCAACAGCATCTTTCTTTATTCGCCGGTTATCATTATGGCACCATTCACTTTTCGCCGCTTTCTGAGCCGGTGCGCTCCAGAAGCGCTGGTGTTCGCAGGTCTGATCGTGGTCAACATCCTCTACTATTCTCCCTGGCACGCTTGGGAGGGAGGCTTTTGCTGGGGGCCGAGGTTCCTGGTCCCTATGATCCCGTTCTTCATACTCATGATCGGCCCGGCGCTGGGAAATCGCCGCGATGCCGTCCTTACCTTGGGCTTTCTTTTGCCGCTGAGCATATTCGTAAATGTCATAGGAACCTGGGTCGATGGCGATGTCTACATCGGCCAAATCTTCGGGGCCGGCACCAATGGCAAGGCCGGTTACCTTTTCGTACCATGGTTATCGCCCGTGGTTGGTAATCTCCAGCTATTGCTACAAGGAAAACATATCATGATTGCCAGTTTCCAACTTGCCAGACGTGGCTTCTCGCCGGAGTTAGCTGCCGTGGCCCCATGGGTGGCAATTTTCATTAGTCTTGGAGCCGCAGCAGCGTTGGCGGCATCATTCTGGAAGGCGTCCATGAAAGGCGCCACGCATGAAGTAATGGTAAAGGAGATGGCAGTTTGAGATTATCCGTCGTGGTGCCGGTATATAATGAGCGCGGCACACTTGCCGAGATCATAGGCCAGATACAGGCCATCGACATGGAGAAAGAGATCATCGTCGTCGACGACTGTTCGACGGACGGAACGGCCGATATCATCCGGGAGATGGCGGCGGCGGGCGACGTGAAAGCGGTCTTTCATAAGCAGAACATGGGCAAGGGAGCGGCGGTGCGCACCGGCCTGGCCAAGGTGACGGGTGACATCATAATCATCCAGGATGCCGATCTGGAGTACGATCCCCGGGAGTATCCGCAATTGCTCCAGCCGATCCTCGAGGGGAAAACACAGGTGGTGTACGGCTCCCGCTTCATTGGCCCTCACAAAGCGATGTATTTCTGGCACAGCCTCGGCAACAACTTCCTTACCCTGCTGACCAACGTCCTCTTCGATAGCACGCTCACCGACATGGAGACCTGCTACAAGGTGTTCACGGCAGACGTCGGCCGTTCCTTCAAGCTCCGCTCCAATCGCTGGGGGTTTGACCCGGAGATAACGGCGAAGATACTCAAGCGAGGGCACCGCATCTACGAGATTCCCATCTCCTACAATGGGCGGGAGTTCTGGGAAGGAAAGAAGATATCCTGGCGCGATGGGTTGGTTGTTCTCGCCACCTTGCTCCGTTACCGTCTGCACGACTAGCCGTGGGAGGGCAAAATGGAAGAGAAGCGAGTGGTAGCAGTCGACTTTGGCGGAACGAAGATTCGGGCCGCGCTGGCCGACGGGGCGGGCAATATCCTTACCCGTTCCACTGCTCCTACCCAAGCCCGCAAAGGGCCGGGGGCGGTAATCGCCAAGATCGCCGAGCTAGTCCTGGAGGTGATGGAGGGTATTCCTCATTCACAAGTGCATGCCCTGGCTGTCGCCGCGCCAGGCCCTCTGGACAGCGATGCCGGCGTCGTTCTCTCCCCACCTAATCTGCCCGGATGGTCGGAGGTGCCGCTGGCTTACGAACTAATGGAGAGACTGGAATTGCCGGTGCGGGTGGAGAACGATGCCAAGACCGCGGCGCTGGGCGAGTACACGTTCGGCCAGTACAAAGGCATCAAGAACATGGTGTACCTCACCGTCAGCACCGGCATCGGCGGTGGTGTGATCTGCGATGGCCGGTTGCTCCGGGGTTACCGGGGGATGGCCACGGAGATCGGGCACATGATCATCGACCCCAAAGGGCCGGAGTGCACCTGTGGCAGCAAAGGTTGTCTCGAGGCGATGGCCTCCGGCACGGCCATCGCCCGGGACGCCATCCGGGTGGTGAGCGCCGGTTTGCCCAGCGCCATGGATGAGATGTCCGAGGGCAAGCCGGAGAACATCACCGCCGAGATAGTGGTGCGGGCGGCGGTGCTGGGCGATGCGGCAGCCTCGGAGATAATGCGGCGGGCGACGGTGAGCCTCGGCATCGGCGTGGCCAACGTCATGCACCTCTATAGTCCGGAGATGGTGATCATCGGCGGGGGCGTGTCCCGCGCCGGAGAACAACTGCTCTTCGAGCCGGTGCGGCAGGTGGCCCACGAGCGGATAATGTATCCCTACCGGCGACAGCTAAGAGTGATGCCGGCAACTCTCGGCGACGACGCCGGCCTCCTCGGGGCTGTGGCGCTGGCCCTGGAAGGGATGGACTCCAGTGGCCGGGCAGAAATGTAGTGGCCGGCCGCCGGATGAACGTAGTTGCCGGCCGCCAGATGAATGTAGTGGCCGGCCGCCGTGCCGGCCAGTAAGTGCGGGGGGTTAGGATGCCGATTCACGACCCAACCGGACCATGGCCGGACCTGGAATTGCGAAGGAAGAGGCTACGTCTCACCGACTTTGATTACTCCGATCCCAACCACGTGTTCTTCGTGACCCTCTGTGCACGGCATCTGGGTCAGCCTTTTCTAGATGCGTCTCTGGCGAGGGAGGTGAGCGAATGCCTACTCTTCCGAGTGACTAGGAAGGATTGGCGTGTCTTTGCCTACTGTCTGATGCCGGATCATCTCCATCTGGCATTGTCGCCTGAGCCGGGGAAGGGAGCGCTTTCCCAATTGTTGCGGGGTTACAAGAGTTACACCACCCGGCTGGCCTGGCAGCGAGGTTACAGTGGACCTCTGTGGCAGCGCAGTTACTATGACCACGTAGCACGTAGGGAAGAAAGCCTGGTGAAGATCTGCGAGTACATTCTGATGAACCCGGTGCGCAAGGGTTTGGTGGAGGATGCCGCGCTCTGGCCACATTCGGGAATGCCAAGCCCCTTGCCTGGGTAGGGGGCTTCTGTCATGGCCGGCACGGCGGCCGGCCACTACAGGCGGATCGGCCACCACATGAACGGGCCGTCCCTGATGGCCGGCACGGCGGCCGGCCACTACAAGCGGATCGGCCACCACATGAACGGGCCGTCCCTGATGGCCGGCACGGCGGCCGGCCACTACAAGCGCTGGCCCCTTCGCAGGCTCAGGGCAGGCGGCCGGCCAGCTTGGGTGTTTGGGATAGGAGGAATTTGTGTTTAGGTTTTCACCTACTTCGCCCAACCCCTTTGCCGCGCCGGGCGTATGGTACAAAGGCAACATCCACACCCATACGACCGAGTCCGATGGGGATTTGGCCCCGGAGCAGGTGATTGAGTGGTATAGCGACCACGGTTACCAATTCCTGGCGATCACCGATCATGATCACGTTACGCTTCTGAACATGACCAACCGGAAGGGGCACCGTCCGGAAGGCGAAATGCTTTTGCTCCCCGGCGCCGAGCTGTCCGCCGGCCAGTCCAATGAGGGGTCGCCGGTTCACGTGGTCGCCATAGGTTTGGAGGGTGGTGCCCCCCCGGTGGCAGGGTTCCCCGGGGCCGCCGCTGCGCTCACCTGGGCCAGGGAGCATAAGGCCTTCGCCGTGCTGGCCCATCCTTATTGGTCCGGCTTCTCCACCGACGAGCTGGCGGCGGTGCCAGGGTTGAAGGCCATTGAAGCTTTCAATTACGGCTGCCAGCAGGAGAACCGTAAGGGCGATGCCCGTGTCTACTGGGATGACCTGCTGCGCCGCGGCATCGGGGTGTGGGGAGTGGCGACCGACGATTCACACTGGTGGGAACCATCCCATGCCGGCGGTGGCTGGGTGATGGCGAAATGCCCGGAGCTAAGCGCGGCGGCCATCATGCATTCCCTCCGGAATGGCCTCTTCTACAGCACTAACGGCCCCGTGATCGAGGACATAGGGATGAAGCATGGCCGCCTTCAGGTGCGCAGCTCGCCCGCGGCGGCGATTTATTGGATTGGCCCGGGACATACAGGCTGGAGCGTGCACGCCGGGCCCGGTGAGATCGTCACTCAAGCCGAGTTCCGCCTGCACGAAGGCATCTCCTGGCTTCGCGTGGAAGTGGACGATTGGCAAGGCCACCGGGCCTGGAGCAACCCGCTTTTCTTGGAGGAGGGATAGGACGATGAAGGTATGGCAAAGCTGAAGCTTGGTCTGATTGTTACTATCGATTCCTTCCCGAACCCGGAAGACGCGCTCGATAAGGTGGCGAGCTTCGGCCTCCCAACCTGCCAGTTGGCGTTCGAGGACCCTGCCTTATATACAAGGGAGGTCGCGGGGCGATTGCGAAAAGCAGCGGGAGAGCGCGGTCTGGAGATCACCGCCGTCTGGGCGCACTGCAATAAGGAACAATCCTGACCCCTCGAGAAGGGCCATCGACCATTTCACCCCTCTTGGCACGCGAAATGCATGATGGTGGCCTCGGGTTCCAGTTCGCAGGACCCCAAGGCCAGGTTTGTCGTGAACAATCGAATAAGGTAGATTGCCAATCAGGGTAAAGCGCGTCTACGAAGCCTGCGCGTCCTTCGATGGCACCAGTTTCCTCGTTGAGAGATTGAAGGAGGTTAGAACATGAAACGCTTGCTGTTTGCCTTAGTCATGGTGCTCACGCTGGCCGGCGGTATGTCGCCGGCCTATATGGCGCCGCTAACCGGCCAGTCGACGGCTCCTCCCCGTGTCGCCCTCCGGGCGGGAACAAGTCTGAACTGGGCAGGGTACGTGGTGCAGACCAGCTTCACAAAGCCACAGAAGGGCTCCGTCAGCGAAGTGCATGGCCAATGGACGGTCCCGGCGGTGACCTCGAGCGCTTCCAGCGCCGGCTACTCCGCCACTTGGCTTGGCATTGATGGGAACTCCTCCAACACGGTCGAGCAGATTGGGACCGAGCAGGATTTCATAAATGGGCAGGCCAGGTATTACGCCTGGTATGAGATGTACCCGAAGGCCAGCAATACCATTACCTACACGGTGCAGGCGGGCGACGTGATGAGCGCCACCGTGAAGTACGTTGGCAATGGGCAGTTTTTACTCGCCATAGACGATATGAACAGCCAGCATGGGTGGAGCTTCCAGACGACGCAGACGTTGAGACAGGCCAGGCGCCAATCGGCCGAGTGGATCGTGGAGGCTCCGTTCTCCGGGGGCACCCTTCCTTTGGCCGATTTCGGCACCAATACCTTCACCAATGCGGGCGTCACCATTAATGGCCAGAGCGGCACGATTAGCAGCAGCTCGTGGGCAAATCAGCCCATAACGATGACCACGAGGTCCGGAACGGTGAAAGCCTACCCTAGCGATTTAAACAGCAGCGGCGATAGCTTCACGGTGACTTGGGAAGGCAACTGAGATAGACGCGCGTAGATAAAGATGGCCAGCCTGCCGGAAGGGTCAAGGGGTCAAAGGGGCAAGGGGGGTAGCCAGATGCT
>JAMCWQ010000093.1:0-942 GCA_023480825.1 Chloroflexota bacterium | reverse complement strand
ATAGGGGGCAACAGTAATGTGGTCCCGATTACGAGGATTAACACAATACTAGAGTGTTTAATGTAGGGCGGGCGGCTTGTCCCCCGCCGTCCTTCAGAGAAGGATCAGCTTGTAGTACCACGGCGGGCCAGACGCCTGCCCTGAGCTTGCTAAGGGACCCGCCCTACTCTAACACCTGATTTATTAGTTGACGTTCATTATCGGGACTCCGGCCGCCAGGCCGGCCAATCCATCTGGTAGGGGCGGTTCGTGAACCGCCCGCCGGGGGCTAGGGGGTTAGGGCTTTTCAATTGGCTAAATCTAGTCCTTCCGAGGAAGGGTAGCTTGTCCTCGCCCTTGCGAGGGGTCAAAAGGAGACAAGTGGCTAGGGTGGCCAGATGAGGATTGGTCAAATGTAGTGGCGTACCGCCGTGTGCGCCGTGAGCCCGTCTTCCGAGGAACGGGGCCTGATGGCCCAGCGCGACTGCCTAGCTATAGCCCGTAGGGATGGGTCTTGCACCCTTCCGGGTCGTAGCTGGCTAGTGGAAACTGGCCACTCCTGCCGCCCCTCGTGGCACAGGCACCTGATACCATTTGGCGCCCGATCGTCCTCCATTGCCGGACCGTGCCCCGCCGGGCTACGATGAATGCGAGGGGCAAATCTGCACGGCCATTGACACGAGCTATACTCAGACGTATTATGTTATCGTCATTCCGCTAATACATCCTCAGCGGGATGTGCTTTTCTTCGCACCTGATCAGGCCTTCGTATTCTGTCCCCATTGCGGTCAGCCCGGGCGATTCGGGCCTTCATTACGGATACTCGCCTAGCGGATTGCAGACCCGTGCAAGGGGTGCAGAAGCGGTCAGCGCGGGAGTGTTCTGAAGGAGGAAGACAATGTCAGAGGCAAATAAGGCCACGATTAAGCGGTTCTGGGAAGAAGTCTTCAATGGAAGGAAAGC
>JAMCWQ010000051.1 GCA_023480825.1 Chloroflexota bacterium | reverse complement strand
GGCCCCCCGTACACGGGGGGAGACGTCGCTCCGGCCTCTGGTTCCCGGCGCCACTTGGTTTGTCCCCCCGTACACGGGGGGAGACGACGACAAATGGGGGGCGGCCTCTCAGCCGCCCCCCATTTTGGATACTAACCGGTACCCCAGATCTCCCTAGTACTCCATTCCACCTGGCATGCCGCCGGGCATGGGAGCCGGCTTCTCCTCCGGCTTGTCGGTCACTAGGGCTTCTGTGGTGAGAATCATCGAGGCGATAGATGCAGCATTTTCGACTGCCGATCTTGTTACCTTGGCCGGGTCGATAATGCCTTTCTCGTTCATATCGCCATAGTCAGCAGCCATCACATCATAGCCCAGACTCGGGTCATTCTTCTCCTGCTGCAAGCGGCGGACAGTGTTGATCACCACAGCGCCATCCTGGCCGGCGTTCATAGCGATCTGGCGCAGTGGCTCTTCGAGCGCCCTGCGCAGTATGTTAACACCAGTCAGCACGTCTCCGGAAGCCTGAACCTCATCAAGAGCGGGAATAGCGTTGATCAGAGCCACACCGCCACCCGGGACGATTCCCTCTTCCACGGCAGCACGGGTCGCGGACAAGGCGTCCTCAACACGATGCTTCTTCTCTTTCAACTCCGTTTCTGTGGCAGCTCCAACTTTGATCACCGCCACGCCACCGGCCAGCTTGGCAAGCCGCTCCTGCAGCTTCTCCCGGTCGAAGTCGGAGGTGGTCATTTCGATCTGGGCCTTGATCTGGTCGATGCGGGCCTTGATATCCTCGTCCTTGCCCTTGCCCTCGATAATCGTAGTCTCGTCTTTGGTGGCTACAACGCGGCGTGCCCGGCCGAGATCGTTGACGCTGGCGCTATCCAGCCGGCGCCCGACCTCTTCGGATATGACGGTGCCGCCCGTGAGGATCGCGATGTCCCGAAGCATTTCCTTGCGGCGATCGCCGAATCCAGGGGCCTTCACAGCCAAAGCGTTGATGGTTCCCCGGAGCTTGTTGACTACCAGGGTAGCCAGAGCCTCACCATCGACATCCTCGGAGATTATCAGCAGGTTCTTGCTGACCTGTAGGAACTTCTCGAGCAGGGGCAGAATGTCGGCCACAGCCGAGATCTTCTTGTCTGTGATCAGGATGTATGGGTCGTCCAGTGCGGCTTCCATGCGCTCTGGATTGCTCACGAAGTACGGAGAAATGTAGCCACGGTCAATCTGCATGCCTTCGGTGTACTCGGTCTCAAACCGCAGGCCCTTTGACTCCTCAACCGTGATAACACCGTCTTTGCCCACTCTGTCCATGACCTCAGCGATCAGATCGCCAATCTCTCTGTCGGCAGCCGAGATGGCAGCCACGTCGGCGATTTCTTCCTTGCCCTTGACCTCTTTCGCCATGGCCTTGATCTTCTCTACTACGGCATCGGCGCCCATTTCAATTCCAGCCTTGAGCTGCATCGGGTTGGCGCCGGCTGCGACGTTGCGGAGGCCTTCGTTGACGATCGCTTGAGCGAGAACGGTCGCCGTGGTGGTGCCGTCACCGGCCACGTCGTTGGTCTTGGTAGCGGCTTCCTTGAGAAGTTGGGCACCCATGTTCTCGAATGGGTTATCGAGCTCGATATCTTTCGCCACGGTCACACCGTCATGAGTAATGGTCGGTGCGCCGAATTTCTTATCCAGAGCAACGTTCCGCCCCTTGGGGCCCAATGTAGTCTTTACGGCGTTGGCCAGAACATCAACTCCGCGCTTGATGGAGTGTCTCGCCTCCTCGTTAAATACCAGTTGCTTTGCAGCCATAGAACTCTATACCTCCTCTATATGTGTTCGTCTCTGCAATCCTCCAGCGGATGTGCCCAAGCCTACTCGCCTTCGAGCACGGCCAGCACGTCTCTCTCGCTCAGGATCAGGAGATCCTCTCCGTCCAGCTTGAATTCGGTACCAGCATACTTCGCATACAGGACTTTATCCCCCTCCTTCAAGTCCATGGGCACCCTTTCGCCGCTATCGAGTAGCTTCCCGGAACCAACTGCGAGGATCGTTCCCTCTTGCGGCTTCTCTTTTGCCGTATCCGGCAGGACGATGCCGCTCTTGGTTACTTCCTCTCTTGGGGTGGGCTTAACAACAACCCTATCTCCCAGCGGTCTCAAATTGGCCATCTTCTGCAACCTCCTTACCATTTTTCTTGGCCTATAGCGCCTGGCTCAATACTGGCCATCCGTACAAACCGTTAGCACTCTATGGTTGAGAGTGCTAACAAAGCAATATTAAACCACCTGAAGGCAAAGGGCAAGACAAATGCTCCAGATATTTGGCCGGTTTTGAAGAAATTGCTGGCGAATATCCCACGTTTACTCCTGTTTACTATTCATTTCGGTGGTTTTCTAAATTCTCTGTTTCAATTTGACGCCATGGGTGATATGAAGTAGTATTCCAGTTCAGTTGCCCGCTCCGAACCACCGCTAGGAGATGCCGTGAAGACCAACCAGATGCCGGGTGAGCTTCTGAAACCTGATTTGCAGATCCCCAACGATCTCATCACGCCGCCCGCCAACAACCATGCGTTGCCAATGAACCTGTTACTGGCCATGAGGCCTAAGCAATGGACGAAGAACGGCATTATCGTTGCCGGCTTGGTCTTTTCTCTCAACCTGTTTCAGCCGGTCCCGGTCGCGCTCACGTTCGCAGCATTGGTCATTTTTTGCCTTCTATCCAGCGCAATCTACCTGGTCAACGACGTTGTCGATATTGAAAAGGACAAGCAACACCCGCTCAAGCGCCTCCGGCCTATAGCCGCCGGTCTGGTGCCGGCACCCCTCGCTATCGGGCTATCCGCTGCCATCGTCGGGGTTCTAATCCCGGTTTCGTTGTTCATCAATATCGGCTTCGGCGCGGTTGCTATTACCTATGTCGCCACCATGTTTGCCTATTCGTTCTTCCTCAAACACATCCTGATTATCGACGTATTCGTCCTGGCGGCGGGTTTTGTTCTGCGGGCAATGTCCGGTGCAGTGATCATCCACGTCGCCATCTCGCCATGGCTCTACGTATGCACGGTCCTCCTGGCACTGTTCCTTGGCCTGAGCAAACGTCGCCACGAGTTGCTACTGCTCGACGCTGAGGCATTGAATCACCGGAAGATCCTTCAGGAGTACTCGGCCCCGCTGCTGGAAGAGATGATATCGGTCGTGTCATCCGCCACAATCATGGCCTACTCCCTCTACACGTTCTCGGCCGAGAACCTCCCCAAGAACCATTACATGATGTTCACCATTCCTTTCGTGCTTTATGCAATTTTCCGCTATCTGTACCTAGTCTACCGCAAAGATGAGGGCGGCAGCCCGGAGCAGCTTCTGCTCACGGATATACCGTTGATCGCCGATATTCTCGTTTGGGGTATTGCCGCGATCGGCATCCTCTACTTCTTCAAGTTCTAACCTGGCACAGAATTTGCATACTTTTCGTGCAAGAGTTCTTAGTTGATCAACGGCCCGGGAAAGCTGTAACCAACCTGGGCTTTGGCTCTAGCAGGGAGGCGAAGATGAGGCGCGAAGTAGAGGAATCTCACCACCATAAGGGAGAAAAACACAAGCCAAATCCGGAGGAGCAGAGGAAGAAGGGTGTGGGCCCGATGTACACACCACAGCAGCGCACCGGAGATGAGGCCGAGGACGACCAGGAGGAGTACGGAGCGGACAAAGGCCCGCCATACTACGATCCTGACAAGCCCCTGGACGAGGGATAATCCAGCCTTGCCGCAATGCCGCCAAAACGATCATCTAACACGCATTTCATTAACATGGAGCCGGCCCGCCTCGGGCTGGTAGGGGCATCCTTCTCGAATGGACCGGCGCGCCCGGCTGGTGGTTCTCTGGGCCTGTCAGTCCTTCACGGAATCCTTCCACAGAAGGACTACCAGATCTGCGTTTTCGAAGACCGCTCTCGGTGGCAGAGGAAAGGGTCAGAGAAAGGAAACTCCTTGGCTGGTGAACAGGCCGAGGCGCCATCCTTGATCGCGCCGGCATCTTGTGAAGTCGGCACTTCGGGCTGGAATTACAAACACTGGAAGAGTCGTTTCTACCCAGATTCCTTGCACACGGAGGAGTGGCTGGCCTTCTATTCCCAGCACTTCCACACCGTCGAGATCAATACCACGCATTATCACCTCCCCGCGGAGGCAAGCTTTCGCACCTGGTATGCTCAGACTCCAGCTGATTTCACATTTGCCGTTAAGGCCAGCCGCTTCATAACCCACATGAAGAAACTGCGGGACGTCGAAGAACCGCTGAACCTCTTCCTGCAGCGCGTCTGCGGACTCGGTGACAAACTCGGCCCCATACTCTACCAACTTCCACCCTTCTGGCACGCCAATCTCGAGCGGTTGGAGCAATTCCTGAAACTGCTCCCCGCCGGGCTGAACCACGTCTTCGAATTCCGCCATCCAAGTTGGTTGAACGAGCAAGTCTACTCGCTCCTGAGGCGCTACAACGCCACTCTCTGCCTGATCGCCCTGCCTGGCTTCGAGTCTCCAAAGGTGGCCACCGCTCCCCTTGTCTACATCCGCATGCACGGATCGAAGGTCAAGTATGGGGACCGTTTCCCAATCGACGAGTTACAGCAGTGGGCAGCCCTTATAAACCGGTTCCTCGACGACGGGCACGAGGTACTAGTCTATTTCAACAACGATGCCAAAGCCTTCGCAGTCGAAAATGCCAAGGAGCTTTGCGCCATGGTGGAGAGGTGCCGTTGAATACTCCGTTTGCGTGGGCGCCCGCTCGTGGGGTAAAATAACCTTGCCTTACTCTAGATTTCACTAGTTGGAGTTGAACCAGCGAGACCATATCGAGTGGCAGCTGGCCGCGGCCTCAGGTTGAGTGGTCATGAGGGCACCAGGTGATCCTCTCCCCGCTCACTCCGGATAACCGCAATTGGCGTCAGAACGAAACGCGTACAAAGTAGTGGAGGTAAGATGCGTGAGATGCATGACGAGATACAACGTCTGTTTGAGCTTACTATGGGTCGCCCTCTTGGGTACTTATTGATCTCCCAGGGACCCTATACCTGGCAGCCACCAACAGACGTGTTTGAGACCGATTCCGAAATCATCGTCAAGGTCGAGCTGGCCGGCATGTCCGCCAATGATGTCGATATCGTCTTAGGCGAGGCCATGCTGGTCATCACTGGCAAAAGAGATAATCAGCCGGAACTGCGGAAAACTGCCTACCACCAAATGGGGATCAGCTATGGCCAGTTTCGTGCCCAGATACCGGTGCCGTTCGAGATCGACCGGGAGCAGGTAAAGGCCAGCTATGAAAACGGATTTCTGTTTGTGCATCTTCCCAAAGCAGCATGCCGGCCGCTGGAAGCTACGAGAATCACAATCACCGTTCCAGGTGAACGAGGAGAATAGTATATGAGCGAAAACGAGAACGACGAAGCAAGAATCGAAGCGACAGAGGCAAGGGCGGCGACGCCTGAGCCGGAAGAAGGGCCGGCGATCCCCAACGAATTGCCGATTCTGCCTTTGAAGGACCTAGTGGTATTCCCGCTGACGGTTGTGCCTCTGGCGGTCGGCCAAGACCGCTCGATGCGGCTGGTCGACGATGTTGTCGTCGGAAACAGGCTTGTCGGCCTGGTGGCGCAACACAGTGCCGAAATAGAGCAAGCGATGCCCGGCCAGACCTTTGAGGTCGGAACGGCGGCAATTGTCCATAAGCTGCTGAAGGTACCGGATGGCACCTTGCGGTTGGCGGTACAGGGAGTGGAGCGAATACGGATCGTTGAGTGGACTCAGGAACAGCCTTATTTGAAGGCCAGGATCGAAGTGATCCCCGATGAGGAGGAGGATTCCGTAGAGGTACAGGCCCTGTTCAAGAACGCGCTCAACCAGTTCGAGCGCCTGGTGGCGCTGGTGCCGTACCTTCCCGACGAGCTTGTCACCACGGCGATAAACATCACCGAACCGAGGCAACTGGCCTACCTTATCGCCACAAGCCTGCGGATGAGTCTTGAGGACCGCCAAGCAATCCTCGAGATAGACTCCGTTCGCGGTAAGCTGGAGAAGCTGACCAGCTTCCTCGCCCATGAGCTGGAAGTGCTTGAACTGGGCAAGAAGATCCAGTCCGAGGTCCAAGAAGAGCTACAGAAGAACCAGAGAGAGTATTTCCTCAGGGAACAGCTCAAGGCCATCCAGCGCGAGCTTGGGGAGGGCGATGAACAAGCCACTGAGATAAATGAGTACCGGCAGAAGATCGAGGATGCTCATATGCCCGAGGAGGCTGAGGTCGAAGCCAAGCGCGAGCTGGACCGTCTCGCCAAAATGCCCACCCAGGCAGCCGAGTACTCGGTGATAAAGACGTACCTCGATTGGATTACCAGCCTGCCATGGAACACCTCCACCGGACAGGAGATAGACATCAAGCGGGCACAAGAGATCCTAGACGAGGATCACTACGATCTGGAAGAGGTAAAGGCGAGAATCTTGGAGTATCTCGCCGTCCGCAAGCTACGACAGGATCGTGGTGAGGACGAAGAAGCCGATACGGCGATGCGAGAGCCAATTCTCTGCTTCGTTGGGCCGCCGGGAGTTGGCAAGACTTCTCTAGGCCAGTCCATCGCCAGGGCCCTCGGCAGGCATTTCACCAGGATGTCTCTGGGCGGCATGCGGGACGAGGCGGAGATACGCGGCCACCGCCGCACCTACATCGGCGCCATGCCCGGGCGAATCATCCAGGCAATCAAACGGGCGCAAGCCAATGACCCGGTCTTCATGCTGGACGAAGTAGATAAGATCGGGGCGGACTGGCGTGGCGATCCTTCCTCGGCTCTGCTCGAAGTCTTGGACCCTGAGCAAAACAGAGACTTTCGCGACCATTATCTTGATGTGCCCTTCAATCTGCGGAAGGTGATGTTCATCACCACCGCCAACCTGCTGGACCCGATTCCTCCGGCCCTCAAAGACAGAATGGAGATCTTGCGCCTACCCGGCTACATCGAGGATGAGAAGCTGCACATCGCCAAGAACCACCTTATCCCGAAGCAGCTAAGGGCGCACTCTCTGTCCGCCGATGACATAGTCTTCAGCGATGACGGTCTGCTCACGATAATACGCGATTACACGCGGGAGGCCGGCGTCCGCAATCTCGAGCGCGAGATCGCCACGGTCTGCCGGAAGGTGGCAAAATCGGTGGCGGAAGGACAAACCGAGAAGACCGAGATCACTGTCGACAAAGTGCGAGAGTTCCTCGGTAAGCCGAAGTTCTACTCGGAGATCGCCGAAGCTACCGACCGTCCTGGTGTGGCTACCGGCCTTACGTGGACGCCGGTCGGTGGCGATATCATCTTCATTGAGGCCACGAAGATGCCGGGTAAGAAGCAGCTCACGGTCACCGGACAACTCGGCGATGTCATGAAGGAATCCGCTCAAGCGGCCCTTAGCTATGTGCGGTCACGTGCCGAGAGCCTTGGCATCGACCCCGAATTCTTCGAGAAGACCGACGTACATATCCACGTGCCGGCGGGAGCCATCCCGAAGGATGGGCCCTCGGCCGGGGTCACTATCGTAACCGCTTTGACTTCCCTGATGCTGGATCGGCCGGTGCGCTCGGACCTGGCGATGACGGGGGAGATCACTCTCCGGGGACGCGTGCTGCCGGTTGGCGGAATCAGAGAGAAGGTCCTGGCGGCGCACCGCGCGGGCCTTAAGACGGTGATTCTTCCGAAGCGCAACGAGGTTGATCTCGATGAGCTTACTCCGGAAGTGCGAGAGGACATGCATTTCATCCTCGTCGAAAACATTGACGAGGCGCTCAAGGCCGCCCTTCCCGAACCCGCTCTCGCTGGCAAAGAAGTATGATGGACAATTGTCAAGATGACTACCAGCTGCTAGATCACACGGCGGATACCGGATTCGAGGTCTGGGGCAAGGACCTGGCGCAGCTCTACATCAATGCGGGCTGCGCCATGGTCTCCCTGTTAACTACCAATCCGGGCTCCGTCCAGCCGGCTCAGCGCCGGCTGGTGCAAGTAGAGGGGCTTGACCGTGACGACTTGATGGTGCGCTGGCTGAACGAACTGCTCTACACTTTTGCCGTGGAGTGCTTTGTGCCCTCCACCTTTCAAATCCTTCAACTCTCTGACAATAGCCTCACGGCCGAGCTGCAGGGTGAGCAGTACAATCACGAACGGCATGGGCATGGGGTGGAAGTCAAGGCGGCTACCTACCATCAACTCCATATCACCCAAGAGCCGGATGGGCGCTGGCGCACGCTCGTCGTCTTTGATGTATAACACACCAGTTGCTATAATTCGCAGGTTAACCATGCTTGGAAAGGGAACGCCTAGATGAAGACGCTCGCCGAGCCGGTATCGCGGCTCATCGAAGAACTGAGCCGGCTGCCAGGAATCGGCCCGAAGACTGCCTCACGATTGACGTTTTACCTCTTGCGGAGCCCAAAAGACCAGTCCGAAGCACTTGCCAAAGCAATAATGGACGTCAAACAGAAGATCATCTTCTGCTCCCACTGCTACAACATCACCGAGAGCGATCCCTGCCTCATCTGCACGGCTTCACAGCGCGACCAGACTAAGGTGTGTGTCGTGGAGGAACCGCTGGATGTGCTGGCAATCGAACGTGCTCAGCAGTACAACGGGCTCTACCACGTGCTCCACGGCGCTATTTCCCCGGTGGAGGGCATCGGTCCCGAAGACCTGAAGATTCGGGAGCTATTGATACGCATCCAGCGGGAACCCATCGAAGAGATCATCCTCGCGACCAACCCCAACCTGGAGGGTGAAGCAACGGCGATGTACATCGCCAAGTTGATCGTCCCTGCCGGCGTGCGGGTAACGAGGCTCGCCCGCGGTCTCCCGATGGGCGGAGACCTAGAATACGCTGATGAGATAACTCTCGCCCGGGCCTTCGAGGGCCGGCGGGATATGTGATCTTAGACTTGAATGGTGGCCTGTCCTGGTACCCAGTTGGCCGGGCAGAGACCGCCGGTCTGGAGAGCCTGCAACACTCGCAACACCTCGTCGACGTTGCGCCCTACATCCTGATCGTGCACCACCATGTAGCGGAGAATGCCATCGGGATCAATGATAAATAGGCCGCGTTGGGCAACACCTTGATTTTCATCCAACACCCCGTAGTCTTGCGATACACGTCTCGTCATATCGCTCGCTAATGGGAAATTGATCTGCCCGATGCCTCCTTTGTCGCGAGGAGTGTTTATCCATGCGCGGTGCGTGTATTTGCTGTCGGTGCTGGCGCCTAGCACATCCGCTCCCAACCGGCGGAAATCCTCGATCCTGTCGCTAAAGGCCGTGATCTCGGTGGGACAGACAAAAGTGAAATCAAGAGGGTAAAAGAAGAATATCAGCCATTTCCCATGGTATTCTTCGAGGCTCACATCCTCCTCGAGAGTCTTCAGGTTCTTGGTGCTCGGCATCTCAAAGTCTGGCGCCGGCTCGCCTACTTTCGCGTACTGCACTTCTTCCAAGTAATCCAAGTCGTCCATGCCACTCTCCTCATCGAAGATTCTTCCAACATCACGATCACACTCGGCTAGCGGTCTCGATGTTGCAAGTACTATGCCAGCCCGGTACTCCAGCCGTCCAATGCGGCCTGTTTCGGCGCCATGCCGGCAGGAGAGTGATTACAAACTGACAGGAAACTGAATGGCCGGGTGGCAAAACGTGGAATAGATGGCCTTGGGCAAGTGGGAAATGGAAATCAGGCAATAGTCGCAAGGCTTCCTAGTTGGCGTGTACTGTGGTGACCGGCACATGGGCCATCATCGAGTCGTCGACCTTTATCGAAATAAGTATTCTCTTGTCGTGGTATTCGGCGAGTGCTTCGCGAAGGTCCACTTCTCCGGTGCGCTGCGCGAACTCCAGCATTATCCCACCATCAGGGCTAAATTCTAGAACTCCTTCGGGCAGACTGACGAGCCTCATTTCACACCCCCTAAAGCGAGACCAAACGGCTCAGAGCCGTTGTCAACCGTCTGGCCCTATTATCACAAGCAGGCTCCCCGGAGACACCCTGCGTCCGGGGAGCCTGTGTACTCTACCGGTGTTTGGTCTTTTACCTGGCTAGCTGACCAGGTGGTGCTTGAGCGCCAACGCTACCGCTTCGGTGCGGCTCGAAACACCGAGCTTGGACAATATGCTACTAACATGGAATTTGATCGTGGATTGGCTAACCACCAATCGTTCGGCGATCTCCGCATTGCCGAGTCCTTCCACCATGTATTGAAGCACCTCCCGCTCGCGTTCGGTAAGGTCATGCCCGGGAGTTGGCCCTTGGGCCGCGGCGTGGACAAGGGCCTGGGCAGCCTCCGGGGCCAGAGTCGAGCGTCCCAGTTTGGCCGCCCTGACGGCAGCCGCCAGCTCCTCCGCCGAAACGTTCTTGAGCAAGTAGCTGATGGCGCCAGATTGAAGGGCCCTCTGCACCAGTTCTTCCTCGGGGAAGCTAGTCAAAGCAATCACCTGCACTTGCGGGCATTCCTGGCGGATCGCCCGCGTAGCCGAAGCCCCGTCCATCTCGGGCATTACTAGGTCCATGAGAACAACATCGGGCCGGACTTCCCGGCATACGCGGACGGCCTCGGCCCCACTCGATGCCTCCCCCACCAGCTCCAAGTCCTCGAAAGCGAGCAAAAATGCCCCCAACCCGCTACGCACTACAGCATGGTCATCGACGATCATCACACGAATGCTGCTGGCCTCTGTCATGAATCCTCCTCTGTGGTCCTATCCCGCCAGATCGCGGACACCTCTGTTCCCTCGCCCTGGCGGCTCTGCACTCTTAAAACCGCACCGATAGCTTGGGCCCTCTCGCGCATAATGCCCAGTCCGAGATGATCTGGCGGCACTTTGTCTGGATCGAACCCGCGACCGTTATCGCTAATGGTTAATTCTACCCTCTCTGGCAAGCACTGCAACGTCAAGACGGCCTGGCTCGCTCCTGAATGCTTAGCCACATTGTTCAAAGCCTCCTGGGCAATCCGGTAGATGGCGACCTGCACATCCGGTGGAAGCGGGCACTGGCTCTCCACAACTAGCCGAACAGGTACCCGGGCCCGGCCGGTCACCGCCTCGCCCAACTGCTTCAAGAGGTCGCCTAAGGGAACCTCGGTCAAGGCAGTTGGGCGCAGTTCCACCAACAGGGTGCGCATTTCGGCAAGTGCGCCGCGCGTCAACTGGCGCAGCTCCTCCAGCCGGCGGCGGCCTTCATCGGCATTGCGCTCCCAAAGGCGAGGCAGTACCTCGGCGATAAGGCTTGCCGAAAACAGAGTCTGGCTCACGGCATCATGCAGGTCTCTGGCCAGCCGGTTTCGCTCGGCTGCGGTAGCGACTTGCTCGGCCTGCTCGTAGAGGCGCGCGTTCTCCATCGCCACTCCTATCTGTTGGCCGATCGCTCCCAAGAGTGACAACTCTTCGGGCGCCAGTGAACGCATTGTTCGGCTACTGAGAGTCATCGCCCCCAGAATCCTACCCTTCGCTACAAGAGGAATACTGACAACGTATTGCACGCCTTCCTGCTGCAGCAGCGCCTTGGTCTCTCCTTCAGGATAGTCCTCCACTCGCATAGTGACCGGCTGCCCCTCGGTGCAGGCGGTCAGTGCCAGGCTCTTGGATAGAGGAATACTGCGGGCCCAGTCACCAAACCTCTCCGAAAGCCCTCGCTGAGCCAACAGCGACAAGGTCCCGTTGCCCTTGTCCAGACGGTAAGCAGCGCCCATGTCCATTCCGGTAACCTGTAACGTCTGATCCACGGCGTCGTCCAGAATGCCAGTGAGGTCCAACGAGCCGCTCACCACGTTGGTAATCGAATTGAGAGTTGCCAACTCCCTCGTCCGGTCGGTCACCATCTTCTCTAGCCGGGAATACGACTCCTTGAGCTCGGCGGACATCAGATTGAACTGCTTAGCCAGCTCCTCCAGCTCATCTCCGGTCCTGACGGTGATCGCCTGGCCGAAGTTCCCCCCGGCCACCGCTTGTGCTCCTTTGATCAATTCCCCGATCGGCCCGGTAATTCTCCTCACACCGAAAGTCACCACCAGTGTAGGAACCACGATCCCCATGCCAAGCAAGACCAACAGGAACGATTGGTAGCCCTGACTGGAGCTCATAAGATTCGCCCAGCTCTCTTCAGTTATGAGGCCCCAGGGGGTGCCAGGCACAGGCGACAGGCTGGCGACAATATCCTGCCCGTTGCTGTCCGTGGTTCTTATGTCCGTAACGCTTTTCCTCAACACCTGCTGCACGAGCGGGTCATTGGAGAAATCCTTGCCGATGAGAGCCGGGTCGGTGTGGTAGACAACACGGCCATGAGAATCTACGATGTACATTGTGCCGCTATCGCCAATTCTCAGTTTGACAATTCCACCGTAAAGCGCGCTGACCGACTGCGCTCCCAGCCGAAACATGCCCGCGAGCGTGCCCTGAATGATCCGGCGACCACCG
>JAMCWQ010000011.1 GCA_023480825.1 Chloroflexota bacterium | reverse complement strand
ACGTGGCGACAGGCCGCCGCAGATCAGGAATGAAATCTCAATAGCATGAAAAAGGCCAGCTTGGTCCTGCCTTCAGAAACACTATTCGGTAAAGGGCGTCCCCGAAGAATCTCCGTAGGCTATGGCGGATAGGAATACTGTCGGATAGAGCTACTACATCCGATTCTTCCAGCATCCTAGAGCAGTTTGCGCAAAGGTTGAGAGAATTGGTAGACTTTTGTTATGAGAGCTTATTCAGTTGACTTGCGGGAGCGGGTGGTGAGGGCCTGCGACTCTGGGATGAGTGTGGCCGCCATCGCCCGCACGTTTAATATCGGGCATGCAACGGTGCGCCGCTATCTGCAGCAGCGGCAAGAACGGGGGACCCTTGCCCCCAAACCTATACCTGGTCGGCCGGCCCTTATACCGAGGGGGCAGTATCCGGACCTTGTGGCCCAACTGGGAGCCGACGATGACGCCACATTGGCCGAGCACTGCCGGCTGTGGGAAAGGAGCCACGGGGTGAAGGTGAGCGAGGCCACGATGTGTCGGGCCATCGCCAACACGGGCTGGACGCGAAAAAAAAGACGGTGAGAGCCGCCGAGCAGGACGAGGGGAAGCGGGTCGCTTGGCGAGATGAGATAGCAGAGATTGACCATCGTGACCTGGTCTTTGTGGATGAGACGGGGATGACAATTGCCATGGCGAGACGTTTCGTTCGTGCTCCCTCTGGGCAGCGGGCCGTGGGCAAGGTACCACGGAATTACGGAACACAGACGACGTTGGTGGCAGCCCTGAGCATGGAAGGGCTTGGTGAGGCGATGACTATTCCGGGGGCGATGGATACCCTTGCCTTCGAGACCTATGTGGAACAGTTGCTTTGTCCATCCCTTCGAGCGGGCCAAGTCGTGGTAATCGACAACCTGAGTGTGCACAAGAGTGGGAGGACTCGGGAGTTGATCGAGGCTGCGGGCTGCTGTCTGCTGTTCTTACCACCTTATTCGCCCGACTTCTCACCGATTGAGCTGGCGTTCTCGAAGATCAAGGAGTTCCTGCGGGCAGCTGCGGCCAGAACCCAGGAAGCATTAGACGAGGCGATCGCCAAGGCGATGGACATCATCACGATTCCGGATGCCCTCGGCTATTTCAAGCGCTGCGGTTACCAACCTTTATGAAAGCCGCTCTAAGGAGATCCTTCGCTTCGCTGCTCTCCCAACCCTTCGTCCGCTGGACTGGCTACTCAGTCCTTCAGCTATTGCCTGCTTGGCCAGCCAAACGCTTTGGAGACATGGCGCGTTCCGCCTTCTCATGCCTAAAAGGGGCTAGCGGTTGCTGGCAAACATCTCCATTCTCACAGCAGGGTGTGCTGCTCGCCCCGGGACTTTCGCTCGGCTTTCTTAAAGGTGGCTGCCGACCGCCAGGGATATTGGACCTGTTTGCCTTCCAGCAATTCCTTGATCGTGAGAATCTGAATGCGCGGGTACTCATGGCTGAAGTGCTCCGGACTATAGAAGCCCGCAGCGAGCGCCTCTTGCTGCATCGGATCGGTGGCAGCCTCCAGGGTGATGAACACACCCATCTGCGCCTTTTCGCGCTCCACATCGCCCTTGAGTGTGGCAATCTGATGCCGGCCTACATGTCCCGACTTCACCTGCACGATGATCGTCTTGGCCTTACCCGAATCGTCGTCGAAGAAGTTGATGTAGCCGTCGATCCCGGAATCGGCACCCTTCTTCCTGTCGCGAGCTGGACGGGCGTCGATCAGACTCAGCGCCCACCACTCGAATTGGTAAGGGTCCCGGCGGGCCAGCGCTGCAGCGGAGGCGAGGTCCCGCGGGGAGCCGATCACTTCGTAAGGCCGGAGGTCTTCGCCAAAGGTGTCGTGCAGACGGTTTATCATGAGCGAGATGGCAAGATGGGTGATGTCTATCCCGATCCAGCGGCGATGCAGCCGCTCGGCTACCACCACAGCAGTTCCGCAGCCGCAGAAGGGATCGAGGACAACATCGCCCTCATTCGAGCTGGCTTTGATGATCCGCTCCAGCAGGGCCTCCGGCTTTTGAGTGGGGTAGCCGAGCCGTTCCCTTGCTTGCGAGTTGACAGGCGGAATGTCATCCCAGAGATCACCTATGGGAACCCCGGGCATCTCATCGAGATAACGCTTGTACCTCGGTACTGCACCGGGCGAGGGTTGTATAATCCGGTCCTGGCGAATTAGTTCCTGCATCTTCTCCTGGCTATAGCGCCAATGGCGAGTCACTCCCATGACTTCGTAGGCTGGATTGCCCTTGCCAGCGCCACCGGGACCGGTCAGGTTGTCAAGCATGTAGTGGCGGCCGGTTCCTGCCTCGATACATGAATAATGGCTGTCTATGTAGTGCCCGTCATAGGGGATGAAAATCGGGTTCCACGTCCATTCAGGGCCCTTCGAATAGAACAGCATGATGTCGTGCAATCGACCATGCTGGCGCCTGCCCTGCTTCGTATCACTGTGCGCGCTACTTCGCTTCCATACTATCTCGGTTTTGAAGCTCATGGGCCCGAACACAGCATCCATCAAGAGCTTGATGTAGTGGCTAGCCGTGGGATCGCAGTGGAGGTAAATGCTGCCCGTCGGCTTGAGCACGCGACGCAGTTCGGCCAAGCGGGGAGCCATCATCGTTAGATAGGCCATCATGTCGTTCTGGCCGAGGAACGAGCGAAAAGCCTGCAGAAGGTCTGCGAGCTTTTTCGGCCCACTGGTCACGACATCTTGGTACTCCTTCTCCGACTCCAGCCCCCAGTGCCAGGTATCCTCGAAGGCCGTAATCTGGGCCGCCGACTTCTCTCCACTCTTCTCGCCAAACAGGACGTTATAGGTGGCGTTGGAGTTGAACGGTGGATCGAGGTAGATCAAGTCCACCGACTCGCTAGCCACGTACTCCCGCAGGATATCTAGATTGTCACCGAAGTAGAGTTTGTTTTTCCAGTCAGTCACAGTGTCTCCTCGTCAGGAGTGGCGTAACCAGCGTTCCCTGTAATACAATGTATTGACAAATGTAAACACTTAGCCGATAGTTATACAGGAACCAGCTCGCCTCATTGCTTACTCGAAGGCTTGAGACGGTACACGGTCCCATTAATGAATAGCCGTTTCGGGTCCAGTTTGCCACTGGCAAGGATCTTCCCATGTGGGTCAACGTAGCAGTGCATGAGCGCTATTTCCTTGTTGGTTCTCTTGTCGATGTAGCTAATCAATTGTGATCTACTACCTGGCGGGAATGGCAGAGACTGGTCACAGGGACTACTCTTCTGAACTACAATGCGGAACTTGCCTTGTTGGGCTCGCTCTGCGATATGGTGTTTCTCAAAGAGTCTGCGCATTTCCCATTCATCGACAGCTTTAGTACGGATAGGAGTACTAGTCATGCCAAATGCTCTGGTAGCCGAAATAAGGAAGCAACTGGCAAGATACTTGGACGGAGAGATTTCTCTCGATACCTTTGAGGATTGGTTTGTATCTCATACTTGGAACATGCATCTACAAAAACCCAATGTCGTTACTGAGAGTCTGAGATGGGATATTGAGGATCTCCTTGCTCAATATACCAGTGGTAGCCGCTGGACTGAGGAGGACCTCAAGACTCAGTTGCGATCGCTCATGGAAGTACGCCCAACATCAATAATTGAGTCACATCCAGTGAAATACTACTTGACAGCTTCATCTTCCTTTTGCGTTACGACCACAGAGATCAAGGTCATCGTCCGCCCTGAACCTTCGACGGTTCATATGACACTCTCAGAGGCACCTTTGTAAGAACTCTTTGTTCGTCCCCGATGAAGAGTTCAAGCCAATAGAGTCCTTCCTCTGGTGCCTCTATGGTGAAGTTAACCATCCTGTTGACCCCACGCTCCTCGCCCTCAAATTCCACCCAGAACTCGTAGTCTGGCTTCGCAAGGCCGGAGGGGTCCCGGGGACGGAGTACAAGTTTTTCCCTACCTTTGGCACTGCCGGACTTGAGCATGATCAGAAGTACAAATTGCAGCGGGAACTTCGGCATAGTCTCCGGCACATCCGGCCCCTGAGCGTGTAGTGTTAGTTTGTCAACAATTCGAATCGCGCTAAGAGTCCCATCATCCTCTTTGAGAACTTTCTCGCAGATTAACGCCGCCTGCACCCATGGCCCCGTCTCGCCTACCATTCTCACCTCCAAGTACCAGACTTGCTATCCTTGTCTTTATCTCTGCCGACTGCCAGGAAACCCAGCAACGCCAACGAAACCTGCAGGGCCTGTTAGGCCAACCACATGAAGGTCACCACATGCAGTGAGGACAACACGCATCACGGATTCCCAATCTAAAAGGTCATGACTAGTCAACGGCCTTTCGCCCGGAGTGGAGCGCTACATGACACCTGTCGCGGCCTGCAGGGAGAGGCACTAAGAAGGTCGCCAGAGCCGCCCATCTGACTGGTTCCATAATGCTCCTCCTGACGCTGTTTTGAGTTGTTTGTTACGTTGCGAGAGCGCGAGGGAATGACCGGATTATAATGCGAGAACTACTGTCATGGCAATATGAGTTTCCTAGGAAGAGAACCCGTGGTAAGGCCAACTACCACTGCAAAACTCGACTATGCCGGTTCCATTTGGATTAGCACAGAGCTGTGGTTGTCATTCTGAAGGAGCGTCTGACCTGCCAGCTAGATTGCCGCCGGGGATTGTCTACAACCAGGCAGGCTAGTCAATGCCAGAATGAAGCAGCGACTGAAGAATCTAGTTCCAGGTTGTTTAGCCGCCAGGTACTAGATTCTTCGGGCCCGCCTAGTGATAAATGACGTTCTTGGAGCAAGCGCAAGCGGCCCCTCAGAATGACAGTCAGCCTGATGCCAATGGCAACTGCCGTAAGGGAGGGGCAGTGCAGAGAACATTGCCGGCCTGACGGCCGGCGTCCCGATAAATCGGGGACCTACAAGGGGACCTTCCCATTCAGCCACTCCGAAGTTGAATGAGGATGGCGCACAGGGCCGTGCCGGCGCTACATTCTTACTTTCCTGGTCTGACCACTCTTGGCCCCTGCCCTTTTGCCGCACGCAATGGCCGGGGACGAGCCATCCTTCCGCCGAAGGACTACGTTTGGCCCGTTGGAAAGCCCTACCCCCCTTGCCCCCCTTATCAGGGGGAACATCTGGCTGGCCTGGCGGCCGGCGTCCCGATGAATCAGGCCCTACAACGGCAACATTCCCCTTCTCCTAGAATTGGGAGAAGGGGCCAGGGGATGAGGGCCTAACCACCCAACGATGCGGCGGGCCGCAAGGACCCGCCCTACGTTTGCCGTGCCTGGCGGCCGGCAACCGACAAGTCGGGCCCTCCAAAGCATCGCGCCTGCCCCGCCCTTGCCCCTTTGCCCCCCTGACAAGGGTTAGGGGGCGGGATCGACGGGAGAGATGCGTCGGGGCACGAGACCCGGCCTACGTTTGTCTGCGGCAAGCTGCGCCTTTCAAAGCGCAGGCAAGCCTGCGCAATCCAAGACTTGCCGGCCACTGGCTACGGGCTACTGGCTACTAGCTAATGATTTCCTGCCCGCCCATGTAGGGCACCAGCACCTCGGGCAGGCGAACGGTCCCATCGGCTTGCTGGTAGTTCTCGAGGATCGCCGCCATCGTGCGGCCCACGGCCAAGCCGGATCCGTTCAGCGTGTGCACGAATTCGGGCTTCTCCCCAACAGCCGGACGGTAGCGGATGTTCGCCCGCCTGGCCTGGAAGGCCTCGAAGTTGCTGCAGGACGAGATCTCCACATACCGGCTCTGTCCCGGCATCCAGACCTCGGGATCATATTTCTTCGCGGCGGTGAAGCCCAGGTCTCCGGTGCACATCAGAGATACTTGATAGGGCAGACCGAGAATTTGCAGGATATGCTCGGCGTTACCGAGGAGCTTCTCCAGCTCGTCATAGGATGTCCCCGGCTCCACGAATTTGACCATCTCCACCTTGTCGAACTGGTGGACCCGGATGACTCCCCTGGTATCGCGTCCGGCCGAACCGGCTTCTTTGCGGAAACACGCCGTATACGCGATGTGGTAGATGGGCAGCGACCCCGGCTCGAGTATCTCGCCGGCGTAAAGATTGGTCACCGGCACTTCCGCCGTCGGCACCAGGAAGAGATCGTCCGGCTGGGTCTCGTAGGCGTCATCCTCGAACTTGGGCAATTGGCCGGTCCCGACCATCGCCTCGCGCTTCACCAAGTATGGCGGCCAGATCTCCGTATAGCCATGCTGCTCGGTATGCACGTCGAGCATGAAGTTTATCAGCGCCCGCTCCAGCTTCGCCCCGGCGCCGCGCAGGACATAGAACCGGGCGCCGGAAATCTTCGAGGCCCGGTCGAAATCGATGATTCCGAGCGATTCGGCGATCTCCCAATGCGGCAGGGGAGTGAAATCGAATTCCCGTAGCTCGCCCCACCGGCGAATGATGACGTTTTCCGACTCGTCCCTCCCGAAAGGTACGCTCGGATCCGGGATATTGGGCACCAGCAGGAGAAGGTAGTTCAGCTTTTCCTCTACCCGGTTCAGTTCGTCATCCAGTTCCTTAATGCGCTGGCCGACTTCTCGCATCTCCACGATCAATGCTTCCCGCTGCTGCGGGTCTTTCATCTTGGAAATCTGCTGCGAGGTTGTGTTGCGCCTGTACTTCAGCGACTCGGATTCCTGGATCAGCTCACGACGCTTCCGGTCCAGATCCAGGATTTCGTCGATAGGCGCGTCATCGCCGCGCTTTCGCATAGCTTCCTTCACCAGGTCGGGGTTCTCCCTGATGAACTTTAGATCAAGCATGTTCACCTACCTGAAGGGGATTGGGTTAGTTTATGGACTGGCTCAGATCGGGAATGAACTTCAGCCACTCCTCGTTGGCAGAGCCATCGAGGTAGCGGTAGACCACATAGTAGCTATTGACTTTCGGCTCGCGGGGCTGGTGCGACAATTTCAGGCCGGACTCCTGAAGCGTCTTGCCCCCCTTGCGGTGGTTGCAGGGCTTGCAGGCGCTGACCAGGTTCTCCCAGGTATGCTGGCCCCCCCTGTGCTTGGGGATGACGTGGTCGAGTGTAAGGTCTTTGGTCTTGGCGCCACAATACTGGCAGGTGTAATTGTCGCGAACGAATATTTCCCTCCGCGTGAGCTTCGCCGCCGGACGGGGCTTCTTGATAAGATAGACGAGCCGTATCACCGATGGGCAATGGTACTCCTCGGTCATAGTCTTGACAATTCTGTGATTTCGCTCGAGAACCTCCGCCTTGCCCTTCAAAACGAGAACAATCGCCCGCCTAGCGTTGCAGATGTTCAACGGCTCGTAATTCTGATTTAGCACTAGGACTGCAGAATCCAAAGTGAAAGACTCCAATCGGGACCCCGGCGTGTTCTTTTCCACGCCTTAGTTTTTCTTATTCTACCATTTTTGCCCGCCGGTCACAACCAGCCCTGGCCAATACGATGGTCAAAGGGGCAAGGGAGTAGCCAGACGCCAGTAGCCGGTTGCCAGAGGGGAACCGTAGCGCCGGGTTGTGGGCTCCCCGGCTGTCTCTTGGCAAATTTAGCGCCGGGGCTTGTCCCCGGCTATGGCTAGGGTCAAAGGGGCAAGGGGCAGGGCGCTATTCTGTCATTCCGAAAGCCCCGCCCTCTTTCGACGTACATGTTCTCAGCATCAGCAGCGGCGGGGCTGAGGAATCCGTGCCTGGTTGGGAAAGGGAGTTAGGGGGTCTAATCGAGAATGGCCGGGGGGATAGAGGGCCTAACCACCCAATCCTGCGGATTTCTGGTCCTCAGGCATCCTCCTTCCCAGATACCCAACCCCCCTACCCCCCTTGTCAGGGGGTCTTTTCCTTCTCCCTTCCCCCCAGCATTGGGGGAAAGAGCCTGTCCCTTCGCTGCGCTCAGGGCAGGCTCTGAGCGCAGCGAAGGAGCCGGGGTTAGGGGGCGAGAGACAGATCCATAAGATGCTATAATGTGGGCAGAGGATAGCACGTATGACGGAGGCTTGAATGAAAGGTGAGCTGACCAGAAGCGAGGCCATAGCAAAGGCCATGCATTATTTCCACAATGGCTACAGCTGAGCAGAATCCGTCCTGCAAGTCTTGCAGGAGGCTTATGACCTGAAGTGCGGTGTGAACCCGGGCCCGGCCCTCGGCCTTGGCGGCGGAATCGGCCATCGCCAGGACGCCTGCGGCGCTGTGACAGGTGGCTCCATCGCCATCGGCATGCTACTCACCGAACGGATCGAGGACCACAAAGAAGCCAAGGCCGCAGCCCAGCAGGTGGTTGGCGATTATTACCACAGATTCGCGGAGAAGTTCGGCACTGCGGGATGCATGGAACTAATCCAGGTCCCGATCCTTACCCAGGAAGAAATCGATCACTTCAGAGCCAGCGGTCTCCGGGAAGAGCGCTGCGAGAAGTACATCACCTTTGCCGTCGAGGACCTTATCAAGCTGCGGGATTATGCGCCCAAGGCGCTGTGAATCACCTAGGACTAGCCATGGGCACAAGGAATATTGGTCCCTTTGGACGATTGTCGCGTTGCTAGACTGCCTTGTACAATTAATGTGGAGAAGCTTTCCCATTACACGCATCTGTGTCTCCCGTTAATTCGTGTCTCCGCACCGGCAAAAGCGCTACAGAACCGCTTAGTGAATATCAGCCGGTGGGGACGCCACCACTGCAAAGGAGGCGATCAACATGGCAAACGTCTGTGGGGGCACATGGGCAGGACATGGCTCATACATAGACATGGAGACCGGAGAGATCCTGAAGCTGGGAGCGCCGGGTGGCTTGCTTCCGGGGAACGCCGATCATTCGTACATGAAACTGCCGCGGTGGTTCGGGACCGGTACCCTCCTGGCAGGGTCCTTCGTCTTCCGGGCGATGTTCCCCTTCGTGATCCTCGGCACTGTCGCTTTTTGCTTGGTGTCGGGAGCGCTGAGAGGACTCCAGGTCGTCTGGGTATCAGCCAACCGGTTTGCACAGGTCCAGCCGCAGCCAGCGGCCTCGTACCTGGCTTCGGAGAAGTATCGCCGGCCGGATGGGGCGGGGGAACCGCAAGTGGACGGCAATCAGCAGGAACCGGGCAAGCAGCAGACTCTCACCGATCTCGCCGATGAGATAGTGGAACGCCGCCAGCGGGAACTGGAGGACTGACCGGTTTTTACGCCGCAATTGTCATTCTGAAAGATGCTGATGGAATCACGGGTGGGTGAGTATATCTTGCAGAGCATCGTTCAGTCGGCCATCGTCTTGCTGGCCGTCGGTGCTCTGCTGCGTATCTGGAGAATCAGGCAAGCGGAAACGCGGTTCATCTTTCACTCCTTGCCCCTTCTGCTGCCATTAGCCTATTTGCCGGTCTTCTGGCTGGCATATCCCGTCCGCGCCAGCCAGTACTTCCGGGGCAATCTGGCCCTCCTCGATCTTCGCCTTTGGGGCTCACTTCTCCCCTGGGAAAGCACTACCATCCAGTACGCGGCAATCATCCTCCTAGCAGCCACTCTTGCATTGTATCTGTTGCAGGTGGGTTTCCTACTGGCGAGCAGGCTGAGACACCCCAAAGCCCACGAACCCGAAGGCGCGGCCCAAGAGAAGCTTGCGAGCGTTTTCTCCGGTTTGCCGCTCTTCAGCTCCAATCCTGTCCGGTTGCTCGTAGCAGATAGCCAGCAGCCGGTGTTGTACGCCTTTGGGTTGCGGCGTCAGGGGATAGTGATCTCCAGTTGGATGGTCAACGCCCTCGACGACCAGGAGCTCGCCGGGGTCCTCACGCATGAGCTGGTTCATCTCGCCAGACGAGACAATTGGATGAACGTGGCGGTGTTTGCCTTGCGCACCGTCACTTTCTATAACCCTGTGGGCCTGATCAGCTTCCACGGGCTCGTGAATGAGATCGAGCACTCCTGCGACGCCGAGTCCGTGCGCCACACCGGCAAGCCGGGCGCCTACGCCTCGGCCCTGCTTAAGATCTACCGCCGAACGGAGCAAGCGGGCAAAGGCGCCGGCCTACGAACCTGGCGAAACTGGATCTTCTCCGGAACGGAGACCTTGGAGCAGGAATCTGAGGCCAAGGCTATCCAGAGACGCCTGCGCCTGGTGCTGGACCCTGTGCCCTATGACCAGCGTACTTCCTACCCGTGGCTATGCCTGGCAACCTCCACGATTGTCCTGCTGGGTTTGATGTTCTTTATCGTTTGAGTGGATAGGAGAGGACATTGGCGAGTCCGGCGAGAAGCCTGAGGGAGCTAGTCCTAATAGTTGTTCCAGTCCTATTCGTCGTCGGGATAATAGGCGCCGGACTGCACTTCCTGAATCTCGTGCCTCTCGAGGTCGAGCGGATAGCGGCAGCCAATTCGCAGCCCAAATCCGAGCCCGTTTCCTCTCAGGTGACCTATGACGGCATCAAACAGGCCGAGGAGGCTCTAGGAATACAGATTCTCTATCCGAACTACCTCCCGGCGGACCTAATCTGGCCGCCGCTGCTCGTCAGCTCGGACAGACTCTTCCCCGGCCTGGTCAACCTGGTGTTCGTCTCCGCCGACGAGCAGAATTCGCTGCTTTTCCAACAAATGAAGGTGGGTGACGGCGCCACCGGGCAATTGCCTCCACCACGCGAACGCGTTTTGACCACCGGCAAACGCCAGGTATCCATTAGCGGCGCCACCGCCGAGCTGATGCAGGGTATCTCGGACTCCGGCAAGCCGGATGTGATCCTGGAATGGTCGGCCGGTGGCTACTCCTTCCGCCTTAGCTCAACCTACAGCGAAGACGAGACCATTAAGATCGCCGGGAGCGTGCCTCATCCCTAATCTTTGAGCGCTTCTTCGAGCTTCTTCTCGTCGAAGCCGATGATCGTCTGCCCATCGATGGTGGTCACCGGCGTGGTCAGCACGCCTAACCGCACCAGCTCATCCATTGCCGCAGGATCATCCAGAACATCCCGCTCGCCGTACTGTACTCCTCTTCGTGAAAGAAACTCCTTCACCTTTGAGCAGAACACTCAGCCAGGTGTGGTGTAAATTGTAACTTGCTTGGCCATACCAATCTCCTCGCACTCATTCCGTAATAAGGTCGCCTTCCGGCGGCTGGCCCGGGTGGCGTCCCCTGACAAGGGGGGATCAGATAAGTCCCCCTGATAAGGGGGATTTAGGGGGTTTTGTCTCTTCCCAAGGCCTTAACCCCCCTAGCCCCCCTTGTCAGGGGGGAACCTGTCCGCGTGCATCACGGCCACGATGTCTCATTCATCGAGCAGATCAGGACCTCGTTGATCACCGAATCAGGAGGCTGGGAGACAATGAAAACGATCAGGTCGGCCACGTTTTTAGGGTCGTTCAGCTTCTCCGGATCCGGCGGCACTTCGAAGCGATCGAAGAAATGGGTTCGCATTCCGCCCGGAGCCACCAGTGAGACTCTTATGCCGTAAGGGCGGCCCTCACCAACCAGAGCTTGAGTGAGGCCATAGAGGCCGAATTTGGAGGCGCAGTAGGCCGTCGCCTCCGGCCAGCCGCGCTTCCCCGCAGTGGAAGAAACGTTGACGATATGCCCGCTCTTCTGCCAAATCATCTGCTGGAAAGCGGCCTTGGCGAAGCGGAAGGCCCCGCCCAGGTTGACCCCTATCACCTGCTCCCACTGGGCGTTCGTCATCTCCGTGATGGGAAGAGTGTGGTCAATCCCGGCGTTGTTGATCAGAATATCCAACGTCTTCAGCTTCTGCACCACCCGGTCGACGGCGGCGGACACCTGTTCCCAATTGGCCACGTCCGCCACAATCGAAAAGCTCTCCGGGCTGGCCTTCTTGACCTCCTCGATTACCCTTGCCAGACCCTGCTCATTCACGTCGACCGTAACCACCGTTGCTCCCGCCGCTGACAGCGCCAAAGCTGTAGCCTCGCCCAGACCGCTCGCCGCTCCGGTGACCAGCGCCACCTTACCCTTCAAGCTTTCCAACTTCCCACCTCCTATCGCGATGTCTGCGCTCTATAGTTTTCGAGGAATTCTCTAATGATCGGATGAGTATCCGCTCGCCGGTCTGCCACTTCGGTCGGCAATTCGAGATGGTACACGCCACTCGGCAGTATGCCGCATCCTCCGTAGCGGCGCAGAAGCATGATCTGGACCGCGACGTCCTCTCCGCAATGCTCCACCGGCAACCTGTTCCAGAATGAGTAGCCGCCGACGTCGAGAAGCTTCCGCCGATCGTACAGCACCGAGGCGCCTACCCAGGCCACCTTATAGCGAACGGTCTTCCCATCGGGCGCCCATTGGAGTTGCAGGTGGTAGGGGTTGGCCGCATTTAGGGCCTTGTGGCGCTCCCAGGGAACGTCCTCCCACGTCTCGAACACCTCGGGCTGGACTCGGCCCTCCCAAAATTCTATCTTCTGTTCCCAAGGCCGGTGATCATCTATATATGAAAGCCCGATTGGCGCGCAGCCTACAAAGCCGCATCCCTCTTCCTGAATCACGCCGGCCATACGCTCTATCACTCCTGGCTCGAGCACCAGGTCATCGTCGAGGAAGAGCACGTAGGGCGCGCTGCTCTTGCTCAGCAACACGTGGCGCTGGTGAGCCATGCCCCGCCGCGGCAGGTTCTTGAAGAACTCCGTGTCCTGCCCGTGGACGTGGAAGATGCGTTCGAGAGAAGCGATCTCCGGACTATGCAGATAGTCTTCGCCTTCGGTCTGGTCGGAGATCTTCACACCGAAGTCGCCGAAAGTCTGCCCCAGCAGGCTGGCAAGTATAGCCGCCAAAGCCGCCTTCCGGTTACGGGTTGGGATCAAGATGTCGAGTAAGTGCTGGGCCACTAGGCAAACCTCCACGTGACTGGCTGGAATCCCCCCTCTGCTCACCCATTCCCCCCTTAATCCCCCCGCACGCGGGGGGGGAGACGTTGCTGCATGCGCAAT
>JAMCWQ010000012.1 GCA_023480825.1 Chloroflexota bacterium | reverse complement strand
CGCTAGCGAGCCTCTTTGGCACTTGGCGAGCGCGGGGCATGAACGGATTTGTCGAATGCTTCAGCCTGCTCAGCAATCAGACTGCCCCCACAATCTAAACTCCTTTACCCTAAGTGTGAACAGTTACACCCCATTCTTGACTTGACAGAAGTCACAAGAAGTGTTAAATTATCAGCAGTGGTTGATCCCACGGAACAAGGAGGTGATGCCCATGAGTGAATCGTTTGGGGGCATCGCAGGAGGTAGTGCCTCTTAGGCACACTCTTCGATGCCCGCCTCAGGTGTGCCGCCGTACTCCATCGAGAGGACGGCGGCACTCTTCTTTTTCGGCTCCTTCTGGGGTTCCCCCCGGCAACATCTGGTCCTCCGGCAAGCGCCCCGGGAAGTCTCTCCGGCTTGCTATAGCATAGATGTGATGATATAATTCGACAGTTGACGTGCGCCGGATGGCGAAAGCGAATTTGCCGGCAGCACCTTTCTGCTTCAGGTTTGAGTGAAGGGCTCACACCGCCTTCCTCTGGCGACCTGGGGCAAGCCCATAGAAAGGAGGTGTGTGGTTTTGCGTGACTACGAATTGATGCTGGTCATCAGTCCCGACTTGACGGACGAGAACATCCCCGGTGTAGAAGAGCGAATAAAGCAGGCAATCGGCAATCACGGCGGCGAGGTTACGGAAGTGCTCGACGCCGCACCGTGGGGCCGGCGAAGGCTGGCCTATCCAATTGGCGCCTTCCGCGATGGCTATTACGTCATAATGCAGCTCAAGCTCTCGCCCGAGCAGACGACAACGCTGGAGCGGGACTTGCAGCTGACTGAAGAAGTTATGAGATACTTGCTGGTTAGGAAGAGTTGATGAGATTGGAATGAGCGATGGGGAGGTGTGGTGAAATGACTAAGAGTTTGAATAAGGTGATGCTCATAGGGAATCTCGGAAAGGACCCGGAGATGCGCTACACACCGGGTGGGAGCGCGGTCACAACTTTCTCTGTCGCTTGTAGTAGGACCTGGACAACACCGGATGGTGAGAGTAAAGAAGAGACGGAATGGTTCAACGTTGTAGCGTGGACGAAGCTGGCTGAGCTGTGCAACCAGTACCTCACGAAAGGCAGCCGTGTCTACATCGAGGGCCGGCTGCGTACCAGGAGCTGGGAAGGTCAGGACGGCCAGAAACGCTACCGGACTGAAGTCGTTGCCAACGATATGGTCATGCTCGACGGCAAATCACGAGAACCAGCTTCCGGCTCCAGATTTGAAGAAGACATTCCGAATGTGGATATTGATGACATCCCGTTCTAGCATCATTGCCTGCTGCAGTACCAGCGAGGGAATGCTAGGGCGGTCCACCATCGCCGCAATCGGTGGAAGGAGTAAGTGAATTGGCTCAAGAGGAAAGGAGCGGGCCAGGCAGGCCAAGGGCTCGCCGCGGTGGTAGAGACCGCTACGTCCCGCGACGCAAGGTCTGCGCTTTCTGCGTGGATCATATCGATGATATCGATTACAAGGATGTGGGACGACTACGGCGTTATCTTTCGGATCGGGGCAAGATCGAGCCACGACGAAAGACCGGCACCTGTGCTAAGCACCAACGAGCGTTGACAACAGCACTGAAAAGGGCAAGGCACGTAGCACTTTTGCCGTACGTATCCGGATACGGCCGCTAGCGCCGGACATCCCACGGCTATATGCTTGGTAGACAACAATGGCATGGAGACCGGAGGTATTCCTTCTCCATGCCATTCCTCTTTTGTGGCCGGCATCGCTGAGGCGATAGGCCGTCGCGTTTTAGTCAGCTAGATGGGTGGCAAGGAATTACATGGGAAAGCGCAAGCAGGTAGAAAAGCCAGTTCGCCGGGAACTCACCAAGAAGGAACTGAAGCACAGAGCGAGGGACCAGCGGCAGCAACTGATCGTGAAAGTGGGAGTTGGTGCCGCACTGGCAGTCATTGTGTTGGTGATTGGCTGGGGGGTGTACCAGGAGTACATCGGCCGGCCCTCTAGCCCTGTCGCTAAGGTAAACGGCGTTACGATCACCCGCAGCCAATATGAGATCCAGCGAAAGTACGATCTGTGGAACCAGTTGACGATGCTGCAGTATTACTCGCAGCAGTCCACGGCGGGAAGCGACCCGACCACCGCAGCCGATACTCTGGCCCAGTACCAGTCCGAGGAAGCCCAGATAACCGCAGAATTGCAGAAGATCGAGGACTACCCGGCAGACGAAACCACCGTCTCCCAGATGATTGACAATGAGGTGATACGGCAGCAAGCGGCTAGCCTGGGGGTTACCGTGAACGACGCAGACCTGAAGCAACTGGCCATCGATCAGTACGCTACTGAGGCAGCAGCAACTGCCACACCTGAAGCCACCCCAACAATCACCGATACTCAGTCTACCGGTACTGCGACGCCTTCGGCCGGTTCGACGGTCACGCCTACAGCCACTGTGACACCAACCGCTACTGTCACGCCCACCGGTACTGTGACGCCTACCGCCCAGCCGACAGTAGACGCGAAGACGGTGATCGACAATTACATTGCTTCCCTCACGCAGAATACCGGAATCTCTGAGCAAGACTACCTGCGAGACATATTCAAGCCTCAGCTGCTCAGGCAGCGCGTTACGGACAAGTTGGGTGAGAGCGTCCCGAAGACGGCCGAGGAGGTGCACGCATATCACATCCTGGTTGCGGATGAAGCCACCGCTGAGCAGGCGCTGGCTGAGATCGACGCCGGCGTACCCTTTGAGGCTGTTGCCAGAGAGTTGTCCACAGACACTGCCACGAAGGATAGTGGTGGAGACCTCGGTTGGTTCCCCCGTGGCCAAATGGTGAAGGCCTTCGAGGACGTCGCTTTCTCGCTCAAAGTAGGCGAGATCAGTGGCATTGTGAAGTCGGACTACGGCTACCACATCATCAAGGTGGTAGGCCACGATATGAACCACCAGCTGGATGACACCACCAGGCAGAATATGATCCAGACAGCCTTTACGGATTGGCTGGCTAAGCAGCGATCTGCCGCAAAGATTGAAGACTATGCTGCTACGCCAGTGCCCGAGACTTCACCGACTGCAGTGGCGACGGCCACGGCGCAGGAAACGGCTACTCCCGTCGAGGGGACGGCCACGCCGGCCCAGGTGCAGGCGACTCCGGAGCAGCCGCAGGCTACCGCCACGCCATAAGACGGAGGACAATGGAAAGAGACAAAGCGGAAGAGCAGACCGAATGATCACAAGAGGGGATAATGGCTGTTGACATAATTGTCCTTGCCACCTCGCTGGTGATCATTCTGGCCGGCGCCGAGCTCTTCACTAACGGCATTGAGTGGGTGGGACACAAACTGGAGTTCGCCGAAGGCGCCGTCGGGAGCGTTCTGGCCGCCGTAGGCACTGCCATGCCGGAAACGCTGGTCCCGTTGGTGGCGATACTTGCCCCAGTATCCGCAGGGCAGGGGCACGAGATCGGCGTCGGGGCCATCCTCGGCGCACCCTTCATGCTGTCCACACTTGCCATGTTCGTCACCGGCGCCGGCGTGTTGATATTCACGTTGCGTGGAAGACGCACTCCGTTAATGTGGGTGGACCGTCAAACGCTCTGGCGAGATGTGACGTTCTTCCTTGGCATGTACCCGGTGGCGGTGCTGACGGTTTTCTTGCCTCCCAACTTGGAGCTGGTGAAGCACCTGGTCTCGGGAGCTCTTCTGATCGTATACGGCTACTACGTCTATCTGCATTTCCGGGAGAAGCGAGATGTCGGGGACGGAGAGTTGCCTCGCCGGCTTCACGTGGCTCGGCGTCATCCGGTGCCCAAGCTTCGAGTCGCCTCGTTCCAAGTCATCCTGGGCCTCGCGGCCATACTGGCTGGCGCGAATTTCTTCGTCGAGGCGGTACGCAATGTGTCACTCGCCGTTGGTCTGCCAGCTACAGTGCTCGCCTTGGTGATTGCACCGATCGCCACCGAGTTGCCAGAGAAATTCAACAGCGTTATCTGGGTCCGCCATCGGAAAGACACGCTTGCTCTTGGCAATATCACCGGAGCGATGGTCTTTCAAAGCGCCATCCCAACGGCGGTGGGCATAGCATTTACCGAATGGAACTTTACAGTGGCAGACCCGAGAGTGTTTCTGAGCGCCGGAATAGCCATCGTATCGACGGTGGTGATCTTCGCGGCAATGATGCTCAGAGGCAAATTGAACGGCTACATGCTCCTTGTTGGAGGGGTGTTCTACGCCGGCTACCTCTATTTTCTTCTCCGCTAGGCTCCTTCCCCCAAGCCATGCCGGGAGTACTAGGGCAGCTGAAGAGGAACGATAGTGCCGGGCTTGCTGATGGAATACAGGTTCTGCAATAGGCTCTCGACTACCGCATTCTGCTGCTGGACGAAGAATGGCTCGCCAATAGGGTTGCCCATCGGTGAGTTCGCGGAGACCGCTCGCGGCACCTTCACCATTGCCGTAATATCGGGGGCAAGTGTGATGGAAATGGTTGGAATGCCCACGCCCTCGATCACCCTCTGGATCATCGCCAGCGCCTGGTGCGAAAGTGGCCCACCAGGTGTTAGGATGGCGGCGCTGACCCTGTCCTCTCGCAGTGACGCGGCCACGTCCTGAGCGGAAGTCTTTCGCAGGAGTTCCATATCCGGCAACAGACCGTAAAACGAATACGCCCTTGGAGAAAGACTCCCGATCACTCCCTTACTATCCAGCTCGCGCAACCTGTCCACCGGGAAGACACAGTTGATATCTCGCCGGGCGTCGCCCGCATCATAGTCGGCGACAGTCACGGTATACTCTGAAGAAGGGGCTGTGGTCCAGATGGTGTGGTACCTGTAGTCGCCAGGGGCGGCGAACCCGTACTTCTTGAATGCCTCGTTCCATTCGCCATGCAACGGGTCAAATGGCTCATCCCAGATGTGGTGAACCGCGGCAGTTGTTACGAGGGCAACGCGGCACTCCTCAAGAGGGAAGCCCAGTGGCGTCCAGGCCGCCCGGCTATTCCTCACCAGCGAATAACCAGGGTACATCTGTCTAGTTATCGTGTCCGCCCACGCTTCCGCTTGTCTTGTCTGTTTCACTTTGGAACCACCTCACTGGCGGAATCAGGTGTGCCTGCGACGGGCTCTGATTCCAAGCTCCCCAACTGTTTAGGCTAGCACAATGGGACGCGCGTTGTCAAGGAAATCGACCTATGGCGCCGGGCTTGACAACCCTCTGTGCCTTGCTTATATTGGCCGCGGCCAGACTACCTATACTTTGAGAGATCGGCTGCAGGGAGTAGACGATGACCGGCGAGCTAGTCACCACCAACCCGGCTAGGGAATTGCAGGCTGCTGATTCGGAAGACCCACTAGGGCCGTTCCTCACCGGGGCCATTTCTGAACGGACGCGCGCAGCCTACCGGAGAGATATCGAGGGGTTCCTTGCCTGGCTTCGCGACGCCGGATTCGATGACCTTAGCGGCATCACACCGGACGTGCTGTTGGCCTACCGTAATCACCTGATGGGATATCTGAAGCCATCCAGTGTAGCCCGAAAGCTGAGCGTGCTCCGCAACTTCTTCGATTTCTGCCAAGAGAAGGGGGTCACAGAGACAAATCCCGCCCGGGCGCGCCGCGTTCGCTCCCCTAAGGTATCCAGCTACAGCACTACCGCCGGGTTGAATCAGGCCCAAGCAGAATTACTGTTGAGACAACCTGACCGGTCTACACCCATGGGACTGAGAGACTACGCCCTGTTGAGTCTGATGCTCCATACTGGACTGCGCCGGTCTGAGGTGGTAAGCGCCAAGTGTGGAGACTTCGTGACAAAACTCGGCCACCGAGTCCTGATCGTGGTTGGGAAAGGAAACAAGCCACGCGACGTGAAAATTCCAGAGAAGGTCTGGCGAGCCATCAACGAATACTTCCTGGCCAGCGGGAGAGAGATAACCTCAGATAGCCCATTGTTTGTCCCGCTTCCGGATCCCAGCAACGTGGTAACGAAAGCGATAGATGAGAGCCCGCTCAGCGCGGAAGCAATATGGTGGCTGGTGCAGAAGTACGCCAGACAGGCCGGTTTCTTGCCTGAGGGGCAAGACCGGAAGAGCGTGAACATCACGCCACATAGTCTGCGTCACACCTTCATTACCCTGGCGCTCGCGGGGGGAGCACCGCTGCACAAAGTGCAATACGCTGCCGGGCACAGTGACCCCCGGACCACCGAGCGCTATGACCGGGACCGGGACAATCTGGACGACAACGCCACAGACTACGTGCGGCTTAGGGGCTAGCGCGGGCACTAGTCACTCGTGATTTCGTCCAATGGCGTTGATTGCCCGAAGACTAGGGCGTGAGAGTGGGCTTCATGCCATCGAGAATTAGCTCGACATAAGTAGTAGGTGTGGATATGCAGGTAGTTCCAGATGAGGCGCAGAGCGAAGCTAGGAGAAAGCTAAGAGGCGTATGCCGGGTCTGCCGGGAATGCGATGGCCGGGCATGCGCCGGCGAGGTCCCAGGCATGGGCGGGCTCGGCAGCGGACGTGCCTTTACCAACAACTACGACGCCCTTGCCAGGATGCGGCTGAACATGCGAACAATCCATGGGGCAGCGAAGCCAGACACGGCATACCATAGCTTCTTAGGCGTCATGGAAATGCCGGTGCTTGGGGCACCATTAGGAGGAGTGGCGTTGAACATAGGTGGCGCCATGGAGGAGGACGAGTTTGACGGTGCCATAGTTGAGGGAGCCCTGGCCGCGGGGACCATTGCTTTTGTGGGAGACGGACCGGACCCGCTTCTCTTTCAGGCCGCTTTGCGAGCGGTTGCCAAGGTAGGAGGGCGGGCGATATCGATCATCAAACCGAGGGATAACGACACCATCCGGTCGATGCTCGGCAAGATAGAAGATTCCGGGGCTGTCGCCGCCGGTATCGACGTTGATGCCGCGGGATTCGTCAACATGACGAGACATGGGCAACCGGTAGAGCCCAAAACGCCCCGGCAACTGCGGGAGATCGTTGAGATGACCAGCTTGCCCTTGATTCTGAAGGGCATTATGACGCTGGAGGACGCCGAGGCTGCTGCCGAAGCAGGAATAGCGGCGATCGTCGTATCCAACCACGGAGGACGCGCCCTCGATGACACTCCCGGCGCCGCCGACGTCCTACCGGGTATCGCTGAAAGAGTGCAAGGAAAGATTGCCATCTGGGCTGATGGAGCCGCACGCTCTGGCAGCGACGTACTGAAGTACCTGGCCCTCGGGGCAGAAGCAGTGCTCGTGGGAAGGCCACTGGCCATCGCCGCAATTGGCGGCGGTCCAGAGGCTGTGAGGGACACGTTGCGAGGATACCAAACTGGGCTAGCGTCGTCCATGCTTCTTACAGGTTGTTCAACCTTGCAGGAAATATCTCACCACGTGATCTACAGCTAAGGTTAGTATCACCGGGCCGTCACGGCCACGGCCGCCAATGAATCGACGAATCGCATCGGGGGACTGTTGCCACAAGTTAACATAATGCAATTTGCTCGTATCGTGGACGGCTAGGCACCTGCTACTGGGTAGGGGGGCCTATTATCTTCCATTGCGCCTTAGCCTCTAAGTCGCGCAGGTGCTCGTAGGCAAACAGGGCGGCGACAAGACCATCTGCACAGGCGTTCGTTATATGGCGCACAGGATGAGAATGGATGTCACCAGCCACGAACAGTCCAGGAACGGCCGTCTGTTGATGGGAATCGGTGACAACAAAACCCTGGGCGTCAGTTTGGATTCCGGATGGGAAGACTTTCGTTTGTGGCTCGAAACCGATATACACAAAGACACCACTCACCGGGATCCTCTGGTCTTGCTGTGATCCCAGATCACGCACCCTGATCCACTCTACGGTCAGTCCGCCGCCGATCTCTTTGATTGCCGCATTGTAGTGCACGGTTATCTTGGGTTGATCCGCCATTCGTCTTTGGAGTATCGGGTCCGCGGTCAACTGCGGGGTTAGGGAGAAGACACGGACTTCATCGGCAAAGGTAGCCAGGTAGTTGGCTCCCTCGGCCGCAGAGTTGCCGGCCCCTGCTACTGCCACGGTCTTGCCCCGGAAGAATGGGCCGTCACAAATGGCACAATAAGAGACTCCACGCCCCAAAAATTCATCCTCGCCGGGGACTCCCAGGTGGCGCGGACGCCCACCCGTACAGACTATCACGGCGCCGCAGCGATATTTCTGGTCCTCGCGCGTTCTAATGATGAAACCCGGAGCATCCACTTCCACCTTGGCCACGGCCACGTTCTCATACCGGGCCCCGAACGACAGAGCATGCTCGGCCATCTGGGCAGCGAGATCCGGTCCCGCCACATGCTGGAGGCCCGGGTAGTCATCGATCATAGCGATTCGTTGGAGCTGGCCACCCGGGGGATCCTCGTCAGACACAATCGTTCGCAGGAGCGCCCGTGCCCCGTATAGCCCTGCAGTAAGTCCTGCCGGGCCGGCACCAACGACGAAGAGATCACATTGCTCATGGGCTTCATGCTTCCCAGCAAGGCCACTAGACTCAGTAAGGATTCCACCACTCTGTGCATCTGAGCTCGCATCTTGGTCCATAGTGCCGCTCCTTTCCTTTTGGGGCGCTCAGAAATGAGGGCTCCAGCCCGGAGGAGAGTGGTGCAATAATGGGCCCGGCACTATACGTTATGTCTAGTACGGCACCCTGATGGCGAGCACTAACGATAACGGACATTATCGTTAGTGCTTCATATTGCCAACACGGTTTACATAATGTATAGCACGGAATGCTCTAGTGCCCTTTCACGGCCCGGGCTATGGCCCGAATATGGTCTGGGGTGCTTCCACAGCACGCGCCGATGATTTTCACTCCGAGTTGCTTGAAGCGCGCCGCGTAACTCGCCATTTCCTCAGGGTCGATTCGCCAGATCACGTCTTCACCGGCGAGCTCGGGTAATCCAGCGTTCGGCTGCACTGCAATGAACATGTCGGGAGCTGCCTGCATCATCTGCACTATGATCGTCTCGAACTCCGCCGGCCCGGTGCCGCAGTTGGCGCCGATGAGGTCGGCGCCGTAGCTACGGAGAGCTACGGCAGCATCGGCCGGCGAAACCCCCATAATAGTGTGCAGATGGGTTTCAAACGTCATGGTGCATATCACCGGCAAGTCCGCGGCCGCTTTGGCGCCCTCAATTGCCGCCCTAGCCTCCTGCAGGTCAGACAGTGTCTCCGCAATGATGACATCAACCCCCCCATCCGCCAACGCCTTCGCCTGCTCGGCAAAGGCGTCGACCGCGGCTTCATACGTTATGTCACCTAGCGGCTGGAGAAACTCGCCGAGTGGGCCGATATCTCCGGCCACAATGATCCCATCCCCTACCGCCTCCCGGGCAATTCGCGCGGCGGTCTCGTTTATTTCCACGGTGCGGTCCGCCAGCCCTGATTTCGACAGCTTGATCCGGCTGCCGCCGAAAGTGGCTGTCTCTACGATATCCGCTCCGGCTTCTGCGTAGCGGCGATGGATGTCCTTCACAACTTCCGGTGCAGTCAGAGTCACTTCCTCTGGGCATGGGCCAGTCATGGCGCCAGATTGCATCAACAAGGTCCCCATTGCGCCATCACACACCAGCACATCAGCACCCAAAGCCAATTCGAATCGCCGGATTTTCATCATGTTCCTCCCACAACTCTTCCCGATATTATATCACAGCACCATGATGCGTTTGGCAGTTGGCCACGCTCCCATGATGAGATGGAGATCCCCTACCCTATTCACACTGCGGCAGGAGGGCTGTTGACGTTTGTGTAGTTGTTACCATATAATGTTTGTGTGACCCAGTTGAGAGTGAAGCCGGCGGAGTCGGAGCAGCGCCGCTCAGATCAACGGCCCCTCGGCCATTATTTCCAAAATTGCTTATCCTATTCTTGCAGAGGAACTTTGCGCATGAACAAGACGACCATTCGCGTTCGAGGTATGCACTGCCGCTCATGCGAGATGCGAATCGAAGCAGAGCTATCCAAGATGAGGGGGGTCCGGGAGGTCCGGGCAAATTCGAGCAACGGGAAAGTCGATGTCTATCACGCATCGGACAAGATAAATCAGAAACTGGCTGAGAAAAAGCTTAGGGACATCGGCTACGAGCCAGGTGTGGATACGAGGCCGCTTTTCTCTAAGAATTCCTGGGACTACGTCCAACTTGCAGTATCTCTCGTCCTGCTGATCGAGCTGTATTTCATCCTGAAGTACATGGGGCTTTTCGGCTTCGGGGTAAGTTCTTCACAGGGGTATGCGAGTCTGCCCCTGGTGTTTCTCGTAGGATTGACCGCCGGGATCTCTACCTGCATGGCGCTGGTCGGTGGCCTTCTCCTTGGAGTCTCGGCCCGTTTCGCTGAGAAGCACCCGGATGCCTCGCCGGTCCAGAAGTTCAAGCCTCACCTGTTCTTCAATACCGGGCGGATCATCCTCTTCACAATTCTTGGTGGCCTAATAGGCTACCTGGGCTCCTTCATGCAGCTCTCGGGCACGTTGAGAGGGCTCATGATGGTCGCCGTGGCAGCAGTAATGGCAATGGTTGGGCTGCAACTGACAGGTATCATGCCCCGCCTCGATGGTGTTAGCTTCACGCTTCCCAAGGCCCTTGGAGCAAGGCTAGGGATCCAGACCCGGACGGAGAAGGAATACAGTACGGGAAGCGCCATGATGTTGGGAGGGCTCACATTCTTTCTGCCCTGTGGCTTCACACAAGCAATGCAACTCTACGCCATTAGCAGTGGCAGCTTCCTAACCGGCGCCCTCACTCTGGGCGTCTTCGCCATCGGCACCGCTCCTGGCCTGCTCACCGTGGGCGGTGTAACGTCAGTGGTGCGCGGCTCCTTCGCCAAGCCGTTCTACAAATTCGCAGGGTTAGCCGTAGTAGCGATGGCACTCTTCAACGCCGCGAACGGGATGTCCCTGGCCGGTCTCAGAATTGCACCGCCATCCACCACCACCCAGGCGGCTGTTGCCAGCGCGAACGCACAATTGCCTCCAGTTCAGAACGGCGTCCAGATAGTAAACATGACGCAATCGAGCGACGGTTACACCCCGAACCAGTTCACTGTAGCCAAAGGCATACCGGTGAAATGGGTAATCAATTCCGAAGACGCCAGTTCATGCGCCAGCGCCATTGTCTCTGATCAGCTAGGCATCAACAAGTACCTGAACGCTGGGGAGAATGTCATACAATTTACCCCCACGCAAACCGGCCAAATCTCCTTCAGCTGTTCCATGGGCATGTACTACGGGGTGTTCAATGTGGTCGACAGCCAAGGGACACAGACGGCCAGTTGATACTCCGCCTAGTCATCTGAGTATTCCCTCTGCCGTGCTATAATGCGCGCGCCTGTTGTCTGTGCCCACAAGCGGTTCCCGCCGGAAGGCTAGGCCGCAGAAGCGCCTGCCCCCGGAATTCCTGGTTTTCCTCGAGGCAAGCGCTATTTTGAATCGTGCTGAGGAGAAACCGATGGATGGTGTCATTATCTCAGTTGCACCCACCGGGTCGGTGCCGACCCGGGAACACACACCACACGTCCCCCTGACTCCACAGGAGATAGCGGCAGATGTATACCGCTGTTGGCAAGCCGGAGCAGCCATTGCGCATATTCACGCCCGGGACGCCCAGGGGCGCCCGACGGCGGACAAGGCAGTTTTTGCGGAGATCAAAGAGCGGATAGAATCCAAGTGCGACATCATCGTGATGATCTCCACGGGTGGCCGGGCCTCCTCGCTGCAAGAGGATAGGGCAGCGCCCCTCACGTTGCGACCGGAGATGGCCAGCCTAACGACGGGCTCGGTGAATTTCCCCACTTCGGTATATGTGAACAGTCCCTCGTTGATCGAAGCGCTGGCCAAAGAGATGAAGAGTCTCGGCATCAAGCCGGAGCTGGAGATATTCGACACCGCCATGATCACAAACGCTCTTGACCTTCTGAAGAAGCAGCTTATCCTCGCGCCTCTGCATTTCCAGTTCGTGATGGGTGTTCAGGGGGCCATTGCCGCCACCCCGAAGAATCTGTTCCATCTGGTGGAAAGCATTCCCCCCGGTTCCACTTGGAGCGTTGCCGGCATTGGCCGGGCCCAGCTACCGATGACCGCTTTGGGACTACTGCTCGGCGGCCATGTACGGGTTGGGCTCGAGGACAACCTCCAGTACAGCAAAGGGGTCCTGGCCACGAACCAGCAACTGGTGGAGCGTGTGGCCCGTCTCGCGGGAGAGTTGGGCCGGCCGGTCTGCTCGCCCGATGAGGCCAGGGCAATATTGGGTCTGGCGCGCACCGAAAACACATAGCACAAACCCCCTGGCTGGAAGTCGTCTCCGCCCATGTGCTTGACTAAACCGTATTGGGCCCCGGGCTCTCCACATCCACAAGAACCCCACCAGAACCTCTTGCCAGTACAAGTAGGCGAGTCCTCTCGTCTACCGTACGAACCCAGCTCACGGCGTGAATACCTTCAACCGCATCCCCCGTGGCGCGGCCCTACGCTCCGGCGGCTGGGAAGGCTGCGTGTACTGGCGAGCAGGACACTCGCCCTAGCTCTGCCCGGAGTTCGCCCAGCTGCAGTGGAACGGGAATTACTGCGGACCGAAGACCGCCAACGCAATACATATTCCCCCTACCACGAAGGTTGCGAGCCTGATTAGCTGAGGGTTTACGGTGGTCAGTTGTCGCCGCGCCGCCTCGAGCTCTTGGTCGCTAGACTCCTCAGAAAGAGCCGACTGCAACCTCCCGGGCATCATCTCGATTTTGGAGCGGTCCCTCCGTGGTAGCCAAAGCCCAATCCTCTCCAGGAAGGGTAGTTTCGACATGTCTTCCTTCAGATCGACCCCATGCACCAGCATGTATCTTTCCACGAATTTACGCATGAGCACCCGATTCCACATGGCAATGCCGATTGTGGCAAGGAGCATCAAGCCCCATCCCACAGGGAATATGTAGGAAAACCCGGAAGGCCCGAATACGGAGCCAGACTGCATTTGGAACTCCT
>JAMCWQ010000044.1:25298-48084 GCA_023480825.1 Chloroflexota bacterium | reverse complement strand
CTTGCGCATCTCACCGGAGCCGATGCAGGTGCACAACATCGGGAACGGTAAAGAACGGCGCGATCGGGTGCAGTACTTGCTGGAGGTGGTAGGCCTCAATCCTTACTTTGCAAACCGGTACCCCCACGAGTTCAGCGGCGGGCAAAGACAGAGAGTAGGCATTGCCCGCGCTCTAGCCGCCGAGCCGTCGCTAATAGTAGCAGATGAGCCCGTCTCCGCTTTGGATGTCTCCATCCAGGCGCAGATAATCAACCTACTGGAAGACCTGCAAAGCCAGTTCAACCTGACGTTCCTGTTCATCGCCCACGACCTAAGCGTTGTGCGGCACATTAGCAACCGGGTGGCGGTGATGTACCTCGGCAAGATTGTCGAGCTGGCGGACCGCGCCGATCTCTACCAGTCCCCCCTCCACCCATACACCAAGGCTCTGCTCTCCGCGGTTCCGATTCCTGATCCGAAGATCGAGAGGAAGCGGCAGCGAATCATCCTGACGGGCGACGTTCCCAGCCCCATCAATCCCCCTTCGGGTTGCCATTTCCATACCCGCTGTTCACTGGTGCAGCCTATGTGCTCGGAGCAAGATCCCGAGTTCCGGGACGCGGGCAACCGCCGCAGGGTCAATCGCCACTTCGCTTAAGCGCTTGTTATTTGGTATAATTGGCCTCCAAAAGGAGGCCAATTTGTCTTTTCCGACTCAGTTCGATCCTATCAGCATACTCGCTACGCTGATCGCTCTCATCGTAGGAATTAGTGTCCACGAGTTCTCCCACGCTTGGTCAGCAAACGCTCTTGGCGACCCGACCGCCAGGCAGATGGGACGGTTGTCTCTCAATCCGATGAGGCATTTTGACCCGGTGGGTTTCTTCATGTTGCTACTGCTGGCATTCGGGTTCTTCGGCATCGCCTGGGGACGTCCCGTGCCAATCAACCCGTACCGATTGCGCGGCGGGCGGCGCGGTGTCGCCCTGACATCATTGGCGGGACCAATCTCCAACCTGTTCGTGGCAGGGGTATTCGCCGTTCCACTGCGCTTTGTACTCTCCGGGCAAATCCAGATGGCCGATAATCTCGCCACCCTACTCGTCGCTTTGGTGTCATTTAACATACTTCTGGCTGCCTTCAACCTCATTCCTATCCCGCCGTTGGACGGGTTCGGAGTGCTGGAAGGAATTGTGCCAAACTACTGGGTGCCGGTCTTAGAGCCCATACGGCAGTATGGTGTGCCCATCCTTCTGGGCCTCATATTCCTTGGCCCCTTGCTGCACATTAATGTGCTGGGCACCGTGATTACACCCATTCACAACCTCTTCATGTCGGCTTTCTTGGGTATTCCGATGTGAAGAAGCACCCGATGGATGAGGGGAATCGATCTTGGGCAATCTCTCCCGCGCTGTGTACCGGATTCGCCAGTTCTCGGACGCCCTTCACGCTACCGTCGATAGCGATGAGACCGGCCTGGTAAGGTCGGTGCTTACAGAAACGGAACAAGACCTGTTTTTTCGAATGCCGCTGGCCGACCAGCGGCATTCCCTTGATGTCTTCTACTCTCTGGTCTCCCGAGGGCACATGGAGCGCCCGCTCTTGAAAGCGGCGCTTCTGCACGATGTAGGCAAGACCGCGAACCATCGAAGCATCGGCGTGATCACCCGTTCCCTCGCGGTGTTGGCCAATGCCCTCTCGCCCAGGCTGACATCCTTGCTCTCCTCTTCCAAGGAGAGCAGTTGGAGATATGGCTTCTTTCTGCACCGCACTCACGAGCGGAGATCGGCTGAGATGCTGCAGCGCGCCGGGACTGATGAAGCGACCATCACCCTCGTGGAGAATCACGAACACGGCGCCGGCTCACCTCTCGCCAAGCTGCTCCGCCAGGCCGACGAGGCAAATTAGCTATGGCTTCCGCCACGCCTGCTCTGTGCACCGTTGCTCTTCCCCTGTTCGAGGGACCGCTGGACCTGCTCCTCAGCCTCATCGAAGAGAACAAGCTGACTATAACTGACATCTCTTTGGCCGCCGTCGCCGATCAGTACGTGGCTTATGTCAAATGTCTGGAGGCGATTGACCCTGCGGCGGTGATGGAGTACCTGCTGATCGCCGTAAGGTTGATGCTCATCAAATCGCAAGTCCTGCTCCCAGCACCAGAGGAAAGGGAAGGCGACAATGAGGAGCCGGTGGACAATCTTGCCGAGCAGCTGATAGCCTACCAACAGGCCAAGGCCGCCGCCGAGCACTTGCGCGAAATCGAGAAAGCCCATCGCCGCAGCTTCCTGCGGCCTGCCCGGCCAGTCACGCGGCCCGCGATGCCGGTGCTGAAACCAGGCGATGCACTGGAGCTGCATAAAGCCCTGAAGACTCTTCTTGCCCGGCTGGAAGCAGAGGAGAAGCCGGCCTTGGAACTCGAACCCCAAGTGTCCATCGACGCCAGAATCAAGGACATACGGGGGTATCTCAAGGATGGAAGACAGCAGACGTTCAGGCAACTTCTAACACTCTCCCGCACCCGTGACGGAATTGTGGCGACCTTCCTGGCGTTACTTCAACTACTTAAGAGGCAAGAGATCGAGGTCCAGCAGGATCAACCCCTAGGCGAGATCTGGATCCGCAGTCTATAGCGATTTCCAAGAAGGTAGATCTGGTAGTCCTTCTGCGGAAGGATTCTGGGAAGGACCGGCGTGCCCGCATGGTGGATCTTTGGGCATTTCAGCCCTTCATAGAAGGCCCCCTACAATGGCCCGCCAGCTCAAGTTAATGAAATACGCCGTGGCGCCTTCCGACTGACAGCACCAGCTGCGCCAGCGCCCGTGCCGCATCTGGTTTGCCAAGTGCCAGAGCCGCGGCGCTCATGGCGCTAAGACGGGGCCGATCAGACACAAGAACCTGAATCGCCGTTGCGAGGCTGTCCGGGGTGAGCTGTTCTTGTTCGAGCATCACCGATGCTCCGGCTTCCATCAGCATAAGGGCATTCTGGCGTTGTTCGTCATTGGCCGATTGCGGAAGCGGCACCAAGAGCGATGGTTTCCCTGTCACGCATAACTCGGCCATGGTACCGGCGCCAGCCCTACCAACCACCAGATCAGCAATGGCATAAATGTGGGCCAACTCGGCGCCGGCAAATTCCAGCAGTTGATAACGCTGGCGAAGGGGGTCCGGTAACTGAGATGCCTTGTCGAGCAGCCAGCTCCCATCTCCTCCGGACCCATCTCCGGGTCCGCATTGGTGGATCACCTGGCAGAGCGTGAGCAACTCCTCGAGGCACTCCCCCACCGCCCGGTTAATGGCTCTCGCCCCTTGCACCCCACCCGTCACATACACTACCGGCATGCCGGGCGAAAAGCCGAAGAATTCCATTCCCTCTTCCCGGTTACCACTGGTCACCACTCTACGGACCGGGTTCCCGGTGAGCTCCACCCTTTTCCCCGGGAAATGAGAGCGCGAGGACTCGAAAGACACAGCAATCACCGTGGCGAAGGGGGTGGATATCTTGTTGGCCAATCCCGTGGTCACGGTCTGTTCGTGGACGATGACGGGCACGCGCTGCAAGCCGGCGGCAACTACCGCCGGTATCGATACGTAGCCTCCCGTGCTGAGCAACACATCGGGGTGGAAGCGCGCCACATGTCTGGCCGCCTGCAGCACGCCGACCGGGATGCGCAGGGCGTCGGTCAGGGTCTTCAGCGATGGATAGCGCCTGAGCTTCCCCGCCTGAACGGAGGCGAACGGTATGCCTTCTTGCCCGGCCATCCTCTCTTCGATGCCGCCCGCACTGCCGATATACAACAGGGTGACTGGGTCCCCTGCCTGCCCGGACATGCGCCGGAGTTCCTCTACCAGCGCCATCGCCGGGCTGACATGCCCGCCGGTTCCGCCGCCGGTGATCGCTATGCGCATTTCAGTGCTCCGTTTGCCGGTGATTGTTTGAACATGTTAGATTGCCTTGGGTACAATAAGTGGAATACTATTACTGGAGAAGCCGAAAATCAAGTCACCGGCAACGGGAATGATGTCTACTACGTTTCCGATAGAAGCTATGAGCACCCCTCCTTCAGGTATGACGGGCGCTCTTCAAGAGATATACGACCGCCTTCTGGCCCGCTATGGCCCCCAACACTGGTGGCCGGGCGAGACGCCGTTTGAAGTGGTGGTGGGCGCGATCCTCACGCAAAACACTTCGTGGGCGAACGTCGAGCGCGCCATCTCTGGCCTCTGCGCGCACAGTCTACTTTCACCCGAAGCGATACAGGAGAATTGCGAGCAGGACCTGGCGGTAGTCATCCGCGCATGCGGGTACCATAACATGAAGGCTAGGAGACTGAAGGTCTTCGTCGACCACCTATATAGGGTACACGACGGCCGGCTATCTCACCTTCTCGCCATGGAGACGGACGCACTCCGGAGTGAGCTGCTTTCCATTTGGGGGATTGGCGAGGAGACCGCTGACTCCATCGTGCTCTACGCCGCCGGCAAGCCATCCTTTGTGGTGGATGCTTACACGCGGCGGGTTTTCAGCCGCCTTGGGCTATGTGCCCCGAATGAGAAATACAGTCCTCTTCGAAATACCTTCATGGACAACCTTGCAACTGATACCCGGCTCTACAACGAATACCATGCTTTACTCGTCCGGCATGGCAAGGAGACCTGCAGGAAACGCCTGCCCCGATGCCAGTGTTGCCCGCTCGCCAGTCTGCCTTGTGTTTCTTCCGGGCACGAGTCTTGCTCTTAGCCGGGGACGCGTCCTTATCTGGTTAAAGTGCAGTTATGGTATAATATTCTCTAATGTAGCCTGTCCAGCATGTCTCTGGTGCGGTTGTCATTAACGAGAGAGGAGCAAAGTTCTATGGTCTCTGTGAATGAAGAGCAGACTTTGAAAGAACGCCTCGAACGTGAGCGCAAGCAGCTCTTGGAAGAGATTGGCCAGCTCGATGAGATATTGGCCCAGCAGGGCGAGTACCACGAGGTGGAGGGTGGCGGCGTAAGCAACCACATGGCGGATGATGCCTCGGACACATTCGAGCAGGAGAAGTATGTCGCCCTTCGGAGAAACCTCGAACGTATTCTGGACCAGGTAAATCACGCGCTGCACAAGTTCGAACTAGGCACTTATGGTCTGTGCGAGAACTGCAATGAGAGAATCCCCCAGGAGAGGCTGGAAGCGCTTCCTTACGCCAACCTGTGCATCAAGTGCCAGTCTAAGGAAGAGGACCATCGCTAGAGTCTAGGAATTCAGGAACGACTATTGACTGCAAATACCGGTAGAACCGGTTTGACAAGAAAAATCCTAGCGTATGTCATTGCGGCGCTAGTTCTAGCAGCCGATCAGACGACAAAGATCCTCGTCTACAATAGCCTTGGCCCCGGCAGCGGGCACGCGCCGGTGGAGTTGCTCGGTGGCATTCTGCAGATTCGCTTTGCCGCGAATAGCGGCATTGCTTTCAGCATGTTGCCCGGCGGGAATATGATTTTCACCATCGTGGCGCTTGTTGTTGCCCTGTTCCTTATCGTTTACATCCGGGTGGCCGCGCCGTCCAGTGGCCTGCTCCGCCTCGCATTGGGGCTTCAGCTCGGCGCCGCCGCAGGCAACCTCGTCGATAGGCTGCGATACGGCTATGTGGTCGATTGGATCGATTTCCGTGTCTGGCCCATCTTCAACATAGCCGACGCAGCGATTGTTGCCGGGGTTTGTTTCCTCGTGCTCTACATTCTTGTCTCCAGCCCATCAAGCTCCCAAGCAGCGAAGACTGATGTCCTCGGCAAGGACTGAGACGCTAGTAGTAGCAAGCCCGGATAGCGGGGACAGACTCGATAAGTATCTTGCCAGCCGGCTTCCGGACCTCACCCGATCCCATATTCAGAAACTGATCGAAGACGGCAACATCCTTGTCGGCTCCGTGGCGCGCCGGGGCAGTTACAAAGTGAGAGAAGGGGACCGGGTCATCATTACGATCCCGGAAGCACATCCAATCGAGCTCGCTCCTGAGGCCATCCCACTGTCTATCATCTACGAAGATGAGGATGTATTAGTAATCGACAAGCCTGCCCATTTGGTGGTTCATCCTGCTCCTGGCCACCCTGCGGGCACTTTGGTGAACGCCATTCTCGCCCATTGTCCTGAACTCAGCATTGATGGTAGCATTAGGCCCGGAATAGTACAGCGTCTGGACCGGGATACGTCGGGTCTGATGGTCATCGCCAAGTCCGACAAGGGCAAGATCAACCTCACGGAGCAACTGCAAGAGCGTCGTGTTCTCAAGGAGTACCTGGCTTTGGTTGAGGGTTCACCGAGCACCGATGAAGCCTTTATAGAGGGGCCGATCGGCCGCAGCCCAGTTGATAGGAAGAAGATGGCAGTAGTGGCCGGGGGGCGGCCGGCGCGCACGAGGTACCGCGTTATTGAGCGGCTCGGCCCCTACAATCTCCTGAGAGTGCGCATCTACACCGGCCGCACACATCAAATCAGGGTCCATCTCGCGCAGATCGGCCACCCCATAGTCGGAGACACTCTCTACGGCCGGCACAAGCCGTCCATAGCGCTGGACCGGCCATTTCTCCACGCCGAACGGCTCGGTTTCCAGTTGCCGTCCACCGGCGCCTATGTGGAATTCTCCGCCCCGCTCCCCTGGGAACTGGAGTCGGTTTTGCGGGAGCTGAAAGGTCAGAACATTGCCGGACTTCGATGAATCGGCTGTGGTGGTGAGCCCGGTCGAGGTAGCACTAAGCGCGGATAATGAAGAAGCGGCGAGCTTCGAGGCCAAGAATGTGGCTGTTCTGGGATTCGGCCATCTCATGGGGGACTGTTATCCGGCCTTCATTTCTCCGCTCTTGCCTCTGCTGATTCCCAAACTCGGACTTTCCATCGGTCTGGCAGGGATACTCGCTACGTTGCAGACAGTCTCTGGCTCCCTAACCCAGCCGATCTTCGGGTACCTTGCCGATAGGATATCCGGGAGGCTGTTCATAGTCGTTGGCGTCGCAGTTTCCGCCGTCTTTTTTAGTCTGGTTGGCCTGGCGCCAAATTACCCTGTTCTCCTGCTTCTCGTCCTTATTGGCGGCGCTGGAGTGGCGTCTTTTCACCCGTCCGGCGCTGTAATGGTCAGCGAGGCCTCCCGGCAACGCCGCAACTTCGGCATGTCCCTCTATATATCGGCCGGCAACGTCGGCTTCGCCATCGGCCCGATGCTCATCACCACAGCCGTAATGGTATTGACGCTGGAGAGATCGTTCGTGGTGGCCATTCCTGGGATCGTCATGGCAATGTTGCTCCTTCGCTTTGCTCCCCATCGCAAGGCAACACGAATAGCCAGCGCACCAGCAACGCAACCCGAGCCTGTTCGCAGCGACTACCTCAGACCATTGGTCTTCCTAGTCGCAGTCGTGGTCCTGCAATCATCCACTGCGGTCACGTTCAGCACCTTCGTGCCAACTTACCTGCAGGGCGAGGGATACTCGCTGCTCGATTCCAGCATCGCCGTGTCGCTCTTTATCTTCTGCGGGTCCCTAGGTGTGTTGGCATCAGGCTATCTTGCCGATGCCATAGGGCGCTATCGCATCATTGTTTTCGGACTCTTGTTCTCCGCCCCGCTCTTCTACCTGTTCCTACACACCAGCGGATTCCTATCTTTGATCATCCTCGGCCTGGCGGGATTCTTGATCCAAGCACCGTCGCCATTGACCATAGTCATGGGCCAAGAGCTCGTCCCCAAGAGCGCCAATACGATTTCGGGACTGGTGATGGGATTTGCCTGGGGGCTGGGCGCATTCTTCCTCACCGCTGTTGGCCTGGCTGCAGACCGGATCGGGCTTCCAACCGCAATGACGCTTATGACATCTCTGCCTATCTTGGCGGTTCTCGTGAGCACCGGCCTGCCACGAGAACGGCGCAGGCAGGTGGTCTCAGTGAAAGGCGCAGACTGATGGCAGCCAATTACCATCTCCGAGGCAACAATTATGAGAAAGAGTTTGGTCCTCTTCAACGGCACAATCTACACGATGGGCCAGTCTTATCCTCTTGCAGAGGCGGTCTGGATTCACGGAGACACCATCGATGGCATTGGAACCAACGGCGCCGTCCGGACGGCGGCTCCGGGCGAAGCTGAGTATATCGACCTTCGTGGCGCAGTTGCCATCCCCGGCCTCACCGATTCCCACATCCATTTGGGCATGTATGCCGTCAGCATGGCGGGAGTTGACCTCGTTGGGGTTGGTTCTCTCCAAGAGGCGCTGGACCGCGTTCGGGCCAGAGTGCAAGTCTCCAGGCCAGGAGAATGGATAACCGGACTAGGCTGGGACGCCAATATCTGGCCGGGCCAGGCTCTTCCCAACCGCACGGACCTCGACAAAGTGGCACCGGATAATCCAATTGTGCTGGCCACAAAGGACTACCACTTGTTCTGGGCCAATTCAGCGGCCCTGTACCTGGCGGGGATCTGCCGGGACACTGCTGATCCGGAAGGGGGAAAGATCGCCCGTGATCCCCAGACGGGTGAGCCCACGGGGATCCTGATGGAAAGGGCCAGTCACCTGGTCCGCTCCGCAATACCGGCGCCCACCATAGAACAAACGGCAAGAGCAATCGAAATGGCCACCAGTCATGCGCTTCGTTCGGGCCTGACCAGCGTGCATTGCATGGAGGGGCAAGCAGAGCTTCGAGCATACCAACTGCTGGCGCAGCAGGGGAGACTGAGACCACGGGTCTATTCATCGATACCGGAAGCCTCCTTGGAGTCCGCAATTGCCCTCGGCCTGCGAACGGGTCTGGGCAACGAACACCTGCGGCTGGGCCCGGTCAAACTCTTCGCCGATGGCGCCCTCAGTCCCCGGACCGCCGCCATGCTCGAGCCCTTCGATGATAGACCCGGCAACACCGGAATCGCCGTCAACAGTGCGGAAGACCTGGCTCGCCTTGTGCGCCGGGCCGCCACCGCCGGTATATCAGTGGCGATTCATGCGATCGGTGACCGGGCGACCCGGAACGCCATAGACGCCATCGCCGCCAGCCTGGAGCTAAGCAGGTCAAAGGGCCTCCGGCAAAGGATCGAGCATTTGGAGTTGCTCCACCCGTCAGACTTGCCTCGCGTCGCCAAACTAGGAATTATCGGCTCCATGCAGCCGCTTGGGGCTATCGACTACTCAGACATTGCCGACCAAGGTTGGGGGGCCCGAAGCCGCTTCGCGGGCGCCTACCGCAGCCTGCTGGATTCCGGTGCAGTGCTGGCCTTCGGCTCGGATTGTCCGGTAGAGAGCTTTGATCCCCTAAAAGGTATCTATGCGGCAGTGACCAGGAAGAAAGAGAATGGCCGGCCACCAGAAGGCTGGTTTCCGGAGCAGCGCATCTCTGCCGAGGAAGCGCTTAGAGCCTACACTGTTGCTCCGGCCTATGCATCTGGCGAAGAATCGCTCAAAGGGACAATATCTCCTGGCAAACTCGGTGATATAATAGTTCTCTCGACAGATATCCTCCGCTGCCCGCCGGAGGAGATACTGCAAGCAGAGGTTCTCTACACGATACTCGGCGGCGAAATCGTATATTCCAAGGAGGGATGAGCCATGGAGCTACTCAAGAGACTCTCGGAAACCCCAGGCATCTCTGGGCAAGAACAAACCATCCGAAACCTGATCGCCGGAGAAATGGGCAAGCTCGTCGACGAGACTACCACTGATGTTCTCGGCAATCTGATCGGCCAGAAGAAGGGCAGCGGGAAGCGCGCGGTAATGATCAGCGCCCACATGGACGAGATCGGGTTCATGGTCAGCTTCATCGATGACAAGGGCTTCATCCGGATTATGCCGGTCGGAGGGTTCGACGCTCGGGCTCTATTTGCCCAGCGGGTTGTGGTCCACGGCAAACAGGACCTGCCCGGCGTTCTGGCTCTCGCAACCAAGCCAATACACCTGTTAGACCCTGAGGAAGCCAAGAAGGCACCCAAGGTGTCGGACTACTTCGTCGATGTAGGTATGGGGAAGGAACAGGTTGATCAGCTTGTAGCTATCGGCGACTCCGTCACCATGTACCGGGAGTTCTCCGACCTTGGAGAGTTGGTTACCGGCAAAGCTCTCGACGACCGCGTTGGCGTGTACGTCATGTTGAAGGCCCTCGAACGGGTGAAAACCCACGAAGTCGATATCTACGCCGTGGCCTCAACCCAGGAGGAGGTTGGTCTCCGGGGAGCCAAAACGTCGAGCTTTGGAATAGACCCGGAGATCGGTGTGGCCCTGGATGTCACCTTGGCTTCCGATATTCCGGGGGGCGCGGAGCACGAGAAAATAACGAGCCTCGGCAAGGGCGTGGCCATTAAGATCATGGACAACTATTCTATCTCCAACCCCAAGGTTGTGCAGAGGTTGAAGGAACTGGCCGAGCAAAAGCATATACCTTACCAATTGGAGGTCTTACCGCGAGGCGGAACTGACGCCGGCGCCATTCAGGCAACAAAGTCCGGCGTGGCAGCGGTAACCATCTCGGTTCCCACTAGGTATGTGCACACGGTAGTGGAGACCTGCGACAAGTCCGATATCGAAGCAGCCATCAATCTGCTGGCGGCATTCTTAGAGGTGGCCCACGAGGGAGATTTCCGGCCCTAGCAGGCCATTGGGGCGGAGACAAGAATGGAATTACTGAAAAGGCTCTCGGAGATGCCGGGAGTCTCCGGGCGCGAGGAGCCGGTCCGGCGCTTCATCTCCGGTGAGCTGGACCGGCTCACGGGCAAGGTCGAAACAGACAATCTGGGCAATCTGATCAGCTTCAAGCGCGGCTCCGGCAAGCGGCGCGTCATGCTCAGCGCCCATATGGACGAGATCGGCTTCCTGGTAAGCCATATCGACGAAAACGGGTTCGTGCGAATCGTCCCCGTCGGCTATTTCAATCCGCGGTCACTCTTCGCCCAGCGCGTCGTTGCCTATGGCGAGAAAAACCTGCCGGGAGTGCTCGCTCTCGGCACTAAGCCTATCCACATGCTCGATCCGGAAGAGGCCAATACACTGCCGAAAGTTAGCGACTACTTCGTTGACCTTGGCCTGAGCAAGGAAAAGGCCCGCGAGTTGGTCTCGATTGGAGACCCGATAGCCATGCAGCGCGAGTTTACCGAGTTCGGTGATCTGGTGACGGGGAAAGCCCTTGACGACCGGGTTGGCGTCTACGTCATGCTGAAATCACTCGAGAGGCTGGAACGCCAAGAGGCAGACATCTTCGCCGTGGCCTCGGTACAGGAAGAAGTTGGGCTGCGGGGAGCAGCTGTTGCGGCATTCTCAGTGGAACCGGACATCGCCATTGCCATTGACATCACCGATGCCAACGACTTCCCGGGTTTCGAGGAGCAGGAGAGATGCACCACCCTTGGGAAGGGAGTAGCGATAAAGGTCATGGATGGGGACTCCATCTCGAACCAGCTCCTCATGCAAAAGCTGCGCGCCGTAGCCGACCAACATGGGATACCTCACCAGCCGGAGCTCCTGCCCGACGGTGGCACCGATGCCGCAGCAATGCAATCAGCCAGAGCAGGCTCGGCGGCTGTGACGCTGTCCCTGCCCACACGGCATTTTCACACGGTGGTTGAGACTTGCCACAAGGACGACATAGAAGCAGCGATTACCCTGCTTGTGAAGTTCCTCGAGGTAGCCCACGAGGGAGATTTCTCCCAAGCCTTTTGAACCGAGTGGAGACTGTATTCGATTTGAGCGAAGACACTATTAACCTGGAGTCTGAGAACCTGGCGTCCGGCGGTGACAACACCGGCACCAGCAGTAGCTTTCGCGCGGGTTATGTGGGTCTCCTGGCCTCCGGCCATCTGTCCGTTGAGCTGTACGCCTCATTCCTGGCTCCACTCTTGCCGCTCCTAATTCCCAAGCTGGGATTGAGCATAGCGATGGTTGGCCTGTTGGCTACCATGCAGTCTCTGGCGAACTCTCTTCTGCAGCCAGTATTCGGCCATCTCGCCGACCGCGGTCACAGCCGCCTGTTCGTCCCCCTCGGCCTGGCCGTGACAGCCATCTTCTTCAGCCTGATCGGTCTTGCCACCCATTACTATGTGCTGGTGCTCTTGGTGGTGCTGGGAGGTCTTGGAGTGGCCTTCTTCCATCCACCCTGCGCCGTTCTGATCGGTGACGCCAGCAGACAGCGCCGGGGGCTGGGAATGTCTTTCTTCGTAGCCGCCGGCAGCTTGGGAAGCGCAATCGGGCCGGTCTTGATCGTTTCGGCAGTAAGTCTGTTTACACTTGAGGGTTCCTATTTAATCGTCGTCCCCGGCTTGCTTTTTGCGGCAGTCTTGTACTTCCTCGCGCCGCACAAGGTGACTTCACAGGAACATCCACAAGTCGCGCAGCACACGGGCTCCGCAAACGGCAGCAACGCGTTGCCAATCGCGATCGTGGTGACGATTGTCATCCTGCAAGCTTCAACTGCCCTTACCTTCGGCACCTTTGTTCCCACCTACCTGGAGGCAAACGGTTTCTCGCTGTTTACTTCGGGAGCAGCGCTATCCATTTACAACCTTTGTGGCGCCGCCGGAGGGCTTCTCGTGGGCTACCTCTCATTTCGTGTCCGGCCCGCCCGGATCCTCCAGTTTTCCCTAATCGTCTCGGCGCCGCTTTTCTTTCTCTTTCTGCACACGGACGGCCCCGCTAAGCTTGTGTTGCTCGGGGCCGGCGGGCTCCTTATCTTCGGCGTGAATCCCCTGGCTCTGGCGATGGGACAAGAGCTGGCCCCCCGGCGTGCCAGCATGGTGTCCGGTCTGATCATGGGGTTTGCCTGGGGAATAGCAAGCATGTTCCTGACGGATCTGGGGGTCGCCGCGGATCGCGTGGGCCTTCCCACGGCGATGACAATAATGACCGCCGTACCTCTACTGGCAGCGGTACTCACCCTCGCCCTGCCGAACACCAGCCGGCGAGGGGCCGTTCAGCAGAGCGTTCGCCCATGAGACTACAGCGGTTTTCGTTTTGATTCGCCCTGGGGCGAGACTGTCATCGTAATCTTAACGAGAACAGCAGTAATCTTTGAGACTTAGCCGAGCAACCCCAGCCGCTCGGCGCGCTTCGTCACGAAGGACTGAATCTTCTCAATTTCCTCGGGCTGGTCCAGCAAGTGCCGGAAACGCTTTTGGGTCTTGAGGTAGTCCGTGATCGGGCGCAGGGTCTTCAACCGCTTATTGAACTTGCGCTCGCCGTCAACAACTTCGTACAGAATCCACATGCCCGTTTCCACGGCCAGCCGGGATACTTCCACGGTTAACTCATCGTTCGAGCCCCAACCTGGAGGACAGGGGCTCAAAAGGTGGACATAGGACGGCCCGTCTACCTCAGCAGCCCGCTTGACCTTGGCCATATAGTCCATGGGGAAAGCCAGGGACGCCGTGGCGGCATAAGGAATACCGTGTGCGGCCATTATCTCCACCATGTCCTTGCGGCGCTGCATGGGACGACTTTCGCCAATGGAGCGCTTGCCCGCCGGGCAGGTAGTGGTCGATGCTCCATACGGGGTAACGCCGCTCCGTTGCCCGCCGGTGTTCATGTAAGACTCGTTGTCGTAGCAGATGTAGACGAACTTGTGGCCGCGCTCCACAGCGCCCGAAAGGGACTGGAATCCGATGTCCGCCGTCCCCCCATCGCCGGCCCAGCCGAGAAGGGTCACCCCTTCCCGCTTTCCCAAGGAGCGCAGACCGGCATCGAGACCGGAGAGGACAGCTCCGGTGGTCTCGAAGAGCATATGCAGGTAGGGAAAACGGGCGGCCGCCAGCACCCCATAGTTCACGGTCATGCACCCGGTCCCATTGACCATGATGGTGCGGCTTCCCAGGACTTTCATGGCCATGCGCGCCCCCATGGTAGCGCCGCAACCCGGGCATCCCGAATTACCGGGGGCAACTAGTTCCTCATTTGGCAGGTCACGGATCTTCAAGCTCATCTCAGCGCCAACCCCCATATCGCCAGAGTCTCTTTGTTGGCATCCACCCAAGTCACGTCATCTCTCCGTCCGTCGAGGCTCACGGCCAGCGCCTGCTCGGCAACCCGGTTTATCGTGTCGACGGTGATGTCACGGCCTCCAATCCCCGCCACGAAGTCGAGCAACAGGGGATGAGGAGACTCATTGACCAGCTCACGAGCCACGTCATAGTAGGCGATGCCACCGGTGCCATAGGTCACCGCCCGGTCGACAACGGCAACCACTCTGGCCCCCCTCAGCGCCCGGCGTATCTCCTCTCCCGGAAACGGGCGATAGGTCTTTATCTTCAAGGCTCCCACGCGCATTCCACGCGCCCTCAGGCCATCCACGGCGACGCGAATTGTCCCGGCCATCGTCCCCATGCCGACCAGCACGACCTCGGCATCATCTATTCTGTAGCTTTCGAGATGAGAGTAGCGGCGCCCAAACATGCGCTCGAACTCTGCGAACGCCTCTTCGGTCACGTCTCTGGCCATGGACATCGATGCGTGTTTGTCATAGACAAACTCGGTAAAGAAGTCGGGAGAGATGACCAGACCAATCGATTTCGGGTCATCGACATCCAGGATCGGATACTTAGGAGCAGATTTGGGAGCGAACCGGCGGACGTCTTCTATAGCAGGCACCGAAACCGGCTCCGAGAGATGAGAGAGGTAAAACCCATCCAGGCAAACCATGGCGGGCAGCAGCACCCTCGCATCCTCAGCCACACGGTATCCAATGATTATGGTATCCAGCACTTCCTGGCAAGTCTCGCAGTAGAACTGCAGCCATCCACTATCTCGCTCGGCCATGCTGTCAGAATGATCACTCCAGATAGTGACCGGATGCGACAGGGCACGGTTGGCCACAGCCATCACGAGTGGCAGGCGCAGCCCGGCGGCCGCGAAGACCGGCTCGTGCATCAGCGCCAGCCCCTGCGAGCTGCTGGCCGTGAAGGCTCTTGCCCCGGCAAGAGAAGCTCCGATGCAGGCCGCCATGGCGCTGTGCTCGCTTTCCACCGGTATTGTCTGGGCGTCAAGCTCACCATCGGCAACGAACTTGGCGAGATACTCCACGATGGAAGTCTGCGGTGTTATTGGATAAGCAGCCACTACGTTTACTTCCGCTTGTCGAGCCCCTATTGCGGCCGCCATGTTCCCGGAAACGAAGACCGACGCCAAGGCTATTCCTCCTTCACCATCTCGATAGCATCTACAGGGCACTCCACAGCGCACACGCCGCAGCCCTTGCAATAGTCATAGTCTATGGAGTAGTTGTTCTCCCGGTCAATCACTCCTTCGGGGCAGTAGAGCCAGCACATGCTACAATCGCGGCACTTGGATATATCTAGAACGGGCCTTATGACCCGCCAGGAACCGGTCTGATTTACTGTGGAAAAACCTCCTCGCAAGCAAGGAGTCAACGGCCTCTCTTTAAGCCAGGGATGCGGCATCTTTAACACCTCCGGCAACTTGTTCGTAGGCTGCCCGCACCGCCTTGATGTTGACCTCGGCCAGCCTCGGAGGAAATGCCTCTCTGATGGCCTGCTCCACAGCCTTCAGCGACACTATACCTGTAGCAGCCACCAGAGCACCGAGAATCACCGTATTTGTGATAGGCCGGCCTAGCACGTCAAGCGCGATCTGGGTGGCGTCGATCACTGTTGTCCTGTCGCGGAGCCCATTCTCGAGAGCTTCAGGCAGATGAGTGCTGTTCACAATAAGGGCCCCATCTTCTTTGAGCCCATCGATTATGTCAGCGGAATTCGATATCACCGGATCCAACACCACCACGATATCCGGCTCGTAGATCTGGCATTTGGCCCTGATGGCTTCCGAATCCACCCGGGTGAAAGCCGATACCGGTGCGCCTCGCCGCTCCGCCCCGAACGAGGGCATCGACTGGGCGAACTTGTCGTCTAGCGTCGCCGCCCGGCCGAGGATTTCGGCGGCGGTCACCACGCCTTGCCCTCCCCGGCCGTGAAACCTGATCTCCTTCATCTTCACTCCCCCGGCCAGCCGACCCTGCCGTAAACGCCTTATGCTAATTACAGAGCAAACTACAGAAAGCAAAAAGCAACAAATCTAACCAACTATAGCACCGGCCCAAAAGTACTGTCAACTTAGGACGCCCATCTCCCGTTGCAAGTGCCGGGCCTAATGGTTTATCCTTAGAACACTGGCGGATGTGTGCGAGACAAGACGCGGGCGAGCCAGGGGAAGGTAAACAGTTGAAACTTAGAGCAGTAATCGCGGCCTCGCTTGGACATTTCATCATAGATACTTTCTCCAATACCTTGCCGATAATGTACACCCTGCTAGTCACCTCTTTGGGGCTATCGTATAGCCAGGTAGCCCTAATAGCCACAACGTATTCCACCGCCGGTTCTCTTTCCCAGCCACTCTTTGGGCACCTCGGCGACAAATTCGGCGGGCGCTGGCTTGCCGCAGTCAGCATAGTCTGGGCGACCAGCATGATGAGCCTGACAGGACTTGCGAGCAGCTATCCTCTTCTCCTGCTTTTGGTCGCGCTTGCCGGGCTGGGGTCCGGCGCCTATCATCCACAGGGGGCGATGAATGCCGCCCTGGCGGGCGGTATCAGGCGCGGTGCGGCAGTGTCTATCTTCTCATTCGGCGGGAGTGCGGGCGCGGCACTTGGCCCGCTGGTTGGCGCTTTCATCTTCTCCGGAATTGGCGTGAGAGGAACACCAATTTTCGCGGTGCCCGGACTCATCGTCGCCATACTCTTCTACTATTTGGTTGGCCAGCTTCACGCGCCCAAGAGTGTTCCCATTCCTGCGAAGGACCCGGAGAAACCAGACCCAATTCCGTGGAGGGGCGCAGGATTTCTCGTGGCTGTCGTTTCTCTGCGCGGCTGGGCCTACCTGGCTCTAGTCACATTCATTCCTCTGCTCTTCAGACAGCGCGGTTTCTCTGTCGATCAAGCCAGCAAAGTGCTTTTCGCCTTTCTTGTCGCTGCTGCTGCTGGCGTGCTTCTCGGCGGCTGGCTTTCGGATATCGTCACGCGACGCATCGTGACTCTGGCCACGCTGGCCATCAGCCCGGTGTCCCTTATCCTGATCCTGCATGATTCGCTTCTGCTTTCCATCGCCGCAGTATTCTTCGCCGGGCTGCTGCTGGAATCATCAGTCCCGGTGACCGTGGTAATGGCTCAAGAATTGTTGCCCCATAACGTGGGGGTGGCATCGGGGCATTGTATTGGGACTCGGCTTCGTCTCCGGCGCCATTGGCGTATGGGTAACCGGTAACGTAGCAGACAGTTATGGCTTGCCCGCCGCCTTCTATCTCATCACCGCCCTGCCAGTCATAGCCGCTTTCCTTTCCATTTGGCTACCGGTCACCGAGCGCCTAAGGCGGCTCTCCGTAGCCTCGTCCTCTGCCGACCTAGAGAAGTCTCTATGATATAATGAATATTCGTACAACTGAGAATTAGTCCGGAGTAGACACTGTGCCGATAAAACCGCAAATTCTAAAGGGGACAAGAGACCTTCTGCCGCCGGCTATGATCCTGCGACATCATGTCATTGACACGCTGGAAGCCGTCTTCGAGCGCTTTGGCTTTGAGCCGCTCGAGACACCCGCCATGGAGTACGCTGCCACGCTCGAGGGGAAACTGGGCGAGGAAGAGCGGCTCATGTATAGATTCCTCGATGCCGGTGAGCGCATGGTCGCGCTTCGCTACGACCTGACAGTGCCTTTGGCACGCGTGATAGCCATGCACCAGCATGAGCTGACAATGCCCTTTAAGCGATATCAGATCGCACCCGTTTGGCGCGCCGAAAAGCCTCAGAAGGGCCGTTACCGGGAATTTTGGCAATGCGACGCCGATATCGTCGGCACGAAGAGCATGGTTGCTGATGCCGAGTGTATCGCCCTGATGAACACAGGCCTGCGCGAGCTCGGGTTCTCCTCCTTCAAGACGCTTATCAACAACCGCAAACTACTGGTCGCCCTGGCCGAATATGCCGGAGTGGATCGCGGTCTCGCAGTACGGGTCTACCGGGCTGTCGACAAGCTGGAGAAGATCGGGCCGGAAAACGTGCGGGAAGAGATGCTGGAATACGGAATTACACCGGAAGCGGCCGGCCGTGTGCTCGACCTCGTCCAAACTGAAGGTACCAGCCGGGAGCTGCTCGAACGGTTTCAGAGGGCCTTTGCCGGCCAGCCGGCGGGTCTGCAAGGCGTCCGCGAACTCCAAGAGATCCTCGACAATTTGGAGGCCATGGAGATTTCCGACCGGTTCTATGCGGTCGACTTGAGTCTCGCCCGCGGCCTCGATTACTACACCGGCCCGGTTTATGAGACTATAGTGGAGGAGCCGAAAATCGGCTCCTTGACCGGTGGCGGCCGCTACGATGAATTGCTGGGGCTATTCACCGGCACACCTCTGCCGATGACCGGTACCAGCTTCGGGCTGGAGAGAATAGTCGACGTGCTACAGGAGATGCACGGAGGCGGCTTGGCCGGTACGACCTCGGAGGTCATGGTTACAGTGTTTAGTCCGGAGTTGCTTGCGAAATCGCTCCGGCTGGCCGGCCATTTGCGGCTGGAAGGCGTTCATACGGAGGTCTACTACGATGCCGGCGACTCTCTGGGGAAGCAACTGAAATACGCCTCACGCAAACGCGTTCCATTTGCCGTCATTATGGGACCGGATGAAGCGGCTGCCGGCAAGATCACCGTTAGAGACATGGCGTCCGGTGACCAGCGGACCCTATCGGAGACCGAGGCGGCCGGCATATTCCGGGCTTGGGTGGAGAGACGGGGGACCATGTCAGTGCCGGTGGTAGTGGAGTAGCCATTGCGGACTGCCCGCGAGCCCTAAGACTGCGCAATGCCTCCCCTGACAAGGGGGTAGGGGGTTTTACAGCCTCGAGAAGGGATAAAAGGTGACGCGATGAGAAGACTGGGGAAGTTCCTACGGTTTCTGGCCATTGTGGCCTTTGTGATCATCGCCATTCGGAATTTCGGCAAAGAGGGCAAATTCCTCGGAGTCCCCTATAGCTTCAAGATGCCCACACCCGACCTGGTGAGAGAGCGCTTCTGGAACCCAGCCGACTCCCGCATTTTCACACCGCACATTTTCGGCTGGGGCTACTCCATCAACCTCTATGCGCTGGGAAAGATGCTAGGACTGGTCTGAAGACACTGCCCAGCACAGAGACAACAGGCTCTCTCACAAGCGGGCAGGCGATCAAGTTCCCCCCTGATAAGGGGGGTAGGGGGGTTGCGGCCTTGGGAAGGGATAGGCGTTATGTTCCGAGCCGCTGAAAGACCCCCTAAATCCCCCTTAGCAGGGGGACTTGCCGGAACCCGCTTCCAGTATCCGAAATTGTGACAGCAAATGAGGTTTACGCACTGCGCTTCCCCAGGGCCTCGGCGTAGACCGCCATGATTTGTTTCGCTGCCCCTTCCCATGACAGGCTGTTCACCGCCCGTCTGCGCAGCGCATAGCCGAGTTGGCTGGCACGCTCCCCGTCCTGCAGCAGAGCTTCAATAGCAGAAGCTAGAGAGGCAGGATTGCCCATTTCGGCGTAGGTACCGTCATCACCCATGATTTCCCTGGCCACGGGAGTATCGAAGGCCACCACCGGCAACTGCATTGCCATGTAATTGGATATCTTCCCGCAGCCCTCGGAGACCGACATTTTGGGCGCCACCGCCACATCTCCCAAAGCAAGGTAGATCGGGGCATCGAGGTAGGGAATTCTGCCGGGGAGGGTAACACTCTCAGCTATTCCTAGCTGCTCGGCGAGGTAGCGGTATCTATCTACGCCCGGGAAACCCATGACGAGAAAATGAACGTCCGGCATGCGCTGCAACAATAACCTGGCGGACTCCAGCAGGACATCTGTTCCCTGATACGGCGCCAGGAGCCCAAGGTACACCACTACCTTGCGGCTCTCTGGAATCTCAAGCCAGCGTTTCAGCCCGGCAATTCGGGCCTTAGTTTCCTCATCCCTTGGTAGACTGAAGCGCTCCACGTTGACGCAATCGGGAATTGTTCGCACCCGGTCAGTTGGCACGTGAAAGTCGCCTCTAGCCATGACTGCGGCATTGTGCGTGCTAGTGATTATCCGGTCCGAAGATAGATTGATACGGCTCTCCAGCCAACGCACCGGACCATACATGCGGCTATCCCGGCGCAAGAACCGGTGATCGATCATCTCTTCGGCCAGGCTTCCCTGCAGATCAAACACCACCGGCACCCTGCGTAACCAGCTTACGGCTCGCCCGATGAGAGCTCCCTCATGAATGTGGGCATGAATGACATCCGGCTTGAAACTGAGCACTGTACGCGCCGCTCTGGAGGCTAGCATGACGTCGAAGTAAAGCTTATGGCGGGAGGAACCTACCTGGACACCCTTTTTCCAGGGCACGTCAAGGCTACGCCTTATGTCGAGTCCCGGAACGTCGTCGCCGGTGTGGTAGGTGCAAACAACAACCTTATTGCCGAGCTTCTGTAGCGCCCAGACCTCTTCGAGGATTCGGACATGGCAACCGTAATCGGCGAAAAAGGAAGTCGGGGCGATAGCCAGTATTCTGTACGCCAAGTCTCTCCTCCAGCGGGCAACATTCTATAGCAGAGGGAGTGACAATGCAATTTATTGACTAGTAACATCCCATATGCTAGAATACCGGCAGATTCCAGAGAAGAGGAGGCAGACCAAGATGCCGTTGGGACTTGGGGTACCCGAATTACTAATCATCCTTGCCATCGTCATACTGATCTTCGGCGTCGGCAAGATCTCGCAATTGGGTGGTGCTCTTGGCAAGAGCATCCGCGATTTCAAGGAAGCCAAAGAAGGAGACGTGGTAACATCAACCAAAGCTGATGCTGAGAAGAAGGCAAGCTAACCGGCTAACCAGCCACCTTCTCCAGGCACTAAGTAGCTCATTTGGGCCCGTGGTTACGCGGGTGACTGCCATGTGCCCAGTACAACCTGCAACGGCTGGATTCTTTTCCCTGCGTCTTGAACAAAAGCAGACATGAACTGATTCGCCGGGCCGCGAAGGAACGGTGCGTTCGTGGGTGGTCGCGGCTACCAGATATAGCCCGCCTGCAGGCGGGCTATCTTTTCGCACCGGAGGTGTCTTTGTTCCCGAAGCAACACCTGGTAGTATCCACCATCTGGGCGGCAGCCTCGCTACCGGCTCTTGGTAAGCGAACCCCTATCGCTTGGGCTTCCAGCATCCTGATCGACGTCGATCATTACCTCTGGTACGCGATCCATTTTCGCAACCTCAGCCTGCAAGATGCGCTTGACTACTTCTACACCACCCCGCCTAGAAGGCGCACTCCCAGCCTGAATGTTTTTCACACTATCGAGTTTCTCGGCCTTCTTGCTGCAGTATCCAATTTCTCTGCTGTCCTGCGTGCGGTGCTGTACGGTTTCCTGTTCCACATCCTGGCCGACACCTACTATGACATACGGGTTGGAACCCTGTTCCGCCGCCGCCGGTCAATCATACTGTCATTCCTGCGGCCTCGCACCAGCAAAGCCTGAAGACCAGTGACGAATGACATTCCGAAGGAGCGGGCGCATTCTGAAGGTGCCCGGAGCAACGACGTCGTAGCGACTGAGGAATCCGTGCCCGGTAGTGGTAATCCCCGGCAGCCACGCCACGGATTCCTCCAGCCCGCCTTCGTTCCCAACCATTACACTCGATTCCGGTCTGAGCGAACTGTTCGGAATGACAGACATAGTCCCCCTTCTCCTAGTCCTTCCGCCGAAGGATGGGAGAAGGGGCCGGGGGATGAGGGCCTGACCGCCGAGACTCCGGATAAGAGTTAAGAGTCTAGTAGCGCCGGGGCACGAAACCACGACCTACGGTCAAGGCCAGCCTGGCGGCCGGCGTCCCGATAAATCGGGACCTACAAGATTCTCCTCGCCCTGTCTTCTGGCCGCTGGCAACTGGCCACCCGGCCCGCCCTAAGTAGCCCTAGGGGAAGCTGCTACCTGCGCTACTCTAGATAGCCGCGGAGGAATTTGCCGTATCTCGGCTGGCGGAGCTTTCGCAGGACTTTCGCCTCGATCTGGCGGATTCGCTCTCGCGTAATGCCAAATTCCTTACCGACTTCTTCAAGAGTGCGGTAATGCCCGTCATCGAGGCCAAAACGCAAGCGTATTATCTTGCTCTCTCTCTCGGAAAGCTTAGCAAGGATCTCGTTGATATGCTGCTTAAGCATAAGCTGAGATGCTGCGTCGATGGGAGCAACGGTGCTCTCGTCTTCGATTAGATCGCCAAGTAGACTTTCCCGCTCCTCCCCCACTGGTGATTCCAACGATATCGGGTGTTTGGAAACCTCCATGACCAGCCGCAGCTTCTCAGTCGAGATGCACATGGCATCAGCCATTTCTTCAGCCGTGGGCTCTCGCTCCAATTGCTGTTGGAGTTGGTGGGAGGCCTTGTGGACCCGGTTTATCGTCTCGCCGATGTGCACCGGCAGACGAATCGTGCGGCTTTGGTCGGATATGGCTCGCGTTATCGCTTGCCTTATCCACCAGGTAGCATAGGTACTGAACTTGTAGCCACGGTGGTAGTCGAACTTGTCTACGGCCCTCATCAACCCCAAGTTCCCCTCCTGGACGAGATCCAGGAAGGAGAGTCCGCGGCCGACATACTTCTTGGCAATGCTAACAACAAGGCGGAGATTGGCCTGAATTAGATGCTCGCGCGCCGCGTCCCCACTCTTCTTCCGCGTCTCCAACCCCCGGCGTTCGTCCTCAGCCAACTCATCTTCCTGCCCCAGACAAACGCGGGCTGCGAAGCCGCCCTCGATCTGCTGTGCAACGGTGCTCTCGTCTTCGATTAGATCGCCAAGTAGACTTTCCCGCTCCTCCCCCACTGGTGA
>JAMCWQ010000044.1:23036-25288 GCA_023480825.1 Chloroflexota bacterium | reverse complement strand
CGGCCGATTTCCCGAAGAGAGAGGCGAACAGGATCATCAACACCCACACCGTCGGCATCCAGGACTCTCTGAAGAGCCTGGTCCAGGTCCTCTTCTTCCGGCTCCTCTTCCTCTAGCGCGGGCGCTTCTTCGGGAATGGTTTCCTCAATCTCTGGCAGACGAACGCCACTCCCGGTCAGGTAGTTGTAAATGTCGTCTATGGCTTCGGCGCCCACGTGCTGTTGGGAGAACGCGCTGACAATCTCCTCTTGGATCGGGTGGGCACCCGGGTTAGACTCTGCGGCAAGTTGCTCTCGCGGTTCCTCGTCTGGACTCATCCTCACCTTGCTCACCGATAACGAGGCGATGAAGTCAATCTATGTTGATTCGCACCGGTCTGCTTTCGGGGTGTTCGTCCTGTTCGGTGCACTCAATGGCGGAATCAAGGACACTACGAAAAGCGAGGAGCATTTCTCTGACTGATGCTCTCACGTGCTGTTTTGCTTCTTTGGGGACAACCTCACGAGGGAGGGTGATTACTATCTTCCGTCCCTTGCGCTCCGGTTCTCTGGCTTGCTCTTGCTCAGACACTAGGTCACCTCCTTGCGCCCACCGGCGCCATTGGGCAGAGTACACCGGCCTGAATCCCCTGCGGATGGCCAAGTGAGACAATCGGGCTGCTCAGCCTACTATCTCGCTTCGGATAGAATATACAACATTTTCCAAACCTTTGTCTATGCCAGCAAGTGGGAATGAAGGAGGCCTCCGTCTTCACCTGCGGGTGAAGACGGAGGAAGCGGTACAAACCTCGGGATCAGAGGAGCATAGTTAATAGGTGAAGATCACTCTCACGGTCTCGACTACCGACAGCTGCCCGGGCATGATCGGAGTCTTCGCCCCACCGCCCAAACCGCTCGACTGGTCAAAAGCGCCAAAGGCAGCCGGCCCGCTCTGTCCCTCTTCCACCACCTTCACGTCCCTTATCGTCACTCCAAGGGCTTTCGCCACTGCTTCAGCCTTGGGGCGCGCCGCCTTCACAGCCTCCCCTATTGCCTGAATACGGTATTGAGAGTCATCTTTGATCGTGAAGGATACGCTGCCGGTGGAATTCGCTCCGGCACCAATAGCAGCATCCAGGAATTCTGCCGCCCTGCCAACCTCCGGAATAGTCACGGTGACTTGATTCATCGCTCGATAACGGACAATATCCCCGGCATTCTCCGGACCGGTGAACTGGTCCTGCTCGGGATAGAGATTTACGCCAGAAGTGAGCATCTGCTCATCCTTCACCCCTAGCGCCTTGAGTTTGTCGATGACGGCCTGCATCTGCTGGGTGTTCTGACTCTGCGCCTCTTGAGCCGTCGTCGCTACGGTCTGCACACCCAGCGATATCATGGCCGTGTCCGGCACGACCTGGACCTGCCCCTGGCTCAAGACCACGATCTGGTTCTCGAGCGTGGTCTGCGCGTCCCCGGCAAAGCCGCCGGATGAGGATGACTGTAGTTCCGCTGCGCTATCTCCCCCGCCGGCTATCGCCGGTCCATGACCGCCGAGATTGGGGTTGAAATTAACCACGCCAATAGCTAGTATTGCCCCAAGCACTGCCGATAATGCAACCCACACCCATTTTCCGTTCATTGTCGGTGCCTCCCTTGCCTGTTTGTTGGTTTTGGGCTTCAGTATCTACATTGCCGGGCGGCCGCTTTCGTTACGTGGAGATGATGAAAAGAGGGAGACCATCACAGAATGGGAATCTATCAGAAGTACGCCGAGGTCTATGACCGCTCAGGCCAAATTCTGTTCGCCGTCCGGATGATTCCCTATCTGGACAAGCTGCTCGCCAGGCATGTTCCTCAGAGCAAGAAGGCTCTGGACTTGGCCTGTGGAACCGGCACCATCGCCCTCACCTTGGAGCAGCAGGGCTACCAGGTAAGCGGAATAGATGCTTCCGAAGACATGCTGGCACAAGCTCGCCGGAAAGCAGAGGGCGCCAATGCCAATATCGATTTCGGACGGCAAGACATGCGCTCTTTTTCGTTGCCGGAAAGAGTCGGCCTCATAACCTGCCTGTATGATAGTGCGAACTACCTTCTGGAAGAACGGGACTTGCGGGAGATGTTCGCGCGGTCAGCCGCTTCGCTGGAGTCGGGAGGCTTACTGATATTTGACATGAATACCGAGTGGATGATGGAACACAACCTCAACGATAAGACGGAGTTCTTCGATCTTGGCAACGTCTCCATCGCCATGATAGAGTCCTACGACTCGGAGGC
>JAMCWQ010000044.1:0-23026 GCA_023480825.1 Chloroflexota bacterium | reverse complement strand
ACGGTCAAGATCGTAGGATTCATTCGCCGGGGCCACCTGTACGAGAAGTTTTCGGAGACGCACGTCGAGCAGAGCTACTCTGAGGAGCAGATTTACCGGCTACTGGAGGGAGCTGGGTTCTGGGTGGAGGGTGAATACCACTGCTTCTCCTTTGAACCTCCTGTCAGGGACACTAATAGAATCATGTGGGTTGCCAGGCTAAGAAAAAATTAAGAGCCACTGCCCTAAGAAAGGTTACTCCTCGCGCACATAGTCTCCATGGCCAATTTGAATGGCCTCGTCGGCGGAAGCAAACCTCAAGCTGAGATGTGAATGCAGGCGCTCTGCCGAGACATGGTATCTCTTCGGCGCGTCCTCCGATTCTTCTATTCGAACGTACCCTCCCCACCTGTCCAAGAAGGTAACCCACTTGCCTGACGGATCGGAATCAATCAGTTCTATCCCCAGCTTGTGCGCCGTCTGCAATAGCGCTGACACCTTAACTCCTCACCGGCCAATGACCTCTTGTTCTCCCTAATCATCATAGCACGTTCGCTTGTGAAAACAAATTGCCAGCCGGGAGAGCGGAAATGTCATTCCGGAGGAGCGGACGGATTGGCACGATACTTGGGTCGAGAATGCCACAGCGGCTGAGGAATCCTAGCCCCTGCCGCTAGGGAACGCCACTGGCAGGTACGGATTCCCCTTAGCCCCACCTATCTGGCACCTTTTTTGCTCTTTAGCCGAGAAGAAAGGGTAGGTGAACATGACTGATCAATTGGTACCTGGAGAGACGGTTGTTGACGCGAAATATGCTCTTGCCACGCTGGCAGATATCGAGAACTACCTCAGGCAATTACCTGCGAAGCACGACTTCGAGAAGGCGGAGTATTGGGCCAACGAAGTACGGTTGGTGGAGACATTTTTCACGCGTTTCAAGGCGGAATACGACGCCATGCGGGCGACTATGATGCAGGAAGAGGCACAGCCCGGAGAACACCAAGGAGCGGCTTAGGCCGGCCGGGTGCGAATCTGAATAGCGCCGGCCATGGCCCCGACCAGGTACGGTAGGCCTTCAGCCTGCATCCCCTTCGGGGGTTAGGGGTGATGGGGACGTGATTCTGTCATTCGGAATGGGCCACCCGTGAAAGGGGAAAGGGTCAATGGTCAGGTCGGGACTGGCTGGGGGAGTAATACAGCCGGTACTGTCATTCCGAACAGTCCGCCTATGCCGGAATCGAGTGCGATAATGTTTCTCAATCCCGCCGCTCCGCCGCATGACAACTCCGCGTCTGGCCCTCGATCCCCTTCTCCCATGAAGGGGACGCAGCAATGCGAATGAATTCGCGCCGACAAAATACCTGCTTCAATTCTTAGAACGCATGCAACCCGGCCTCCCCGCCTCAAAATGCTGGGCGATGGCTGCACGCTTAACTGCTCGCGGCGGAAGCGACCGGATGCTTAGCCCGGTAGTCTTCTATCGCTGCATGAATGGCATCGGCTGCCAGATTCGAGCAGTGCATCTTGTTTCCCGGCAAACCGCCCAGAGCTTTGGCGACAGCCTGGTTGGAGAGTTCCATCGCCTCATCCAGCGTCTTGCCCTTCACCAGTTCTGTTGCCATGCTACTGGTAGCTATCGCCGCCCCGCAGCCGAACGTCTGGAATTTGATATCCTCGATACGGTTGTCCTTGACCTTGATAAAGATCTTCATCAGGTCTCCGCACACAGGGTTGCCTTCCGTGCCCACTCCATCGGCATCAGGAATAGTGCCCACATTGCGCGGGTTGCTGAAATGGTCCATTACTTCTTCAGAATACATCGGTCCTCCTTCACGCCATGCATCTCGGGTCGCTCATTCCTGATGCGTATGTTCGGTATGGCTGTCTCCGCTCCCCCAACTCTCTTGTCCGGCTCTTAGCGGCGACATCTCGCGCAACCGCAAGACTATACCGGGTAGAGTATTCAGGACGTAGTCGATGTCCTCCTCGGTGTTCTCGCGCCCCACAGACATGCGAAGGGAGCCATGGGCAATCTCGATGGGCACCTGCATGGCCTTGAGCACATGGCTGGGCTCAAGGGAGGCAGACGTGCAGGCCGAGCCGCTGGAGGCCGCAATACCCGCCATGTCCAGGTTCAGCAACATGCTTTCCCCTTCGACGAATTCAAAGCAGAAATTGACGTTATTGGGCAGCCTGTTGGTGCGCGGGCCATTCAGATGGGCGTGCTCGATTCGCTCCTCAATGCCGGCAATTAGTCTGTCTCTCAACCTGCTGGCATGCTGCACTTCCGCCTCCAAGTTGTCGTGACTGATCGTTAGCGCAGTCGCCAGTCCGACTGCGGCGGCAACATTCTCTGTTCCAGCGCGCCGCTTCCCCTCCTGTGCCCCACCACTTTGCTGGTAGAGTATCGGCGTGCCGCGCCGGACATAGAGAATGCCGACCCCCTTCGGCCCGTAGAACTTATGAGCCGAAAGGGACATCATGTCGACGTTCAACTTGTTGACATCTAGTGGAAGATAGCCGGCCGCTTGCACAGCGTCGGTGTGAAACGGAACGTGCCTCCGGATCGCCACCTCGCCAATTTCGGCAATCGGTTCGATCGTGCCCACCTCATTGTTGGCATACATGATCGAAATCAAGCAAGTGTCCGGTCGAATCGCCTTTTCGACATCCCCAGGATCAACCACACCATCGCGGTCCACCGGCACATAGGTAACCTCGAACCCAAACCGCTGAAGGTACTCTACGCTGTGGAGGACGGCGTGGTGCTCGATCGGGGTGGTGATAATGTGATTTCCCTTGCTCTTTAGGCGATTCCACCAGGCGACGCCCTTGATGGCAGTATTGTCGCTTTCCGTGCCACCACTGGTGAAGATGATCTCTCGCTTGTCAGCGCCTAGTATTGCCGCGACTTGCTCTCTAGACTGCTCCAGCGCCCGGTGCGCCTCTCTACCGAGAGAATAGATGCTGGAAGGGTTGCCGTATTTCTCCGTGAAATAGGGCAACATCGCATCAACAACTCTCGGGTCAACCGCAGTGGTGGCAGCATGATCAAGATAAACACTCCTATCGGTCATTGTCTAACCCTCCCAATCAAATTAGGTCGGCAAGCGAGGTGGAATCGAGCGCCTGAGCCATGCTATCCCGCATCTTCACCCAGACTATTCTGCTCGGACAAGCTGATTCTCGCCCACACAATTCCTTATTGGATTCCTCGGAAACGCATTCGATTGGCGCTATCGGGCCTTCCAGCGCTCTCACAATATCCCCAACGGTCACTTCGCCGGGGGCCTTCGCCAGCTCGTACCCTCCGCGTGCGCCCCTCGTGCTCTCGACAAGTCCAGCGCGCTTCAGCACGGCCACAAGTTGCTCCAGATAGCCAAGCGAAATGTCTTCCCTGGTCGATATCTCCATTAGCGATACCGGGCCCTGTCCGTAGTTTTTTGCCAGGTCCACCATCGCCATTAGCCCATAATGCGATTTTGTTGAAAGCCTCATCGCTACGCCCTTAACCATAATTCCTAGCACTATACTTGGAATTATAAGACCGGTGGAGGGACTTGTCAATACACCTCTTCCTCACAGCCCGCGGATGATTTCAACATAATCTCAACGCGATCTCAATCAACTCTCTATGTACTTGTGATGGGCTGCAGTGTATTATCTTGTTAGGTAGGCATTTGGACTAGTTCGAAATGCCTACCATAACAATTTAACGATTTCGCATGGAAGCGGGCCCAAGCGCCATTCAGGCGAGTTGGGATACATCGTTCTAAGGAACAATTTAGGTTTCGACGTAGGGAGCGATGATCCTGGGACCTGTATGTGGTCACTTGGGTTCCGGAGAGCTAGTAGTGAAACCGCCCACAAGCAATTGTGGCCGGTTTTTTTGTCCTCCGGGGCATGGCACGGCCCCGCCCATTACCGATCAGCCGGTGGTGCTATTCCACCGGATTTGGTCAAGGGCGGTCCGGTCCTTTCCAGCTTGGCAATGAATGGAGGTACTTAATGTATAAGGTATCCGTCAGTGTGGTGGTTCCGGCGCTTAACGAGGCCGAGAACCTACCTCACGTCCTGCCGAGAATTCCGGCTTGGGTAGACGAAGTGATCCTTGTCGATGGCTTTTCTACTGATGGCACTGCGGAGGTTGCCCGCCAGTTGTGGCCTGGTATCCGCGTCGTAAACCAAGAGGGCAAGGGTAAAGGCGCAGCACTACGGGCCGGCTTCGCTGCGGCTAGGGGTAATATTATCGTCATGCTCGATGCCGACGGCTCTACCGACCCTCAGGAGATTCCCGCCTTTGTGGAATCACTGCTAGGTGGCGCCGATTTCGTCAAGGGCTCCCGCTTTTGCCACGGTGGAGGCACAGCCGATATGCCCTTGCATAGGCGGCTGGGTAACGCAGGGTTCGTATTCCTGGTTCGCCTTCTCTTTGGCGGGCGCTACACCGACCTGTGCTATGGCTACAATGCCTTCTGGTCGGATGTTGTCCCTCTGCTTGGCTTGGATGGGGATGGTTTTGAGATTGAGACAATGATGAACGTGAGAGCCATCCAGAGAGGGCTGATAGTAGCCGAGGTCCCGAGCTTCGAGGCCAGGCGGGTGTATGGAGAGGGAAGACTGAGAACCATTCCCGATGGCTGGCGCGTGTTCAAGACGATTTTCGCCGAGCGCTTCCGCCACTCCCAGCCGGCAGTTTCCCAGTCTGGTGCTGCGATAGCGAGGATGACCCGCTTTAGCTCGCAAAGGAGCTTCGCCGGGCGGCCCTCCCTTCAAGCCAGGCCATACGAGCTATTTCTGGAGGCAGACGGAGAGGCTGCTACCGGAAGCTGAGGCAGAAACGGCAGCCGGATTACAGAAACGGCCGGGTTGTGACGAAAACCATAGTAATGAAGGCCAAGAGAACACCCATCCTCATGTATCACAGCATCTCGAGCAACGCCCAGCCTGGCTTCTGGCCGTTCGTGCTCTCTCCCGAGGTGTTTCGCGAGCAGATGGACTACTTGGGCCGGGAGGGTTATACTCCCATCACTATGTCGCATCTCTCGCTGGCGAAGGACTGTGGTCCAGATATACTCCCAGAAAAACCAGTCGTTCTGACTTTTGACGACGGTTTCAGCGACTTCTACACCGATGCCTTTCCCATCCTTCAGCAGCACGGTTATGTGGCGACCCTATTTATCGCCACGGCCTACGTGGGGGGTGCCAGTACCTGGCTGGAAGCAGAGGGAGAGGGTAAGCGAGTGATGCTCAACTGGCAGCAGCTTCTTGAAGTAGTGGACGCCGGTATAGAGTGCGGGGCCCATTGCCACCAGCACCTCCAGTTGGATACCGTGCCTCTGGCGACCGCTCGGGAAGGCATACAGCTGAGTAAAAACATGCTCGAAGAGCAGCTTTCCCGCCGCGTTCGCAGCTTCGCCTATCCCTTCGGTTATTATACTCACCGCCTTAGGAAAACCGTGAGAGAAGCCGGATTCACATCAGCCTGTGCGGTAGGTGATAGCGTTAGCTGTGCCGGCGACGATCCATTTGCCTTGCCACGGCTCTGGATCAGAGCAGAGACAGACAAGGAAAGCCTGTCTAGAAGGCTGTCCTCGCCAGATCCTCTAGCTGCTGTCCGGCTGAGGAAGTACCTGGCCCAATTTAGATGGCTCGTCAGGCGCAACGTGGCCCGGCGCAAGCGCAGCTTGGCGCTTGACCGTGGAGGCAGGGCTTAGGAGCAGGCAGGGATGAGAGTATGTGTGGTTGGAGCCGGCACTCGTTTTCTTAGCGGCATAAGCTACTACACGCTGCGCCTTGTCAATGCGCTCGCCCAAGAACACCAGGTATCGATGATACTCATGCGCCAACTGCTGCCTACCTTCCTGTACCCGGGCCGGGAGCGGGTGGGCAAGGAACTCACCAAGATGCAATATCCGGCGGGGACGAGACTATTCGATGGGGTTGACTGGTACTGGATTCCGAGCATCTTGCGGGCCATTGGACTTCTCGGCCGGGAACACCCGGACACAGTGGTATTCCAATGGTGGAGTGGGACTGTACTCCACTCCTATTTGTTGCTGGCTTTGGTGGCCAAGCTTTTCGGGGCCAAAGTAGTAATCGAATTTCATGAGGTGCTGGATACCGGAGAGTGGCGCATTCTTCCAGCCCGCCTCTACGCCCGGTTGCTGGCTCCTCTGCTCCTGCGCCTGACCTCCGCTTTCATTGTCCATTCGGAATTTGATCGAAAGGCACTTCAAGAGCATTACAGGTTGGGAAAGAGGCCGATAGAAGTAATGCATCTGGGCCCATTTGACCATCACGCAGTCCAAGATGTGCAGCCGGTTCGCGAGGCCCCTTCATCTTGCTGCAATCTCTTGTTCTTTGGGGTCATCCGTCCCTTCAAGGGGCTTGAGGACCTCATCGCCGCCTTCGATTCCCTTACTGAGGAGGAGGCAGGCCGCTACTGGCTTACGGTGGTCGGAGAGACTTGGGAGGGCTGGAGTCTGCCCTCCGAACTGATAGGCAAGAGCCGGTATCGGGAGCGGATCACTTTCGTGAATCGCTATGTTTCTGACGAAGAAGTGGCGGGGTTCTTTGCGGGAGCTGATGCTGTAGCTCTTCCCTACCATCGTTCTTCCGCTAGTGGCCCGTTGCATACAACCATGAGCCATGGGTTGCCGGTAATCGTGACCAGGGTGGGAGGCTTGATTGAGGCTGCCGCTGGCTACGAGGGGGCGATTATGGTACCTCCCAAGGATCCCACCGCCATTGCCAATGCCATCAGGCAGTTGACGGCGATGACGGGTAAGCACTACACTGACCCCCATTCTTGGAAGAGGAACGTCGAACACTACCGGCACCTGTTTCGAAGCATGGATGGGAGCAGCAAAGCTTTGGACGAGGCTTTGACCTGAGTATGCAGATGCTCTATGCGTAAGGTGAAAAGAGGTATTGCTTGATCGAACAACGGATGAATCGGCCCGTGACTGTCACTGAAAACAACGGCCCGTTCAAGCCGGTTCGTATGCTCGACGTGGAGCTCAGTGAACCATTACCAGTCATTCCCAATCTAGATCCTGTTTCGCACCAATCCTATGGGCAAGCATGGATACTTGTGCGGTTGCACACCAAACCGGTGGGTTTGGTCATGGTAAGCCTGGCGGCGGGCGACCTTCAGCCTGAAGACTACGTAGGCGTGATTTGGGGGCAATTGCAGAAGGAGATCAATGAGCATCTACTACAGGATGGGCTTCCCTCGGCGACCGCGCTAGAGGAAGCAGCGTTAGCCGTCTCCTCCGTTCCCGCCTGTCTACATGACAGGGAAGAGTTCTTGGAGCGCGCTCCCTTTGCCAGCGTTATCATTTGCACGCGCGATCGTCCAGATCAGCTTGCCGTAGCTCTATCATCGGTCAGCCAAATGCAGTATCCCCGATTCGAGATCTTGGTGATAGACAACGCTTCTAAGACCGGGAGTACACGCCAACTCATCGATTCACGATTCGGACACACCAATAATCTCCGCTATTTTCGGGAAGATAGACCGGGCGTTTCTTGGGCGAGAAACTGCGGCCTGAGGCATGCCAAAGGGGAATTTGTCGCCTTCACCGACGACGACGTGATAGTCGACAAGTACTGGCTCGCCGATCTCATGAAGGGCTTTGAGGTGGCAAGCGATGTAGCTTGCGTTACCGGCCTAACGTTGCCGGCCGAGATAGAGACACAGGCTCAAATGTGGTTTGAAGAAATGGGCGGATTCACCTTCGGCTTCGACAAAGTCATTCACAACATAGTTACGGCGCCGCTACCTCACCGGCTCTACCCGTTCAGCGCCATCAAGTTCGGCGCCGGGGTGAACATAGCTTTCAGAGCCTCTCTGCTCCGGGCGGTCAACGGCTTTGATCCGGCTTTTCCTAACGGCCAGGATATCGAAGCCTACTACCGGGTCATGAAGAGCGGCCACACACTGGTGTACGAGCCTTCCGCGCTCGTCCGGCATTTCCACCGGCGCGATTACGCAGCGCTCCAAAGGCAACTACACAATTATGGCATCGCCTTTACCGCGTTCCTAACGAAATGTCTAGTCTCAGATCCAGCGGGAGCTATCAGCCTCATCAGAAAGCTGCCATACGGACTGTACGCAACCCTCAGTCCGAAAGCCCCAAGGTTTTCCAAGAAGCGCCCTGATTTCCCCGAAGAACTCACGCGGCTCGAGCGCAAGGGCCTGGCTACCGGGCCGTTCATGTACTTCCGGAACAGGCGGCGAGCCCGCCAGGTGGCGCGCCGGTTCGGCCTTCCCGAGCCATGCTGCTCTGAGGATGGGCTGCATTCACCACCAGCCTTCTCCTAAGGGCAACAAAGTGAGTGCGCGGTGCTGGTTGGATTGGCGGTTGAAGAGATTGCCAAAAAGGAAAAGCAGTGAAACCCATAACTAGGATGAGCACAGATGCAAAACGTTCACTACCCTCACGGTGAGAGCCTTCAGGCGACTCGCCTGGCCGAAGTCGAGCTGAGCCAGCCCCTGCAGGCAATTGCCAGCCTGGACGAGCGTACCGGCCGTTCGTATGAGCGTGTGTCGGTTCTGGTTAGACTACACACTCTGCCGATCGGCACTATCGATTTAGACATCACGGAAGGTCTTCTGCCTGTTGATCGCCTATGTGCCGAAATCTGGCGCGCCCTCCACGAAGAAATCAATAGCCACCTGCTTCAGGATGGCTTGGCCGCAGCTTCTTCGTTGAGCGATGGCGGCCTGCCAGTCTCTTCCTGCCCGGCCTGTGGCATGGAGCGGGAAGAGCTGCTGAAGAATGCGCCGCTTATCAGTGTCGCCATCGCCACCCGAGACCGCCCGGATACCTTACCCAAGACTCTTGATTCTCTGCTGGCCCTGAACTATCCTAACTACGAGATTATCGTGGTCGACAATGCTCCGAAAACTTCTGCCACAGCAGACTTGGTGCGAGAGAAATACGGCGAACAGCCAAGAGTGCGCTACGTGCAGGAGCAGCGGCCGGGACTATCTTGGGCGAGAAACTGCGGGTTGAGGCACGCCAGAGGTGAGATAATAGCGTACACGGATGACGATGTGCTAGTGGACCCCAATTGGCTGGTGGAATTCCTGAGGGGATTCCACGCTGCCGACAATGTGGGTTGTGTCACCGGTTTGACGCTCCCCGCCGAGTTGGAGACCCCCGCGCAGCTCTTCTTCGAGCAGTTTGGGGGCACGAACAAGGGGCGAGGGTTCGGCCGCCTCATTTTCAATATGACGACACATAGGATGAGCCATCCGCTATATCCTTACTTGACCACCAATTTCGGCACGGGAGCCAACACCGCCTACCTCACTGAGGTGCTACGGTCCTTCGGTGGCTTTGATCCCTCTCTGGGAGCCGGGACAGTGGCGCCAGCAGGAGAAGATCTCGAAACATATTTCCAGATCATCACGAGAGGCTACACGCTAGTATCCGAACCAGGAGCTATCTTGCGTCACCTCCACCGGGGTGACTATGCCAGCTTCCGTGGCCAGTTGCACAATTACGGCGTCGGATTCACGGCGTATCTGACCAAGTGTGTGATCGACAATCCAGTGCACTTCTGTCACTTGCTATTTCGTCTGCCGCAAGCACTGGATTACCTCTTCAGTCCTCGCTCCCAAAGGAATGCAAAGAAACAAGACAGTTTCCCGAAGGAACTGACTAGGACTGAACTCCTAGGCATGCTGCGAGGCCCGTTCGCATATCTTCATAGCAGGGCCCATACCCGTCGGATCGTAAGCCGTTTCGGCCTGCCTGCCGCTGGCGGGGCCGGCACTTGCGAGACGTAGAGGATGAGCCAAGATCAAACGGGGAAAAACACGGCTCATGGTTAGCGGCGAGGGGAAAGCAAACTCCATCGATACGATCGGCAAGATTTCCTCCGATCTCGCACGTCCAGTGCTGGCCCCCGGCAAGAACACTGCGGAAGCAGCGGACGGAATACGCGAGACCGCGACGCGATCGGCGACATGGCGGGTGTTGGACTATGTTTCACCACTCGTTGCCGTTGCCCTTGTGATTATGCTCTGGGCGATATCGCTACCCGGTATCAACATAAGAGCCATGAACGACTATGGCTTGGTCTCCGTGCTCCCCCCTGCCATCCTTATCGCTATGGCCCTGCTCACTCTCAGCTTCTCCCTGCTGGTGACTCGCCCAAGAGTCCCGGCCTTCATTCTCGTCGCTCACGTTATCGCACTTATCTTTATCGTTCATGGCACTACAGCAATGCTGTACGAGTTGCCCCGGTATAGTTGGACCTACAAACACATCGGGGTAGTCGATTACATCATGCGTAATGGCAGTGTCAACCCTGCCATTGATATCTACCACAACTGGCCTGGTTTCTTTGCCCTGGGGGCATTCTTCACTACCATTACCGGGCTTCCCAGCCCCTTGAGCTATGCCGGCTGGGCTCCTGTATTCTTCAATATCCTGTATTTTGTCCCGCTACTTTTCCTGTTCCGAACTTTTAGCACTGATAGGAGAGTCGTGTGGCTGGGAGTCTGGTTCTTCTACCTGGCAAGCTGGGTTGGGCAGGACTACTTCGCTCCCCAAGCCTTGAGCTACTTCTTCTACATAGTCATCCTGGCGATAGTCGTCGCCTGGTTTCGCGTTGCGAGGAGACCAGCGGGCTCCAGTCTTGTCCCCCTGATAAGGGGGATTAATGGGACCAATATGCCTGTGGGGAGCCCCACCCCCCCTAGCCCCCCTTATCCGGGGGGAACCTTAGGAAGTCCCCCTGATAAGGGGGATTTAGGGGGTTCCGTCCCTAATCAAAGCTTCACCCCCCCTAGCCCCTCTTGTCAGGGGGGAACCATCAGCATCCTATTCCGCAGGTTCTTGGACCGTCCGTACATAGACGAAGCACCAGCAGTTGCCGGCGCACCACTACAGAGATTCGGGATAATGGCCATCATCATCCTAGTCTTCTTCGTGGTCGTGTCCAGCCATCAGCTCACACCCTACGCCATTATCGCCGCCATGGTTTCTATCGCCATTTTCCGCGTCTGTAGCGCCAGGCTCTTACCTGTTCTAATGGTCATTATCGCCGGAGCTTGGGCCCTTTACGTCGCAGCCACCTACATGAACGGCAACATACAGTGGATCATCCAGTCCATCGGTGAGTTGCTGAGCAATGTAGATACCAACGTTGCAGACCTGTCCCAAGCCAGCGCCGGGCGAGTCTTCACCGCATGGGTGTCTCGCGGCCTTACGGCTACTCTCTGGGGCTTGGCCTTACTTGGCGCCATCAGGCGCTTCCGCCTGGGCCATCGTGACCTCCCCATCTTGCTCCTGGCGATCGCCCCATTCCCCTTGATCGCCACTCAGAGCTATGGCGGAGAGATGATCTTCCGAATTTTCCTGTTCACCTTGCCACCCATGGCTTTTCTTGCAGCTTCCGCCTTCATACCGTCGCTAGGCCAGGCCATCTCCCCCCGCACGTCCGCAGCGCTGGCTCTCACCAGCCTGGCCCTCTTGGGCGGCCTGCTGTTCGCCTACTACGGGAAGGAGAGTGTAAATTTCTTCACCAACAACGAGATGCAGGCCGTCGAATTCGTACACAAGACTGCTCCCAATGGCTCTCTGCTCGTTGTCTTGTCTTCCAATCTTCCCATGAAATATCGCGATTACGAGATGTTCACCTACCACAGCCTCACCGACAATCTGGATTTCAACAGAGGTCAGGTCTGGATCGGCGGACAGCCGCCCGCCGGCCAAGCAGGGGTCGCCGGCAGAACAGCCAATCGAATAAGCTATATCACTTATCTAATGTCAGATCTGAAGTATCATGGAGCGTACCTGGTAGTGACCCGCAGCGAGGAGGCCTATATCAACCTGCTCGATATCATGCCAAAGGAGGACCTTACAAGTCTGGAGCAAGCCCTCGCCAATTCCGCGAACTTCAGACTGATTATGAGCAACTCCGACGCCCAGGTTTATGTCTTGGCTGATGATAGCCAGGGAGCAGCGAACCAGTGAAAGCAAAATTGGTGTGGACGTTGGTAATAGCAGCAAGTGCCGCGGCAATGGGCATCGCGATTTATGGGAACATGCCAGTGCCGGTTCGGCTGCTAGCCGCGGCCTGCTTCCTGCCATTTTGCCCCGGAATGGCGATCGTACGTCTGCTAAAGATTGAAGATGGGGTGGCGGAGCTGGCGGTAGCTATCGCGCTGAGTATTGCCATAGAGACGATAGTGGCCATGGCTTTAGTGTATGCCAGGCTCTGGTCTCCGAACCTTGTATTGGCGATTATCATCGGCATCACCGTGGCTGGGACTGTAGCGCAATGGGTCAGGCGACCTGTTCCGCCTAAGCAACCATCCGATGGGAAGGCAGCGGAGCGCCTGGTGCGCTTGTGCAAGCCGCCGGTCCGCAACTACTGGGAATTCAGGCGCCGAGGGAACTAGTGGCTACACGTTTGCGCCGTCTTCTAGGCGGGAATACCAGCATAATACTTAACGCTGGTTCCATAGTTGGCACCAATGCCGTGACCTCCATACTCGGCTTCGCGTATTGGTGGGTAGCGGCAAGGGAGTACGCAGCGGCTTCTGTAGGGTTCTCGGCCGCCGCGATTTCCGCCATGATGTTGCTCGGGTATCTGAGTATGCTGGGACTGGGAACGCTTCTGATACGCGAGCTGCCCCGGCAGCCGGGCAAAGAGTCCTCTCTGATCATCACGGCCGTGCTAGCATCGGCGATGGCGGGAATAGCCATCGGTCTCCTTTTCGTGGCCGCTAGTCCATGGATTTCCCCGGAGTTCGGCTCTATCGAAATGAGCATGGTTAGCTCTTGCCTCTTTGCCGCCGGTGTTAGCTTGACCGGCATGGGCCTCGTGCTGGACCAGGCGCTAATCGGCTTGCTCCGGGGCGAGCTACAGCTCTGGCGAAACACCCTTTTCGCCGTCTCCAAACTCATTATTCTCATCGGGGCCGGGCTCTGGTGGCAAGACAAATCCTGGCTGGCCATCTACCTTACTTGGCTGCTGGGAAATCTACTTTCGATGGTCGTACTGATTAGAATAGTAACGCGCAGTGGAGAGAAGACGGGCACCCTACGCCTCCAATGGGGCATACTGCGCGGGCTAGGGCGGACAGCCGTCGCTCATCATGCCCTGAATCTCTCCTCACAGGCGCCGAGCCTGATACTTCCGGTCATCGTCACAATTGTTCTTTCATCCAAGGCCAATGCCTACTTCTACATGTCTTGGATGGTGTCATCCTTCGTCTTCGTTGGTACCGCATCGCTCGCCACCGCTCTATATGCAGTAGGAGCCAGGGCTCTTGACGCCATGGCACAGAAGACTCGCTTCACGCTGGGGCTGTCCCTTCTTGCCGCATCTGTGGCTGGCGGGATGCTCGTGGCCGGAGCAGATTGGATTCTCAGGCTTTTCGGAGGCGAATACGCCCAGGAGGCAGCCACCAGTCTTCGCATCTTGGTGCTGGCGGCGTTCCCCCTCGGAGTCAAAGCGCACTACGCAGTCATCTGGCGCATACGGGGCAATCTAATGCGGCCCATACTCTGGGTTGTGACCGGAGCGGCACTTGAACTCATTCTCGCCGTAATTGGAGCAAACGTGGCCGGTTTGACGGGTTTGAGCATGGGCTGGGTGGGCGCGACATGGATAGAGGCCGCCTGCATGTGGCGAACCGTGCAGCGTGTGGCTTTCCCCCGTGACACTCTTGGCTTGAGAGACCTGTCAGGCGCCGAGTCCTTGGAGGCGACAACCATAAGGGAATAGACAGGTAGGTTCAACTTCAGCCGAATTGACGGCCGCCAGGCCGGCCGGCGTAGGTCGGGATCTGGTGCCCTGCCGTATCTTTTGGTGGTTAGGCCCTCATCCCCTGACCCCTTCGTCCTTCAGAGAAGGACTGGGAGAAGGGGAACCACCTGTGCCATTCCTTAGCCCCGCCTGCGAAAGAGTCAAAGGGTCAAGGTAGACTGCTCTGTAATTCTGAGTATCCCAGGGGCCCCGGACCCCTGTTTTGACGACAGAAACTTGAAGTGTCTGAGCAGCTTCCCTAGATGGCCGGCGGCCGCTGGACATCGGGAATAACATCTCGATGTCATGGAAAGGGCTCGCTCCACCCGTCTCAAGTCTGTCATTAGCCATAAGGCGGGCCCGAAGAATCTAGTACCTGGTGGTTGGACAGCATGTGACTAGATTCTTCACTTCGCTTCTCTCCTCAACCTCCAGTTCGCCCCGCCAGCCCTCTCGCTGCTTCCGGTTTGTGTCTGCTTAGCCGGCCCAACGCTCGTTCAGAATGACAGGCACCCTTCACCCTTTATCTCCCTAACCCCCAAAGGGGGATCTCGAATGGCTTCGACCCTGCCAAATACTGCCTTAATTCGCTAAGCTTCTTAACCGGGACCCACAGGATTCTAGCCGCTTTGCTGCTGCGTCTGGCGACTGGCTACTATCACCGGCTACTGTTGACTGGATTCCGTCACACAGACTACAGATTCCCAAAGCTGATTTCGTCGATGAAGACCCGCTGCAATCCCTTGCCTGATAGAAATCGCAGATTCAAGCCTGTGATATCGGCGCTATCTGCCCCAAGGGCCGAGAGCGGTATCTCCACCAAACGCCACCTGGCAGCTACCCTTCCACCTGTAACATAATCATCGACGTTTACTATTGGCCCCCAGGCCCCACCGGACTGCACCGCTAGGCCCATGTTCTGCCCCCCGGTTGTATCACCCCTGACGTAGAACCGCAGGTAAGCATATGGTCTGGTATCGAAGGAGCCACTTGACGGGGCAATCGATAGACCAGAGGCCCCAGCGACATCCCTGTAGGAAATGGAGGTACTTCCGGAATAATGGCGCGCAGTGGACGCCAGATTAGTCTTGCCACTCGACGATTGGAAAGACCAGCCAACCAAAGAGTCCTCATAGACTTCGCTTACCACCGCAGACGGCTTTGGAGCCGGCGCCGGGTTGGAGGAGGAGGCTGTTTGCTCAAACTGGAGTGCTGCCGCACTGATAATGGACGCAGTCTGGCATGGGTAATAGATCATGAAACCATCATCGGGCCATGGTGTTCCGTTGGGGTATATGGCACCCAACGTCCAAAACATGAAACCGCTTAGACTGTCTTGATAGAGCTGGTCCATCCAGCTCTTGTATACCGTGTTGCGTGCCGATTTGTCCTGAAGCCCGAATTCCTCCAAGAGAACAGGCTTGCCGGAAGACTGGCTCAATTGGGCGTGGTCGCTGATCCACTGATTGCCCCAATCATTGGACTTCTCCCACAATTCCGGATACAGATGGAACACCCCGAAGTCCACTGTCGGTACGTTGGTGAGGGCCTCGGAGTCAACTCCCTGGGAGCCATTGTACGTCCAGTCATCGGCGCCGGGGCGGTTGAAGAAGCCCTCATCTCCCACCGAAACAAGATGATTGGGATCAACGGATTTTACGTAGGCAGACATCTCCTGCACCCATGAGGTAATGGTCGCGGCGGTTCCCTTCCCGGAGCTTGGAATATCCGAACGGCCCGTCAGGCGGGGTTCATTGGCCAGCTCCCAGGCCATGATTGCCGGATCATCCTTGTAGCGCACTCCGCTTATGGAGTTCACCCGGTTGAGGACGTGATTCACATAGTCTTTGTAGGCTTGCTTGCAGCGAGCATCGCTGTAGAAATCGTCGTGATAGGGCAACCCATACCAGGTCACATATTGGTCTATTCCACCATGATAGTTCCAATTGTCCGTCAGAGTCACTATGAGCTTTATTCCCAGCTTCCCGGCCTTGTCGATAGCGTAGTCGAGACGCTGCAAACCACCCGGCCCGTCATTGTAGGCTGGCTTGCCGGTCGCGGGGTCCCAGTACTGGAAGTAGATATCGTTCCAACCACCCACGTCAACAGTTGGAACCGACCCATCGAGCGAACCATGATCGTGATAGCCGAAGACGCGAATGACTTTCAGATTCATCGCCGCGGCCCTTTGAAGCGCATCATCCACCGTTGCTTGCGAATCGAAGGAGATATAGTAGGCGTTCGCTCCCCCGAAGCGGAAGACCTGGCCATCGAGAGTGAATTGTGTTCCCGAGCGCTGCACGAAGGGTGATGGTGCTGACTGGATGCTTGCGGCTTCAGGGCGGTCACTCCGTGATGAGTCCTCGACCGTGCTTACCACATCCGGCGGTGCACCAGGTTCCACGAGAGTGGCAGTGCTGCCCCACACACTGTTGCTACTAGTGGCTGCAGTGGCAATACCAGCTGTGGAAAACAGCAGCGTGATCAGCACTATTACTGACCCGACTCGCAACGTTGTCTTCAGCATTAGTCCTCCTGACTAAGACAGCTCCCTGGCCGCTCGCTGAGTCGCTTACAGCGCCCGCTTTCCACACCAGCCGGTACCTTAATCAAACCCTAGCCGCCTCACGCAGCACAATAGGCTGATGTGTTCAAAAATCGCTGGGCAGTTACGACCCGACTAAAGACCCAGCCGATAGACCAGAGACAACTTTCTCCACTTCCCGAACCCGGTAGCCGGGCAATCGGGTAGAGTCCCCCTACTATACGTTTCGGCGCTTTGCGGCCGCCCGGTATAGCCAATTCAGGCCACCAGAGGATTAACGGGGTAGCAAATTTTGGCTATTCGCACCCAGATTTTGGGCTTTGGCCGAAAAGAGGGAATCATCAGGACAAAAGCTGGGCTGAAATGCCCCCCCTGCTGTAGGGGCGCACGGCCGTGCGCCCGCTGTTGGTCGGGTATCTGATAAGTAGGGCGGGAATGTCATTCCGAAGGAGCGGCAGAATTGGGAGAATATCTGAGGCACCGTTGGTGCAGCGACTGAGGAATCCGTGTTCCCGATAGCCGGAAACGCACGTAAGCCTGGGATGCCAGGTATGGATTCCTCAGCCCCGCCCGACTGAGGGCCAACTGTCTCTAAGGGAAAGAGGCGGGGCTTTCAGGTTGAAGAGACAGCCCGCCTTGCCCTTCTGACCCTTTCTTGGACGAGCCGCCTACATTAAAACTCCGTTCTTGTCACTCGGAAGAAGGGAGATTTGAATCGGTCAAGAGCGGAAGCTATCGTTTTTGCGCAAATTGTCACCGGTGGGTGTACGGGCCGCAGCAACTGAAAGGTGTTGACAAAATCGCCAGGTGGTGGGTAGACTGGCTGCTACGGAAATTAAGGCTATGGAGGGGATGTGGGTTCTAGCATATTGACTACTGCCGCTGCTGTCGCCAGCAATGGGCTGGGCTTCTATGCCGGCCTGGCCGTCACTTTGATCCTAATCATCCTACTGGCCACTAAACTGCTGGCTGATAGCTACGGCAGCCCTGGTGCCAAGTCCTTGAGCCATCGCCTCAATGTACCGGTCGCACTACTCCTCGTAGCCTTCGGCTTCGTCATCGGCTTTCGGCTGATATCCCTTCTCAGCTAGCCCCGTGTTTCTCTTTGCGCATACCGGCATTACACTGGGAATAGCCGAATTGGCTAGAGCTGCCTCGGCACGAAGGGGCCACCACCCAAGTCGGCAAGCGGTTTTGGAGGATCCTCCGGCCTCCGATTACGGCACTACAGCATCGTCGATTTCCGTGCAGGCCAAACCAAGGTTCCGGCTTCTCGGGTTGGGAACGCCACCGGCACCACTTGGTTTATATGTCGTTCTGTTGGTCGGGTCGATTTTGCCTGACATCATCGATAAGCCGCTGGGCGTGCTGTTCCTCGGCAGTTTCTTCAGCACCGGGCGTACACTTGGCCACACACTGATTTTCCTCGCAATGCTGGCCGCGGCGGGCGCTTTCCTGTTCCTAAAGCAAGGACAGGCATGGGGGCTGGTGATTGCAGGCGCGGTAGCCGGGCATTTCGTACTCGACGAGATGTGGACGGAGCCGCGGGTGATACTATGGCCCTTTTACGGCTGGGCCTTCACGAGTGGCCACGTCCACAGCGCCCACTGGATCCAAGGCTGGATAGCAGACCTGATGGACCCTCACTACTTCGTGCCGGAGATGATCGGTTTCCTGATACTGGCGTGGTTTCTGGCTACTTTCCTGCGCCCGCTGCCAGAAAGCCGGTAACTGTTATATTAGCGAGGCGGGCGATGCCGAACTGGGCGCTGGGAGTCCACTGGTTGGCCTGAACCTGAACCTTGGTAAGGTCGCCGGCGATGCTCTTACCGGCGGGGTAGATGTCCGGCTTCTCATTGAGCCAGCTCGTCGTGTAGAACCCCGTCTGCACGCCGTTAACCGTGGCGAACATCGTGCCGGATTTCGCGTCTATCGCGTGGAAGGTGACCACGATCTTGTACTTGCCGGCCGTGTTGTAGGTTGTGCCGTCGATCATTCCCCAGTTCGCTAGCTGCTGGGGATCGATGCCATTGCGGTCAAACCACAGCCCGTAACTGCTGTAGGTACCGAAGGGTGTGGAGACAACAATTGGACTCGTGGCGTCGTAGCTCCGCTCATCCTGATTGTCCATAGACTTCAGGAAGTGCTTGTCGACCCAGTCCTCCGCTTTCGGGTCCTGGTAGAGCGTCCTCGGCGCCCCCGACGACATCCATCCCTTCGCACCACCGGTGATCCCCACACTCGTCCATGCGGTTTGCTCTTTTATGTTGGAATTGATGCCGGTCAGATCGAGATCGTAGGACAGGGTTAGGTCGCCTTTTGTCAGGTTCCAGACGTCGTCGAAGGTCCGGTATTCGTTGGCTTTCATAGAAAGGTTGCCATACGACACCGTGACCGGCTTCGCCGGAGTCTCAGTCGCAACGGCGATTACGTCAGCCGCCTGGCACGAGGCCACCACGACGCACGCCATCAAAGCCAAGAGAATGAACCATGGAGAAAGCTTTGGCGATTTCAACTAAACCTCCTGCGGCCTGAGCCCTATCCTACCCCATCTAGTTATCGGCAACTCTTGCCCGAATCGACAGACCCCCGACGCCCGCTAATACTCCTTTCGTGAACTCCCCGCTAAGGGGAATTTGGGGGGTCTTGGCGGTAGGGAACCCAGCACTTGTCCCTTCTCAGAGTCCTAACACCCTAGCCTTCAGCTGGCGTGCGGCCGTACACCCCTACGTCAGTGGGGAACCAGGACTCCCCGTAGCCCGGAACCGCTCCAGGCTCCAACGGCCGGCGCCATTGACACCCCAGGCGGCCGGCGCCGGCTCCTTGTGCAGTGTATTATATATGCAAAACGAACTAAATAGGTGTTTTTCCCTATTGTCTGAATCGCGGCGATGGTGTATAATCCCGCCAGAGCATAGACGATCAAAGAGCATAGCCTAGGCATGGATGCCACAGTTCGGGATTCGACCCTTCGGGAAACGATGAAGTGGACTTCAAGGAAGCAACGATCCTGAGCCTGTATGTGGTCACTTGGGCTTTGGGGAGCTAATAGTGAAACCGGCCGCAGACAACTGTGGCCGGTTTTGGCTTATCCAGAGGGAAACGATCACGGAGGTATGGCTCTGAAATCGGGCGTTTGGGCGGCCACAAAAGGGGAGGCCGGCAAGTGGGCGGACCTGCCGGCCTAAGGCGCAAGAGCTAGAGAACCGAGCGGTTCTCAGCTATTTGCGCTGAGTAAATCTTAGCAGGTCTTTCCGCTCATGGCAAGAGTTTTTTCTGCCTGGTTTTGAAATTAGTTACCACCGAGAAACCATAAGTGCAGTCTGATCTCTGCCGGAATTCCCAACACCCAATCCCAGCGCTGCGCCTCCAGATTATCGGCGAGGAGGTGATGCAGTCTCAGTAAATGCCTTTACCCCGGGGCGGGCAATTCTCTCGTTCGGACTTCAATTTCACCTGGGAATTCAAAGGGGAAAGGAAAACACAAGATGAGACGCATTCTAATCAGTGTGCTAATAATCGGGGCTGTCATCGCTGCTGTAGCCGGCTCAACTTTTGCCTACTTCAGCGACACGGTGCAGAGCACCGCGAACGAATTTACTACCGGTACTCTCACCCTTAACATCCAAGACAACGACGAGGGACCGAACCACGGCCCTGTGTCGGCCACATGGAAATCACCAAGCAATTGGGCACCGGGAGAGACATTCACTTCCACAGTCATCCTAAAGAACGCTGGGAATATGCCGATTACCTACCTCGGAGTGGACTGGACACACCCCCAGGGAGACGCAGCACTTCTTGATAGGATCCAGGTCGTCAGCTGGTGGGAGTACAACTCGACAACCGGCTGGCATGATTACCTCGACCCCAACGCTACGCCAAAGCAGGATTATGCCCATTTAATCAAGACTGCCAATCCCAACTATATGACGCTGCTGGATCTCATGAAGAGCTACTACGGGAGCGAGCCTCTTACCAGTGGAGGAGTCGAGAATGAGTTCGGGCAGTATGTAACTCACTTGACTGATACCCTCAAGGGCAATGGCTACGACATAATCCCCGCGGGTGTGCCGGCTATACCGGTCGGTGGTGAGTTCCAGATTCGGATGGGCCTAAAGCTTCTTGAGGACACGCCAAACGCGTTCCAGGGTGACAGTGCCAAGGTAGATATCAACTTCTATGGTGGGCAGGACATCAGCGTATTCCCGTAAGGGATATTAACGGCCTCGCGGCGCGACTTGGTCAGGCGGCAGTCCGGCCCGTAGCTGGGCCGGACCGCAGGCAAAGTCCTTCAATAGACGAACATGGAGCGGAACAATGAAGAAAATACTCATCAGTGTCCTGATCATAAGTGCACTGCTGGCGGCAATCAGCGGAGCCACCCTGGCCTATTTCAGCGATACAGTCGATAGCACCAATAACACCTTCTCTTCAGGCGCCCTCGCATTCAATATTAGGGAGCCGGGGGGAGAGCAGCATCAAATCTTCGATGTAAGCGGCATGAGGCCCGCCGGCGACCCTGTAGCCAAGTACGTGGTCGTCACAAACGACAGTACGCCCGGCATGGACATCATCTGGAAGGCCTGGCTCACCGGCTCGGGTGATCTGGGCAGCGTTCTCGAAGCCAAGGTTACCATGCGCCCCGGCGACTACACCGGCTATACCGCCTTGCAAACCGCCGGCTATACGGTCGCCGGCCCCGACGATTACTTGATCAAGGATTGGACGCCCATTACAAGCCTCGGAGAGATCCAGTGGGCGAAAAGCGCCGGGCCGATGGAGCCCGGTTGGGCGGGTGTCTACAAGATCGAAGTGAGGATGGCGGAGTCTGCAGGGGACACCTACCAGAACAAGTCCTACGACGGCACGTTGCATTTCTACGCCACCCAGTTTGAAAACCCGAACCTGTAGTAGTGCGCACTACGGAGGGCGGCTGAGCCGCCCTCCGGGTTGCATGTATGGCCCTTAGGACGCGGGAGAATTGGCTGACATGAACGAAGTTGGATACCGGAGAGCCATTCACTTGGTGAGTAGGAAGAGCAAGGCAGAGAGTAAACGCAGAGCTTTGCCGCGGATTCTGAACTCCATTGCCACTGTGATTACTATCCTCGCCCTGGTCGGAGTAATCGTTTTCTTCATGGCGCCTCGGCTGATGGGCTGGCAGTTGATCGTCGTCCTCAGCGGCAGCATGGAACCTACTCTGCCCGTCGGTAGTGTGGCCTTCGTGCAGCCATGCGATGCCAGTGCAGTTCGCACCGGGGATATGCTGACTTTCCGCCTGCCCGAGGGCGTGACCACTTCCATGACCGGCAAGAACGTGCAGGTGACGCACAGGGTTGTGGAGATCCTGAATAAGGATGGTGCGCTTGCCTTCCACACCAAGGGCGACGCCAACAAGTCTCCCGATCAATGGACCGTGGCCACGAAAGACGTCGTTGGCATCGTCCGGTGGGACATCCCATACCTTGGCACTTTTGCCGATCACCTGCGCTCCAGGATCGGTCTTCTCCTTCTCGTACTCGTCCCAGGCTCTCTGGTAATCGTGGGGGAGGTGCGCAGCATCATCCGGGAGGTCCGCAAGATTAAAGCGAAACGGCGGCCTTCCCAGGAGGCTACACCATGAGAAGACTCACTCTCCGGTGGCCCTGGCTGGCTCTCGCCATTTTGGCCGTCTTCGCCGTCGCCGCCACAGCCACGGCCCGGCTCGCGAACAGCTACGCTTTCTTCTCGGAGACAGAGAAAGCCACGATGTCCTTCCGGTCCGGGGCATGGGTGGCGCTCGTTGCATCAGTGGAGATCAAACCGGAAAGCCTGCAACTAAAGAGCAATGGATCGCCGGTTGAAGCCTTCATAATCCCCCCGGAGGGCTATATTACTGCCGATATCGTCGTGAAAAGCATCCGGCTCTGTCGTGGCGGCGAAGACTGCGGTGAGAATGGTGTTCCCGTAAGCGGCAAGGCCAGCACGGATGGCGCCGGGCGCTTGCACGTGACCTTCGACCGGCCGGATGTCATCGATCTGCTGTCTGACACCAAGCCGCCGGCCTCCGTGACACTGACCGTCTCCGGACAACTGGCGTACGGCACCCGCTTCGCCGGCAGCGACACGGTGGATATCGTCGACCCGGCCAAGGAACCTGCCCCCGATATTACGCCCAACGTGGATGTCACGCCGGAGGTAACGCCCACGGAGACTATCACCCCCACGGAAACGCCGGAACCAACGCCAACGGAGACACCGGAAGTGACGCCAACAGAGGTTCCGGAAGTCACGCCCACCCCGACAGCAACCGAAACGCCCACTGATACTCCAACCGAAACGCCTACTGGTACTCGAACGGCGACGCCCAGCCCCTCGCCCACTGAGGTCCCGGCTGAAGCGCCCGCCGGTATCCCGGCCGCGACGCCGCCCCCGCCTCCGGCTCCCGAGCCGTCCGCCACGCCGGACTTTGAGAGACTAACGGCGCCGCTGGCTACAGCGATTTCTCAGGCCGCAGGCGGCGGGGAGAACTAGAAAGGAAAGGGGCGGGGCCTTCGGAATGACTCGCCTGAGGCGTGTCGTTCCCCTTCTCCTATTATTGGGAGAAGGGGCCAGGGGATGAGGGCCTAACCACCCAAAGATACGGCAGGGCACCAGATCCCGACCTAGCCCAACTTCCGCAGTTTAACTTCGAAAATTCTTTTTCACGAGTTTTACGGCTGTTGGAAAGGCTTCAGATGGCCA
>JAMCWQ010000023.1 GCA_023480825.1 Chloroflexota bacterium | reverse complement strand
CGGCGAACCCGGTGATCGCCAAAGCGGTGAACGACACCAACAGTACAATATGCTCGATACGCTGGCTGAAGTTGAACCTGATAAAGACTCTCCCCGCCGTGCCAGCCTTTCCTTGGGGTTTCGCCCCAGCAACTAGTCTTGCCATTTGTGGTCTACCTCCTCCGGTGTCTCTTTGTGTCCATGAGAGACCCGTTCCGCCACCGTGCTCCCTAAGTCGAAGAAGATGTAAACAAGAAGCGAGCCTACGACAGCCGGTATTAGTACCATGTAGAATGTCTGCACGATCTCCATAGATAATGTAACCATTTCCCTACCTCCCTCGGGCCTTGAGCCCCGATCCATCGTTCGGGCGCCCCGCCCGGCATTGACTACTGTCTGCTATTGATATTGTTACTAATTTCACAACCTAAGTATACATAACTATTTCACGGCTTACCACCCACGAAGGAGTGATTTCTTACTAGTGAATAGGAACTATTTCATCCGTAGCCCAGGTGAGCTATGACAAGGGCTTGGGAAATTGGGATGGACTCTTAACAGCGGTATTCGTAGGGCGCGGTTCGTGAATCGCCCGCTTTGTGAGGAAAAGACAAGCCCACGGACATGGCACGCCATGTTCCCACAAAGATCTCATCAGAACAGGGGAAACACAGGGCCGGCATTGTGGGGCCGAATTAATTGGGACGGCAGGCGCCAGCCCGCAGTAGTGATATTTCCATAGGTCATCCACCTCAGGCCTGCCTGAGGCAGGTGCCCGCACGCCATTGGAGTGCGTCCTTCTTAGACGGATACCTTTGCTTTCCCAAGCGGTGGCAAGCCCACGGCACGCCAAAGAGCCAAGAGGCGGAGACGGCGGTCCGCCTCTTCATCTTCCTTCGCAGGACCTCTAGCGCGGCTCGCCCTTAGCATCGTCCGGCTTGGCCAAGCCCTCACGCACCGCATATGCGGCAATCTGAACGCGATTCTGAAGCTGTAGCTTCTCCAGAATGTTTCTCAAGTGGTTCTTGACGGTGTTCTCGGTGATGTTCAATCTGACGGCGATCTCCTTGTTGCTTGCTCCGTTGGTGACCAATTGCAGCACCTCACGCTCGCGCTGCGTGAGCTCGCGCTTCGATTCCTCACCGGCCGGAGCCCGCCGCGTTTGGCTGGCGAACTCAGTCAGGATCTTCGTAGCCATCGGCGGTGATATTGGTGCTTCCCCGCGAGAGACACCCTCCAGGTAGCCAAATAGTTGCTCCGGCTCGAGATTTTTGAGAAGGTAGCCGCGTGCGCCGCTCTTGATTGCCTCGAACAACGATTCGTCGTCGTCCGACACCGTCAGCATAATAATCTTGATATCCGGGAATTCCTGTTTGATGATTCGAGTCGCCTTCAAGCCATCACAGTTGGGCATGTGGATGTCCATAAGTATCAAGTCCGGCTGAAGCTCGCGGGCCCGATCCACTGCCTCGCAACCATCGCTTGCCTCACCCACCACTATCAGATCGCCACGTGACGACAACAGCGCCGCCAGGCCTTTACGGAAAAGCGGCCGATCATCGGCCAGCAGTATTCTCAAGGGTTCCAACGAAGAGACCTCCTTCTCTCTCAGCCGGAATTCTTACGATAATCCTGGTCCCGGCGCCAATTGTACTCTCAACAATCAAATCGCCGCCAATACTGATGGCTCGCTCCCTCATTGTACGCAGGCCAAACTGCTCACCTGCACTACCTGTCACACTCGCCAAATCGAATCCTACACCATTATCCTCGATTGTCACCAGTACGTCATCCCCTTGTGGTTCCATCTTCACAGACACCCGTGTGGCATGGGCATGCTTGCGCACATTGGTGAGCGCCTCCTGCACTATCCGCAGCAACTGGACCTCGGCCGCGGGCGTGAACTTCGCCCCGCCGTTCGTACAGGTCAGATCAACCCGCAGTTGATTCAGGCGACTGAACTTCTCGACATACTCCCTCAGACTAGGCAAGAATTCTTGCCCGGCGGGTATGCTGGTGCGAAGGCCGAGGATGGACTCGCGCACATCGGTGTAGGCATCTTGGGCCGCTCGATTCATTTCCCGTATCTCTTTCCTGACCTGCTTCAAATTCCCGGTATCGAGCAGTATCTCCAAGTTCTTGGTTTCCACGTTGAAGTAACCAAGCACCTGTGCCAACCCATCGTGCATTTCCCGGGCAATACGGTCCCGTTCCTCGTGGATGGCGTAGCTTTGCACTTCCTCATAAAGCCTAGCATTTTCCAAGGCTATGGCGGCCTGGTTGGCAAGGCCAACCAACAGGCGACAGTTGTCCTTGGTAAACTGGTGGACGTGTCTATTCCCTACCATCAGAACACCCATCACCCGGTCGCCAAGCCGCAGCGGAACCGCCGCTTCCGACCTGATCCCTTCTTCCGCTACCGCTGCATCGACAACCGAGTCGTGACCGATACGCATGTCGGCCAGATAGTCTACCACGGCCATAGTTCTCCCGGATTGGGCTACCATGCCCATTACACCCATCCCGAATCCCAAGCGCAGGTGCTTGAACACTTCGGAACGTGCTCCTGAGGTGGCCTTCATTACTACTTCATTGGATTCCGCATCCGCTAGACCAAGGCCCGCTACGCCCGCCCCTGCCAACTGCCGTGCCTTTTCCACAACGAGCATCAGAACCGTCTCGATACTGGACAGCCCGGATATCTCGGTGCTGACCCGCAACAAAGCCTCAGCCTCCCGCTCCCGTCTCTGAGCCTCGCGGAAGAGCTGGGCATTGTCAATCGCTACGGCGATCTGCTGCCCTATGGCCGTGAGCAACTCCAAATCCTGCGAACCGAGTTGCGAATCAGCAGAAGAAGCCACCTCGATTACGCCCAGCACCTTGCCCTTCACCTGCAGCGGGATGCCGGCAACGGATCCTACGGGAAGCGACAACCGAAAAAGCCTGGATGGATTTGCGGCGCCATCCCTTTGCACGGGATGCCCGGAAGCAAGCACTTCGCTGGCGAAGCCCGAGTCGACCCCAAGGGGGTCTTCCTCCAGCTCGGCGATGATTGCCGGGGGCAACCCGTAGTGCGCCCGGAGGACCAACCGGTCCTCCCACTCATTCAGCAGAAATATCGCTCCCGCCTTCAGAGAGGTCACACTGACCACCTTCGACAGCGTGTCGTGGAGAATACGCTCGATCTCCAGCGACTGGCTCACTGTCCCCGCCACCGTATTCATGGCCGCCAGTTCTTGATTGGTCCGCTCCAGCTCCCTGGTGCGCTCGGCAATTCGCGCTTCAAGCTCCTGGTTCCACTGGGCTATCGTCTCCCGCGCCTGGCAATGAGCTTCCATGGCTTCCTGCTGAGCCCTAAGCCGCTCTTCAGTAGCTTCCTCGAGTCGTCGCCGGTTCTCGATCTCGAACACCCTCACGATTCGCCCCACGAAGAAGGCCACGGCAAAAGCAACGATCGACCGGTATATCTGCACCGGCATGCCAAGCGTCTGGAAGAATGTCATGTAGTTAACCATGGGCGCCGGCAAGTATCCGGCGGGAGGGACAACCATTACTGCGACAAGGGAATTAAAAGCGAACGCAATGCCAGCCCACAAGGAGTCGCTAGTCAGTCTTGGCACGTGGAACCGTTCGAAGAAATCGCTCTGAAGGAAGAATGCGATTGCGGCCAGGATGGATGCCGGCATGTAGATGACGTACCGGGCGGTAACGGATCCCATTTGGAGCCATTCATAGCTAAGCACCGGATAGGGAATGCTATTGGTGACCAGAGTAATCAGCCAGACGCCGATGAGGGCTGGTGTGATCCACCGCAACCAGGCGAATCGTGGCCGATGAGCGGCGATCAGGGAACTACCGAAGTACAACAGAAAAGAGGTGGAGATCACCAGCAGGAGCATCAGCGCAAACTCAGCGGCCTGGTTACGGGCGAAATCGGTCCCGCCTCCGGCGATGAGTAGAAACATGCCTCCCCATTCCACCAGAGCGTGGACGAGACCGAAAGCAGCGAGATAGCGCAGGCTGCTGGATAGCTCGGGCAACCCGGCACGACGGGCTTCGAGGGCAACGACCAGTCCCATCACGAAGAAGGACAGGCCGTACACGAAGTATATCGGAATAAGATGAGCAGCGAATATCTCCGGCATCAACACCGGCGGCCTCCCAGAAACTAAGAAAGCTACCGCAGACTATTCAGTGAATAGTTCCAAGGTAGCCATAGTCCCCGCACTTAGTGTCAGTATTCACAAGCTAATTATAGCACAATGTAACTATAGAGGTAAAGCAAGCATAGGCCAGACGGGCTATAGAACTTAACAAAAGAGGGGGCTCAGCGCTGCTGAGCCCCCTCTACCTACCAAGGTTCAAAGCGAGCTACATCGCTCCTCGCCGGAACTTCAGCACTATACCGCCGAAGAATATAGCCATGCCTGCCACTGCGCCTAGTATTACCGGCAATTGCACTCCCCCTTTGGGCATCTGTTCCTGACCGCTCTCAGCGGCGGTAGCGCTAGCCGTGGGGCTGCTGGTTTCGGCAGCGGCAGCGGCCACCGTTGTCTCGGCCTGGGCCGAGGCGGTCGGCTCTGCTGCAGCCGCCAGCAAATGACAGGACTGGCACGTCGAATTGGTCCGCCCCTGGTGGTCGGCCGGCATCGGCAGTGTTCCACCTTCCCCATGGCAGCTCACGCAGTTGCTTCTACCATCCAAAGAGTGCGGGATAGGAGGAACAGCGGCCGTAGCCGCCTTGACGTCCGAAGTCGGGGTCTGCGACGCCGAGGCCGCTGCAGCAGCCGTCCCGTTACCATGGCAGCCAAGGCAGGTCTGGTTCATTCTTCCCGCGTGGTCGGCTGGAACGCCGATCATGCTGCCGGAAACGTGGCAGCTCAGGCAGTCTTCCCGCCCGGTTACGCCATGAGGAATCTTGATGATCCCATTATCGCTCTGGGCCACTGCTGTGGATGTCTGGCTGGCAGTGGCAGCCGCAGTGGGCTGTGAATTGCTGCCCGTACCCCCAGGCTGGTGGCAACCCTGGCAGACATCGTTGGTTCGCCCGGCATGATCGGCCGGTACCGGAAGGGTGCCCTGAGGACCATGGCAGGCGAGGCACTGCTCCCGTCCCGCTACCGGATGCGGAATGGAGACAATCCCGTAATCAGGGCCGGCAGCCGCGGTCGTGGTCGCGTCGCTGGCCGCGCTGGCCACAGTATGGCAAGAGGTGCAAGTGTCATTAGTCTTACCCGTGTGTGAAGCCGAGAGGCCGCTGGCATGGCAGGACAAACAATCCGCCCGGCCATCAAGCGTATGAGGTATTTGGGGCTGCCCGTCGCTGCGGGCGTCCACGGTCAGCGGTGCGATGAGGACTATGGCGATAACCACGAAGATGAGTAGCCACAGTCTTCTGTCCATCGTAATTCACCTCCTCGCCGATACCCGGCTCCCGGGCACCGGACACAAAAAAACCTTGCGGCTGGCAACACCACACCAACCACAAGGCAACGTCACCTTGCTCAAAAGCAGGCCATCCATCAGCCCGCCTGCTATTCCATTCATCTCTCGCTAAAATAGCATAAAGTATCACAAAGCACAAGCACCAACTTTCATTGCTTCCGAAAGTAAATTGTACATCAATAGGAAAATTGGGCAGAAAAACTATTGCCACTCTGAACATCCTGTGTTATACTAACGCTCGTTACGGGACCTTAACCAGCGTTAAGTGGCCGTCACAAGCAGGTTAATACTTAGAACACACCGGTGCTGACGAATGGCGCCGGAATTCCCAAAAAGGTGTAGTCGCCTTGGCAGCTCAAGACTTTGGTCTTGCCGCCAAGGCTTTTTTGTTTGCTCAAATCTCACTGGAGCCATAGCGGGCCGCAGGGATCGCGGGCTTGCTTTCGGTAACGGACTACTACTAGCTCGGGAGGCCCAAAATCAGCGGCAATATCAATGTAGCCTCATCAGCCAACGGCCTGGCACAGGCCACAAGTACAACCCGACTATCTTGGTCCCTGGAGCGCATCTGCTGGCAGATCGCCGAGAAGGGATTCTACGCCCTCTTCTTGACTCTTCCATTGACCTATAGCACTTTCACCGCCGATTACTTTGACCTTCCCAAGGTCACGGTTCTCCGGCTTCTTACAATTGTTATCCTCGTCGCTCTGGCGATTCGGACCATCGCCCGTGGCCGTCTGGACTTCTATCGAACGAGACTTGATGTCCCCATCCTGGCTTACTTGGGCGCCTGCCTCATTGCCACCTTCCACACGATGAGCTTCACGCTGAGCCTTTACGGTGGATACACTCGCTATGAAGGACTAATCACAATCGCCAACTACGCCGTCCTATTCTTCCTCGCCATTAGCATACTGAACAACGGGGAGAGGATCGAGCGGGCGCTACAGGTTATGGTCGGGGCCGCTTCGCTCGTCGCCATCACCGGCATTGCCCAGACCTTTGGCCTTCAGCTGTACCCAGGCGGCGACCTTTCCGAGTTCCAGGGCCGGGTATTCTCCACTCTGGGGAATCCCGATTTTCTCGGGTCCTACCTCGTGCTCGCGATACCGGTGGCCGCCGGACTCTTGCTCAAAGCCTCCGATAAGCGCTACAAGGGCGCTCTCAGTCTGGCCATCATCATAATGATTGTCTGTCTGATCTTGACCTATACCCGCGGCGCCTGGATCGGATTAGCGGTCTCTCTGCCGGTCCTGCTGTTTGCCGGCAGGTCGTTGCTGCGCAACAAGCTCTGGATAGTAGGCATTGCTCTCGTGGTGCTGACTACGATTGGCCTGATCGAGGTTGGTGGCCCCCAGCGTCTGGAGTCGGCCATCTCCAGCTTCCTCGCCCCGGCTAGCGAGCGGCTCGCGGCTCCGGAAGCCGCGAGTGGAGGCACGGGCGTTGTTTCCCGGATTCAAACTTCCACCGACTTATCCGGTGGCACCATTGGTGTGCGCCTGCAGACATGGCAGGCGACCCTCGGCGTTATCCGGGACAACCCGGTTTTCGGCGTCGGCCTGAGCAGTCTCCAAATGGCGATGGCGAAATACATCAGCGTCGAGTACGCCCGCGGCGAGGGCTTCGACCATATGCCGGACCAGGCCCACAACGGGCTCCTTCAGGTCGCCGCCAACACGGGCATTATCGGACTGATGGCCTACCTGGCGGTGCTGGCCGCCTTTGTTTGGACAATCGCTGGCTGGATGCGGCGCAATTCCCGCAGCGCCCTCCAGCCACTGGCCGTTGGTATTCTCGCGGCTTGGGTCGGATACATGGTGCAAGACTCCTTCCTCTTCGGCGTAATCGGCACTTCCTCACAGTTCTGGCTGTTGATGGGCGCCGGCGTAGCACTCAGCCTGTCGCAAGGAGCCAAAGTATTTGAACGCTCCTGGGGGTTCATGCCCGGCCTAAGAATTGCAGCGTCTGTTGCCGTGGGGCTTGTTGCCATATACGCTGGATTTCTGGCAATGAAGCCGGCGATTGCCGACTACTATATGAATGCCGGCAACAACGCCTTCCATGCCCAGTCCAGCGCCCAGGCCAGCGCTGAGCAAGGAATAGCCAACTACCGCACCGCAATCGCTTGGGCGCCTTACGTGAAGGATTATCGAGAGATGCTGGCTTCTGTTCTCACCTATCGCGCCGAAGGCACGACCGATGAGACGGCACGAAACCGTGACCTCGACGAGGCCGTCTCCACCCTGACCGAGGCTATTGCTCAGAATCCCGAGCACGCGGCGCTCTACATTGGGCGCGGGGCCACCTACGCCGACTACCACGACAACCATCAGCTCGACGCCTATAGGGACTTCCAGACCGCAGTGAGCCTGCGGCCATATGACTACGATGCCAACCTTCAAGTGGCCCATTTCGCCCACCAATTCGGTGAGACAGACAGGGCCATTATTGCCGAAAGGACCGTCCTCGAGGTCTTCCCGCACGACCCACAGGCCACTATGGGATTGGCGAGTGATTACATTACAGAAGGCCGCTTCGACGAGGCCACTACCCTGCTCCAGAGAGAGCTCCGGGTTGACCCCAAGGATGCCGGGGCCACGTTCTTCCTAGGCATAATAGCTGAGAACAAAGGCGACACCACCACCGCCCTGGCCCAATACGAAGAGGCGCTGAAGCTGCAGCCGGATAATGAGACTATCAAGCAATCGGTCGCACGGTTAAAGGGGCAATGAAACACCACCGGGAACAAGGTCAAGGGAAAGGAACTCAAATGTACGCCAATTCGCAATCAAATAAGTGGCTAGACCGGTCCATATGGGTCCTCGGCATTCTGGTCGCCGTCGTCGTTCTCGGCTTTGGCGCCTATTATGTCCGGGACCGCTACTTCCAGCCGAACGTATCGATGGCCCAGCGCGATACCAAGCAGCTCGAGGACTTGGTGAAACAAGACCCGCAGAACATCGATACCCGCCTGAGTCTGGCCCAAACCTATCTCTCCGACAAGATGTATGACCAGGCCATTACCCAGTTGCAGGAAGTGCTAAAGGTTCAGGCCAATCATCCGTCGGCTACCCTGGGGTTAGGTATTACGTACGCCCGAAAGGGTGACGACGCCAACGCCCTGAAGTACCTCGGCCAGTTCATAGATATGACCAAGAGTAGCCAGTATGCCTCGGTTGACGACCGGCTGAACGCTGCCTATTACGAGGTCGGCCGCATCTACATGAAGCAAGCAAACCTTGACAAGGCGATCGAAAACTTCAAATCTGCCCTTGCCATAGACCCTACCGATTCCGACGCCCTTTACCAGATTGGCACGGCATTCATGCAGAAGGGCCAGTATGCCGATGCGGCGGAGTGCTTCCGGCAGGCGGCAACGTACGTTCCTGATTTCGTAGAGGCCTACCAGAGCATGGCCGTAGCCTACGACAAGAACAACGAGCCGGCCAAGGGGGATTTCGCCCGCGCCATGGTCGGCTTCTCCAGCGGCTCCTATCAGGAGACAGTCCCCAAGCTGGAGAAGGTAATCCAATCCGTGCCCAACTTCGTCGATGCCCACTACGCGCTCGCGATGACCTACGAGCATCTTGGCCAGAAGGACAAGGCGATTGCCGAATACCAGAAGGTGCTGACCCTCGACCCCAACAAGACTATGGCGAAGAACAAGCTTCAGCAATTGACCGGGGTGCAGCAACAGTAGCAGAAACGCAGACATTGGGGCTTCAGCGGCGATAGTGAAGCCTCGAGAAAAGAGGAGCTATCAGCATGATAGGGATGAATGATCAGAGCGGGCAATATGCACCAGGTGGGCAGAAGAAGGGCAAACGCCTCAAGTTTATTATCCTCGGTGTCCTCGTCGCCCTGCTTGCGGGCATCGGCTCATATGGGCTTTTCTACCTGCAGACGCAAAAGCCGATAACCGACCTACCGATCGTAAATGCCGTGACCAGGAACACGCCGCCCCATTTCCTATTCAACATCTATGGGGTCAACTGGCCGGTCGGCGTAGCCGTGAGCCACGATGGGCAGAAGATCTACGTGGCAGAGGGCAATGGGGAAAAGCAGCTGCGGATATTCGACCGGCAGGGCCGGGAATTAAAGACCTCCAGCCCCGCCAATTCCACCCCGCTCACCCGCAAGCCGATTTACGCGGCAGTGGGCCCGGATGGGCTGGTATACGTTACGGATCAGATGCGGGCTTCCATAGATGTCTACGACGCCGACGGCAACTACCTGCGCTCCATCAAGTCACCGTACGAGGGGAAAACATGGGCGCCGGTCGGCGTCGCCGCTGCCCCCAATGGCGACATCTACGTCAGCGACATTCTCCCCGGCCAGCAGTCTATTTCCGTGTTTGACAAGGCCGGCAACTACAAGTTCTCCTTCGGCAAAGAAGGCAAGCAGCCTGGCCAGATGGACTATCCGAACGATATCGCCATCGACCGCCAAGGACAGGTCTACGTGGGCAGCAACCTCGGCGCCCGGGTGGACGTCTTCAAGGCCGACGGCACTTACGTGACAAGCATCGGCGCCGTGGCGGCAACGTCGGTTGGCAGCGATCAATCGCTGAGCAAGGATGCGACGGCATCCGGAGGGGGGGTCGCCATGCCCCGCGGCCTCTTCGTCGATTCTGAGGGCCGCTTGTACGTGGTCGATTCCCTGAATTCAGAGATCATCGCCTTCGACACCAGCGACAAGGGACTGGCCAATATGTTCAAGTTCGGCACGGTCGGTTCCGGTGATGGGCAGTTCAGCTACCCGACCGGCATAACGGCCGATGCCGGGGGTCGCTTGTACGTAGCGGACTGGTACAACAACCGGGTCCAGGTATGGGCCTATTGACAATGACAATCAGCGCTGACGGCGGCGCTGGCTGCCCGTTCCCCCTGCTGACGCAGGCCGGGAGGAGCGCAAACTCTGGAGAAAGGGGGTGGGAACAGAACAAAAACTCTCGAGAGCCCTTTGACGATCTTACGAAAGGAGAAGACGGTACTACAATGAAGAAACTTTTAATCGTCATGGGACTAGTGCTGGTGCTGACGCTAGCGTTCGCCGGCATGGCCTTTGCTAACGCTGGTCCCCACGGTGGCTACGACGCCGACACCGCAGCATGCGCCGCCTGCCACAGGGCCCACACCGCTGTCAGTGCTGACGGCATGCTCCTGAAGGCAACGGACGAGTACGCCCTCTGCACGAGCTGCCATGGCCAAGGCGCCAGCGGCACCGACGTCATCGACGGAACATACGGCGGCAGCGGCACACTGAACGGCGGCGCCTTCGCCAGCATGGGTGGCGTCAATGTGACATCCGCCCATAATGTACAAGGTCTGAACGGCGGGAACGGTCTGGGCACCGCTTGGGGCAGTGGTATGGGTACCAACAATACCGATGGCAAGGGCGTGGTCGGCACGCTGAAATGCACGAGCTGCCACAACCCGCACGGCTCCACCAACTACCGCATCCTCAAGGATGGTGCGCTGGGTCACGGCGACACTGCGGATACCATCAAGTGGGTCCCGAATGAGGCGGGTCTGCTTAGCCCGCAGAACAACCAAGTACTGGCTCTGCCAGGCGCCAGCTACACGGCCACCACCGCCCGGATGCAGGCGTACACCAATGGCATAAACCTCTTCTGTGCCAACTGCCATGAGGAGTACCTAACTCTGTCCGGCGCCCGCAGCCAGCCGTCCACAACTACTGGCAGCAGCAGCAAGTACCTCTATCCTGGTACGCAGGACGCGAACGATGGCAATGGCAATATCGCTCGCTTCCGTCACACCACCAGCCGCGCGCGTGATCCCAACAGCTCGGTCCGGCCGCTCCGGATGGCGCTGCTATCCATCACGTCCGACCCGGCTAGCACCAGCAGCTACGGCTTGACCTGCCTGACCTGCCACTATGCTCACGGCACCACGGCGGCCGCAAGCAGCTACGCTGCCAACGTCCAGCCGACGAACGACAGCGCTCTGCTGTTCTACAACAACCGCGGTGTCTGCCAAGCTTGCCACAACAAGCAGTAGCAGGCCTCTAGCTGCGACCTAAGCAGCGCGCAGAGGAGAGGGGAGTTTCCTCCCCTCTCCCCCCAACACTGGCCGGGGGACGGCCGGTGTAAACATAATGTTAGCACTTGCCGGCTGGCGGGTGCAAACGAGCGAACGAATATGAATACAACGTGGTGCACCCGATGAAATGGCTCCTGATTACATTATCGGTAATTGTCGCTCTGATCATTATAGGCGGAGCCAGCCAAATTATTGCCGGCAGCGCTCCCGTTCCCACGATGGCCGGGACCAACTGCATTAGCCAGGGCTGCCACGAGCAGCAGAACGGCAACGCCAACATCTATGTGGGCTTGAACGGCAGGAATGTTACTAGTGAGCCGGAACTATCGGTCAATGCCGGTGATACATTTGAAATAGACTTCCACTTCACGGGGATGCTCGGCCAGGCAAGCCAGCACAAAGGCGTTGGCGCCTTGATCGCAATGCCGGAGCAGGCCCAATGGAAGGTTTCCGCCGGCACTGATTCGCACCCCGCCGCCTGGTCAGAGAAGGGGACAGGGGAATCATTCTGGAGTCCAGCATGGGATCAGGCGGCCAACGGCAGCAACGGCACCGGCGCCAAGTGGGTCGCCTGTAGCGATCAGCCCACCGCCTATTACCTAGATTTTTCCGCCTCTCCGTGGGCGGTCCAGCCTCATCAGAGCGTCGCCGCCGATGGCGGCCCTGGAGATCCCGCCGATCTCGACGGCGTAGCGGATCATATGGGCGCCGATGCGCTGGTCGAGGTGCCTTTTGAAGCGCCCGCTGGCATCTACAAGATCATGGTTAGTGGCATTGGCAACGGCATCGACGGCCGCCCCGCACGGGTCTCCAAGACTATTTCCGTGGAGGTCCATGCCGCGGTCACGCCAACACCTCCTCCAGCCGAGGTCCCCAGCGGGCAGCAATTGTACTCGCAAAATTGCTCTGGCTGCCACGGCAAGATTCCCCTGCAACAGATCGCCAAGACCGCTCCCGCCGACGCCGTGAAGGCGATGACCGAGGGGACAGGCAGCATGCCCGCCTTCGATCAAGCCAAAGGCGGGCAGCTAACGGCGCGCCAGATAGCCGATATTGCGGGCTACCTGAAAGCAGAAGCTATTGCCGGCCCGCCGCCGGCCGCGCCTCCTATCGCCCACTTCGTGAAGGGACGCACCGATTGCCTGGCTTGCCACTCTCAAGAAGCAGGCATGGTGCCTGTTCCTGCCAACCATTCCAGCGACAACAGCCAATGCCAGGCTTGCCACAAGGCTCCGCCGCCGATGCCCCACGCGCCGCAGGGCAACGCGGCCTGTACTTCCTGTCACAGCACCAACGGCCCCTTGCAGCTGGCCGCCTCGCACGCGGGACGCAAGGACGACAGTTGCTACAAGTGCCACGAAGGCGCACCCAAGCCGTCCAGCGATGCCTCGGCAACTCCCGGGGCGACCGCTGCGAAGCCCCCGGCAATACCCCATGCCCTCGAGGGCCGTCAAGATTGCCTATCCTGCCATGCACCTGGCGGAATGATATCAGTACCCGACAGCCACAGCACCTATAAGAACAACATGTGCACCGGCTGCCACGTGAGGTAGGACTGCATTGAAGCATTTCAAGTTGGCCACAAGAAACCGGACGCTGTCTCTGTTGACAGCCTGCATGTTGGTCGCGTCAC
>JAMCWQ010000073.1 GCA_023480825.1 Chloroflexota bacterium | reverse complement strand
GGCCACCCCCCCAACTTCTCGAGTAGCACGCCCAAGTTGGCAAGTTCCCGGGTACCGATCAGGCCATCTATCGCAGGGATCTCTTGTCTTATCTTGTCCCGGTCACGTTCCACCAAGCAGCCGGCAGCTATGAGAAGTTGGCCCTTGCGTTTTCGGCCCGCCGCGGAACGGAGAGCCTGAAGAGACTCTCGCCGGGCCAACTCGATGAATCCGCAGGTATTGACTATTACCACCCCGGCATCATCAATTCGATCGGCCAGCGAATACCCCTGCCCCAGCAGGAGCTGGCTCATGCCTTCCGAGTCGACGGAGTTCTTATCGCAGCCGAGAGTGATCACATGAAAGGAAATCTGCTCCAACAAATCACCAGAATCTAGTAGTTGGCGGTGACCACCTTGCCATTATCCAGAGCCCAGGCAGTCTTTACGATATCTTGACCGGGCCCTCCCAGGCGGCCCATTTTCTGCCCATTGATGGTAATCTCCACGTAGTCCGAATTCCCACACCAGATGGATATTGTCTGCTGGGCCGTATATGTGGTGCTCATACCCCCTGGAATGGTAGCGTTCGCGATCTGTTTGCCGTCGGCACGCACTAGCACCCATGCCGGCTGCAACGCGTCAATCGTCAAATCGATTTGCGTGGCGGCGGTTGGGGTTGGGCTTGGCGTCGGCGAAGGGGTCGGTGTAACCGTAGGTGTTGCGGCTTGAGTCACCGCCGGGGTTGCTGTCTGAGTTGGCAATACACCGATCTCAGCCGCCGGGCTTGGGGACGTGGCAGTGGCAGAGGCGGTAGGGGTAGGCGATGGCACAAGAGCCGCCGGTGTGCCGCTTCCACTATCCGCTGCGAAGAAAGCGCTGTAGCTCCACGCGAACAAGGCAGCTGCCAGGATGACCACGAACAGGACCAGGGCAAAACTCGGGGCGAATTTCGCCGATGGCTCCATGGGTTTGGTCACCGGCTCGACGGTAATGGTTTCGCGGCGACGGGTGCTCGGGGCAATCCCGAACATTTTGACTATTTCATCAGGGTCTAGGCCCAGGTATTCCGCATACTTAGTCAGCAGGCCTTTGGTGTAAATGCCGCCAGGAAGGCTGGTGCGATCTTCCTCTTCGAACGCCACCAAGAACCGTTCTTGTATCTTGGTAGTGGCAGAGGCCTGGGCAATTGTCACACCTTTGCACTCGCGGGCCTCGCGCAGGATATCGCCAACAGGGGGCATCCATGAACTCCATCCAGAGACATTTTGTAGATTATACCCAAAGGAGGGAGGGCATGCAAACGAAGTCCCGATGCCTGGGTCCCGTGGCCGGTTTAGGTGTTTGAGAAAGATGAAGTGGCGGCACGGCCCTGTCCGCCACGATATTTGCGGGAATCAACACTTCTCTATTTCAGCCAGCCCTTGCGCTGAAGCAATTCCCGGCCCAGCAGGCCCAGCTGGACTTCGAAAGGCGTCCCCTTAAGTCCCGGGTGGTACTCGAGACGAGCCCGCTCAAAATACTGGACGACCAGGTGTTCGCCGGTGGACTGATTGACAAAGTCCATCTCCTCGGAGATAGGCAAGCCGAAGATCTCCTCTCCGTTGTTCTGCGTCCAGTAACGCAGGAACCCGTTGGAGAGCGTATGCTGAGTCTCCGGGAAGTACCTCATGCTTTCGGTATCGGACACAGGTGAAGCAGGCTGGAAATCTTGATTTGCTGTGAGTATGGTGCCGAGCTTACCGAGCACTACTCTTTGGCCTTCGGGAAGCTCGGGATGGTACTCGAAGCGAGCGCGCTCGAAGTACTGAGCGGAGTAGGAGCCGACCTTGACTCCATCCGTGAGAGGTAGGCCGAAGACCTGGACTCCTCCATGCTCCTGCCAGTACTTTAGGAACTCGTACCCCACGTTGTGTCCGGTCTGGGGAAAGTAGGCGACATCGGGATTGTTCTCTATGGCCGGAACGGGATCAACTGGAGAAGCAGTAGGCTCGGCAACTTCCAGCTTCTCGGGAAGGTTACCGGTCCAGAGGAAAGTGACGTCTACCCAGTCACTCTGAACCATGCCAAGGTCCTGGATAAAGGTCCCATCGGCAATATCAATGGCGGCGGGGCTCATAACCGTCCGTCCTCTCTCGTCCTTCCCATCGTTGTAGCCGTCGAAGAAAGCCGTTTGGGCCTCGGGCAGCCCCAGAGGCAGGTCCTGGAATACCTGCCTCTCCATATCCCAGTAGTTGTCATGGGTATTCCATGGTCCGACGTCCCATACCGGTGCGATAGCCCGGCGACCCTTGTAGGAAATGAGGACTTGATAATCATCTCCGCCATTGCGGCATAACGCGCCGTTCGATGGCAGGGCAACAAACCTATCGTTTGGTTGAATAGTGTGCCCATTCGATGTTCGAGCGCCCACAAGTCCTTCGCGCGTGGCATATAGTCTCAGAACCAGAGCGGGTTTGGCATCATCCTGCATAGTAGCTGGCACTGGAGAATGAGTATCTATCGCGGTCGTGCTACTAAGTGAAAGCAGGGTTGGTCTGACATTTAAGTCCTGGGCGGTCAACGTGACTCGATACTGCAGGAAGGCAGCAGGCCTGGTCAGCGTGATACCGCTTTCCGATGGGGCATCAATCCATGATCCCCAACTTTTGCCATCAACACTTCCTCGAACCGCCACCTGTATTTTTGTGCCGGCCGGTTCGAGAGTGAGGTAACGGAGCTCCACGTAGTTTACGGGTTGATCGAGGGCTTGCGGTCTTGAGACGAACGTCCCGAAGTAGTCGTAGGGAGCATAGGCGGCCGATTGGTAAGAAGGGTCGGCGCCCAATGTTATGGCGCCATCGGCGATGGGGTCGATGGTCACGTTGGTTAGTTCGCTGCCCGTGAAATCGGCACCCGAGGTCAGATCAACAGTCTGCACGGATTCGAAATCTCTGGAATTCGCTGAGGCGATATGGGCAGGTGCAGCCGATAGCGCCAGGCTGAACAGCATCGTGACTAGGAGTAGTTTGCGCATGATGGCCTCCTTGAGCGTGATTCATGGCGGGCCGCACTAAAGCCATCGCGGCCTGCGCTCGCAGGTGTACTCTGCGCACTAGAGTGCAGAGGTCTCAGGGGATCACGCCGGTCTTCGCTGTGGAAGGCTACGCGCTGGGGATTAGGCCTTACCAGGGCAGCCGGCAGTTTGCTGAGCCGGCTACGACGCGGGCGTGCCCTAGGCATGTCAAATTGGCTGGTGGTTGTTAACCTTATCCCCAAATGGGGCATGGCCGGCAGTATAGCATTCAGATAGGGTGTTGGCAAGTCCCGTCGAATTGACACCTTGTCGCCAGCGTCTTATGATTGGACCGGCAGGGCCGCTGAGTGCTGGTCCATGTCACTCTCGACGAATCTCCGGTGTTAATTGTGCCAGATCTTTCTTTCAGGGCGGGAAAAGGCTTTTCCCCGGAACTCAGGCGAATTCTTCTGCTACTGGCTGTTGTGGCGCTGGTTCTTATCTCCTGCGGCCTACCCTCCACCTCCACACCGGTCACCGAACAGGTTACAGACGCTAGCGCCTCTCCTGCCGCTAGCCCCTCTGCTACGGCCAACCCAGCCGCACAGGCACAAAGCGCGCTTGTTGTCACATATATCGATGTTGGGCAGGGAGACGCAATTCTGATTCAGAGCCCGGAAGGAGAGAACGTCCTCATAGATGGCGGGCCTGATTCTCTGGCATACCGCTACCTTTCGCAATTGGGGGTGAAGCACCTGAGCGCGGTGGTTGCCACGCACCCTCACGCCGATCATATCGGGGGATTGCCGGAGGTGCTGCGGAACTGTAAAGTCGATGCCGTATGGACAAACGGGCAAGAATACACAACGCCGTCTTTCGAAGATTTTGTGGATGCTATTACTGCTTCCGGGGCCAAATACTACGAGGTGCAAAGCGGGAACACGATAAAGGTGGGCAGCCTGGCATTCAACGTGCTCAGCCCTGGGGCTAAATTGTACTCTGACCTCAACGAGAGTTCTTTGGTCCTGCGCTTGCAGTACAAGAATGTCAGCTTTCTCTTCGCTGGCGATGCCGGTGAGACGGCGGAGGCAGCGATGCTCAAGAGCGGGCAAAGTCTGCAATCCACAGTGTTGAAGGTCGGCCATCATGGGTCCAATTCAGCTTCATCGGCGCCCTTTCTGCGGGCCGTCCAGCCATCTGTGGCGATATGGATGGCCGGGGTGAACAATGATTATGGCCATCCACACCGCGAGACGCTCGCTCGATTGGCGCAGACTGGCGCAAAGGTGTTTGGTACTGCGGTTGATGGAACCATACAGGTGTTCACTGATGGTGACCGGCTGTGGGTGAAGACAGCGGCAGGCCCGACTACGGAGATTACTATTCGTCGCTGAAGCTGTAGGGGGCACGCAACGCGGAGAATGTGATGGCAAGACTTAGATTGGTAATCGACCGGATTGAGGATGGGCGGCTTGCGGTGTTGTTCGACGACCAAGGCAGACAGAGGATGAATGTGCCGGTCGAGAGCCTTCCACCTGGTTCCACAGAGGGGGACTGGCTCGTGGTGACGCCCACGGAGTCCGGGGCCCTAGTGATAGAAATGGACCGGGGGGAGACGGAGGCCCGCCGCAAACGGATCAGAGCGAAATTGGACCGACTGCGTGCGTCGAGCAGAAATGGGGACGAGCAGGTCTAATGCTCTTTTTGCCAACAAGCTCATCCGTTACGAGTGGAATCCGGTCAAGTCTCCTGCTAAGGGGGATTTGGGGGGTCTTTAGAGCGTCAGGGAATGCAATCACTTTTATCGCTTCTCAAGGCCGTGACCCCCTACCACCTGTCAGGTGGGCATTGGACGAGCTTTGTCGAGGGGGCCGCCCTTCAACGAATAGTGTTCTTTAGGCGTACCAAGGCGGGCCGTGACGTGACAATGATGGGTTGGAATGGGCAATGCCCCGGATTGGAGAAGAAGCAATGGCCGGGAATGAAGAGGATACCAGAGGGGTAATGGGGCGCCCGACTTTTCTTGGTGTGCCCCAAGTGCATCGGGGCCGGCTGGCCGGGCTAAATGCGGTGGTGCTAGGTGTGCCCTGGGAGTGTGCCACTAATCCGCTGGAGTGGGCCGGCAGTGAGCTTGCCCCTTCGGCGATAAGGCGGGCCTCAGGACACTATGGAGGGTATCTCCCGGAGCTTGGCTTCGATGTCCTCGGTGGGATTTCCGTTGGTGACGCCGGCGACATTCCGGTCGCGGGGCGGCACCCGGGAGAAATCTTTGACGGGTTGGCCTCAGTGGCGGGGGACATCTTCGACTCGGGGGCAAAGCCGGTTGTACTGGGCGGTGACCGGGCTTTGTCATTTCACGTGGTGAAAGCCCTGGCCGAGCGGTCGAATGGTCCGGTGGGGGTCATCCAATTGGGAGCCGTTGCCGAGTACGAGGATGTCTCGGCTTCCTCTGGGGTATCGAGCGGCTGCCCACGGCGCCAATTCACTGCCTTGGAGCGTGTGCGGCCGGAGAACATGGTCTACTGGGGTGTTCGGGGCCCGCGCAATAGGCAAGCCGATTTCCAGCGTGCTGAGGAGGATTGTGCCGCGATTTACACAATGTGGGACATGAGGTATGCTGGCTTGGAGGCTTCACTGCAGGAGGTTCTCGATCTCGCCAGGAAGGGCACGGAGAAGGTCTATTTGACTGTGCATGCCGATATCGTGGATGCCGCTTTTAGTCCAGGCAGCTTGCCGGAATTCGATGGGCTTACGCCGTCGGAGCTATTCTTTGCCCTCCGCACCATCACTTCCGCCGGGATCGACGGTCTGGATTTCGTGGACCTGCTTCCCGAGGCGGATCCATCGGGGCGGTCTCCGCACCTGGCGGTTTGGGCGCTGATTCATGCCCTGGCAGGGGTGGCGATGGCGAGGCAAAGGCCATAGCCTGCTTTCTGAGGAGTTGCCCCCCGTCCCCCAAGATAGGCCTGACAGAGGTAGGTAAAGAGAAGGGTTTGCCGTAATTCTGGCCCTGGCCAGCCGGGAGGGCTTGAGCTCACCCCTTTTCAGAACCGTACTTGCAGGGGTGCACGGCTGTGCGTCCGGCCCTGAACCCCATCATTGCCAAGAATATGACTCGCCTGCCACTTGCAGAGCGGCGGCCGTCCGTCCTTCAGGTGAAGGACCGTCCCTACGTATGCCCAACTTGTTGGGGCCATCCCTCGGGTGGTTGACGACCCACACCCTACACTGCCATTCACTTACCCCTGTCAGCCCAGATGGGCTGCAGGACCGTCCATTGCTCCGGCGCCCTGCGGATGTACCCTTCCAGGACCCTGGCTATGCGCTGAGTGTTGTGCTGGACGTCTGCCTTGAGATCTCCTGTTCGCTCCAACTCCAAGGCCGACTCCAAGAATCCAATGGATTTCCCCCTTCCAACCCGCATGGTGTAGGAGGGGATGATGGCTGCTCCGCTGCGCAGGGCGAGGGCGACCGGTCCCGCGGGAAGGCTCGTGGTCTCGCCGAAGAACTCCACCTCCACGCCGGTGCCAGCGATATCGCGATCTCCCATCATTCCTAGCACCTCATTTCTGCGTAGCACCTTGTAGGCTTTGCTGACATGATGCCCGTCTTGGGGGATCATCTGCATACCCATGCTTTCACGCATGCCGTTCACCAGCCTGTAGAGCGTCTCCGGCTGAATATTCTCGGCAATTATGCTGGTCGGCATGGCATGTACCACTGGTGTCTGAGCCACGACGTTGAAGTTTCCCATATGGATGGAAAGCATGATCGCACCCTTGCCTTTCTCTAGGGCGATTTGCATGTTCTCCAGTCCATGCACGGTTGCTGATGCTGCAAACTTCTGCCGGGTCATGGAGGGCAGCCGCAGCAGGTCGTAGTAATTCTCCACGGTGTTTCGGAACACCAGGCGGCACGTCCGCTTGATCGTTCCCGGGTTGGCGGCTGGAATGACGTGGCGAATGTTTGCCATGACGTTGGAGCGAGCCGGGCGGCTGATGGCGAAGGCCACGTCTCCAGCTAGGGCGCAAAGCAGATGGGCTAGAGATTCTGGTATTCTGGGCGCCAGAAACCGTCCCGCTCTAAAGAGGTAGTAAGTAAGCACTAGCTTATGTCTCCGGACTCGTTAGACCACATAGGCCGGAACATGTACCATTGGTCCGGGTAGCGGCGGATCACCTCTTCCAAAGCTCTGGCGACGCACTGCGTTATGGTCTGGATGTCCTGTTCCTTGTTGCCGGACAATTCGTACTCCACCGCGGGCTCCAAACGCCCCCAGAAGTCGAGGTCGTTGGGTTGGCGGGCGAGGAAAGCCGGCACTATCTTCGCTCCGGTCTTGAGAGCGATAGCGGCGGGTCCTTCCGGTAGCCATGTCTTTTCTCCAAAGAACTCCACCAGCACTCCGGACCCTGGGGAGGGTTTGTCCGCCACGATCAGGATTACCTCATTCCGTCGCAGGGCGCGAAAGATGCTGGTTAGGGCGCCTTCCACCCGGATCAGGTTCAGGCCATGCTTCTCTCGAGTCTCTTGAACGATCTTGTCAAAGGCGGCGGGCTTGAGAGTATCGACCAAGGCGTTGCAGGGATAGGGGCTAGCGCCAAGAATGGCCGCGGCCATGTCCCAATTGCCGAAATGGGTCGTCACTATTATGGCCCCTTTCCCCCCGGAAAGCGCAGCATCGAGATGTTCCCAGCCGAAAGTGGGAATGCGCTCCAAGTCGGCTCTTTGTAGGAAGGGGAAGCGCATGAAATCCACTAGGAACTTGCTGTACTGCTGAAAAGAGCGGATAGCAAGCTTTCTGGCGTCGCGTCTAGTTGCCCTTGGGCCGAGGACGCGTTTCATGTTCTCCGTGGCGTTGCGGGCTTGCTGACGGGAGACAAGGAAAAAAAGGTGGCCGCCGATGGCGGCCAATGGATAACTGATTCGGCGGGGGATCAACCCAACCGCCAAGCCGATTGCCGAAAAGAGACGGTAGGTGAACATTCCTAGGAAGACGTCTGCGTCATCTTGCCTATATATTCTTCGACCATTCTCCGGGCCTCGTCATCGCGATACTGGACCGGAGGAGACTTCATGAAATAGGAGGATGGCTCGATGATTGCTCCCTTCAAGCCTCTATCCAGGGCCAGCTTCAGACAGCGAACGGCATCGATCACCACTCCGGCGGAGTTCGGGGAATCCCAGACCTCGAGCTTCAGCTCGATGTTAATTGGCGCATCGCCGAAATTCGTCCCCTCAATGCGGATGTGGGCCCACTTGCGGTCCGCCAGCCACGGCACGTAGTCACTGGGGCCAACGTGGACATTGTCGGCGCCAAGGTCGTAATCCATCTGGCTGGTCACAGCGTTGGTCTTGGATTCCTTCTTGGATTGCAGGCGCGATCTCTCGAGCATGTTGAGAAAATCGGTGTTGCCGCCGAAATTCAACTGGTACATCCGGTCGATCTTTATCCCTCGGTCGCGGCAGAGGCGGGCAAGAATCCGGTGGATGATTGTAGACCCGATCTGGCTTTTGATGTCGTCACCGATCACCGGTAATCCCCGGTCTTCGAATCGCTTCTGCCAGTACTTCTCCCGGGCGATGAACACCGGGATGCAGTTGATCAAGCCGCATCCCGCCTCCAGAACTTGCTCGACATACCATTTTGTGGCCATCTCACTGCCGACAGGGAGGTAGTTGATGACCAGGTCCGTCTTTGTCTCTTTTAGGGTGCCGACGATATCGGCAGTGGGGCCGGGGGCCTTTTCGATCACTTTGGAGAGGTACTCGCCCAGACCATCATGGGTCATGCCCCGTTGCACTCTCACACCGAGATTCGGCACGTCGCTGAACTTTATCGTATTGTTTGGTGGTGTGAAGGCGGCTTCAGAAAGGTCCTTGCCGACCTTGTTCTTATCAATATCGAAAGCGGCGCTGAATTCGATGTCACTAATGTGGTAGCCACCAAGGTTGACATGCATCAGTCCGGGGATTGTCTCCTCCTCGGCTGTGTCCTTGTAATACTGCACCCCCTGAATCAAAGAGGACGCACAGTTGCCCACTCCGATGATCGCCACTCTGATCTTAGACAAGGCTATGGGTCTCCTTTCTGGTCGCTAGAAGCATAACTATGAAGCTGGGACACCATGCACCCCTGGCTATCACCGGTGATCGGGAAGCGATAAGTCCGGCAGCAAGGTTCCAGCACGGTCACAAACGGGCGCATTTTACGCCACTGCCGAGAGGGTTGTCAACAATTTGCAGGTGCTTGACCTCCTATGGGGACAATACTTGGCAAAAAGCTGACGAAAGAAAGCGGCCAGCAGAGCGCTTCTCTGGCCGCTAATGTCCCAGGCGTCCCGGTTACAGTGGCGATGGTCTCATTCGGTCTTCTCGGTGCCGCCGAGGCGCTCCGCCGCATGGGCCAGGTTCACCATAACGATGACAGCGACGACCGTCACAATTATCGCGTAAATGAACAGACTAACCAACCCCGTCGCCTTACCTAAGACTTGCGTGAATAGTTGGGTAATCGCCGCGTTCCACGCCAGAGCGGCTATCACGCCGAATGCCGCTGATGCGAGACTGATCATAGTGGTCAGATAGGCCGACTTGCTCGGATTCTTGACTTGTCCAACCATCTTCATCCTCCTCCTGTGTGTTCCGTTGTCGTGTTCTAGCAGAACCGGGACCGGGTTGCCATTGGCAGTGATTTGCCGGGAGTCAAGTGAGCAGATGTACAGAGACAGGATGCCTAACAACAATCGTATTGAATATGGGGGCTGGTGTCAAGAGGAGACTTACTTCAGTCGGGCCTATTCGGGCTTTCGCCTTGGTGAGCGCCGCTGAGGAAATGCCTCGCCGCTTCAAGGACTTCTGCGGCAGTGATCATATTCAGGCACTCGCGGCCGGCGCAGCCTTCACGCCTCCCGAGCCTGTGGCCTGTATAGAGACAGGGGCGGCATTTCAGCTTGGCCTTCACTACAGCGTAGCGGCTCTGTGTCGCGTTTGTGCTTGCTCTTCCGGTGTTCCAATCGTAGGGTCGCCAGGCTCGATCGTTGGAGGGGCCGAAAATGGCAACTGCGGGGGTTCCCACCGCTGCCGCCAGGTGCATCAGCCCGGAGTCGTTGCCGACAAGTAGGCTTGCTGCCTCGAGCAGCGTCAGCATCCGGCCGAGTGTCGTCTGTCCTGCCGCGAGAACGGGTGTGGTAACCATGAAGGTGGAGACGGTTCCGCAGAGTTCCACCTCATCCGGGCCGCCAACAAGCACGACTTGGGCTCCGTGGTCCCGGACGAGGGAATCCGCCACTGCGGCAAAGCGGTGTGGGTACCAGCGGCGGGCAAGGCTGTATGTCCCGGAACCCGGATGGACGAGGATCATTGGCTGTCCTGGCTTGGAGTGGCTTCCTACGAATCCCTTCGCCCATTGGCGATCGTCCTCGGAAAGCTTGAGTTCCGGCCGTGTAGCGGGTGACCGCACGCCGGCTGCGGCGGCCAGCTCCTGCCAGTACTCTGTCTCGTGGACATCGCCAAAGCCGCGATCGCGTACGCTCCGGTTCAGAAACCATCCGCGCCCGTTGTCGAGGCCGATGCGCACCGGTGCGCCGCTTGCCTTCACGAGAAATGCGTGTTTGAGCGCTCCCCAGCGGGTGTTTAGGTGATGCAGCAGTATGAGTTCGGTGTATTGTCTTGCGCGGAGGCGGCGAAGGAGGCCGGCCACTTGAACGAACCCGCTGGGGTCAAGCAAGCTCGAGCGGCTATCGAAAGGAGACTTGTCGAACCGAATGACTTCATTGAAGACCGGTGACATTTCGGCGAGCTGAGCGCTGCCAGGCGGCACGAGGATGTCGATCAGGGCATCAGGATAATCAGCGCGCACCGACTGGAGAGCCGGCAAGGTTAGAAGGACATCGCCGATGTCCGCCAGTTTGATGGCAAGGATACGTTTGCGAGGAAGGGCGTTTGGATCCCTCTCAGACATGACCTTCGGGGTGTGCCTTTGCGCGTTCAAGGGTTCTTGTTGTCGCGGCGCAAGGCCGCGTACTGCTCCCGCAGCCGTTCCAGACGCAAGCGGGGCACGACGACCATCGCTTCGGTGACAATTCTCTTGGACATCTTGGATTTGCCGACACGCCGGTCCGGAAAGACGATGGGGACCTCGACCAGACGGAAGCCCTTCGACGCGCTCTTGTAGTTCATTTCGATCTGAAAGCTGTACCCGTTGGAGTGGACGGAGTCGAGGTCGATGGCTTCGAGCACCTGGCGGCGGAAGCACTTGAAACCACCGGTAAGGTCTTTCACACTCATGCCCAGAACAATCCGGGCATAGAGGCTGCCGCCCTGGCTGATTATTCGTCGCGAGAGGCTCCAGTCGGGCGTACCTCCGCCTGGGACGTAACGCGAGCCAATCGCGACATCGGCGCCATCATCCACTGCGGACAACAAGGACGGTACATAAGATGGATTATGGGAGAAATCGGCGTCCATCTCGCAGATGTAGTCCGCTCCCTCCGCCAGGGCCCGCTTGAAGCCGCAGATGTAGGCCGTCCCCAGGCCGAGTTTCCCGCTTCGATGGATGACTTTCACGCGCTCATCGGCCGCCGCGAGGTGGTCGGCTGCTTCGCCGGTGCCGTCGGGCGAGCCATCATCCACTATGATCACGTTGATGCCCGGACTGGCGGCTAGCACGGCAGCGACGATGTTCTCGAGGTTTTCGATTTCGTTATAGGTGGGTATTACTACATACGTTTGCACTCATGGTACCCTTGACGAATGTCAGTCTGCCAAGCGCCCGCCGGCCACCCGCTTCAAGACCTCCAGAGTCTCTCTTGCGCACCTTTCCCAGGAGAACCGGGCTGCCCTTGCCAGCCCGGCACTGCTCAGCTTCTCTCGCAAGTCCGGATCTGAAGCCACCCGGCAAAGGGCATCGCAAATGGCTTTCTCGTCCAGCGGGTCCACCGGCAGCGCCGCATCGGCGGTGATCTCGGGCAACGAGGAAGTGTTCGACGCAATCACCGGCGTACCGCAGGCCATTGCCTCCAAAGCAGGCAATCCAAAACCCTCATAGAGGGATGGTATCACCAAGGCGCTCGCACGGGCGACCAGCGCCGGCAGATCGTTGTTGTCCACGTAGCCTAGTAGCCGGATGCAGCCGGAATGCGGACTCGCCTCCACTGCGGCTGCAATACTATCATATAGCCAACCTTTCTTGCCAACGAGGACGAGCTGGTGGGGCCAGCCTTGATCTTTGAAGGCTGAGAACGCCCGTATCAATCGCGGAATATTCTTCCTCGGCTGCAGCGTTCCGACGTGAATGAAGTAGGAAGAGTCTATGGCGTATTTCCCGGCAACCGGGGCTGCCCGGGGCGCCTCTAGCGGGCGATAACTCTGGTCATAACCATGGTAGATAACCGAGATTTTCCCTGCCGGCACCCCGCAGTAGCGCATTATGTCTCTCTTCGAGGCCTCGGATATCGTTATGACATGGCTGGCATACCGGGCGCTGAACCAGGTCGAAGCCTGCAGGTAGAGACGGGATGGCCAAGTATGGGCTTTGGGGAAGTGGACATAGCCCAGGTCGTGAAGGGTTACCACCGAGCGGGCAGGGCAGACTGCCGGAAGGACATGGGCCGGAATGAACACGATATCCGGGCGCTGGGAGACAAGAGCGGCCGACAGGCGGACATGAGTCCATAATCTGGGGAAGGGAATGGGCTGGAGTGCGAAGCTTGCCGGAAGACCAAGGCTATCAAGGCTCCCGGAGTTGTAGTAAAGAGAGAAATCATCCGCATCGTCAATAAGGGCCATATGGCTGATGATCTGTAGCGAGTAGTTCTCAGTGCCTGTCCTGGTGGCTATTGCCGCGCGGCTGGCGTCGATGGCAATTCTCATTTGCAGACCCCCTCGCCAAGCAGCCGGTAGATGGCGGCAATTACATCGTCCACCCGAATCGCAGCCATACACTCGCCGCCACGTCCTGGGTCAACGCGAGGCGAGAGATCGCAGCAGGGCACGCATGGCAGGCCCGCCTTAATGACGATATGACGCCCGGCGTCTCCCCGCGGGCCGAACAGTGAGACGTCGGTGGGACCGTAAAGGCGCACCGTAGGCGTGCCGGCGGCGGCGGCCAGATGCATGGGGCCATTGTCGACACCTACTGCCAAGTTGGCTGTGGCAAGGACGGCGGCTAGCTCGCCCACCCCCAGTTGCCCGGCAAGGTTCACCACCTCGCGGCCGGATTTGGCCACAATCTCCTGTGTCAATGCCTTCTCGCCGGCCGATCCCGTAATCGCCACCGCAGCACCGCAGGAATCGATTAGATACCTCGCTACTGATCATCAGCC
>JAMCWQ010000077.1:47098-49279 GCA_023480825.1 Chloroflexota bacterium | reverse complement strand
GCCGCCGGCCATCACCGTGTCCACGACACCTTCTTCCAGAGTCGGTGCATGGAGAAGCTGGTAGAAAGCGTTCTGGAAGGCGACCAACACCCAGCCTAGTTTGTCGCCGGTGACCGAGGGCGCGGCCGAGCGCGCTCCTTTCAGAGCTTCTAGCACTGCTGAATCCCGGCAGTTCGTTTCCGCCCACGCGAGAGCGTCGCCATAGACCTCATCCGGACTTCCGCTCTGCCTTACCGCCCGGGCTACAGCCACCGCAAAGACGGCGCAGGCCTCCTGGCAGGCGACGTGAGGATGTGTGAGAGCACTGTCCTGGCGGGCGAGGGCGGCAATGGTTTCGGCAGGCAGGCTGTGCCCGTAGATGCCGAGCGGGTTGATGCGCATCAGGGAGCCGTTGGCCTGACTGGTCCGGCTTGCCACCGCCATCGCCGCCTCTGAGGCACACTCCTGTCCTACGGTGGCTCGCAAGGCTTTGCCTATGGTCCCTCCGATGTCAAACGGATGGGACTGATACCAGTATCGGTAGAACCGGGCGACTGACTCGATATCGTATCTATTCGCATGCACCAGGGAACGGGCCAGCATGAGGGCGAGCTCTGAATCGTCAGTGGGCTGGCCGGCCATGGTGTTGAAGGTCCCGCCGTCGTCCATGTCCCGGATTCCTCGTGGATAGCGGGCGCGGAGTCTTTCCCCGGTCTCGAACTCCACCATCGAACCAAGGGCGTCGCCGGACAGTTGGCCGAGGAGGCACCCCTGGGCCCTGGAAAGAAGATCCGAATCCCTCAACGCAACCCCCGGCTCCAACTTCACCATAGATGGCCCGCCAGCGGCAAGCTCCGAAGTTGAAGGCCAACTACGTACCGAGTCCCACGGCCTGCTCCACAGGGTGCGCACCACGCCGGGGTCGCCACCAAAGCAGTGTTCTGTGGAGCTCGAACCGCCGGGGCTGTAGGTTACAGCCTTTCCATTCTGGTCCACTAATTCTCCGCCTACCGCTCTGACCAGGGCATGGCCGCCGGCGTAGTCCCAGGAGCAAGGGCTGTTCAGGGAAACGCCCGCCACGCCGTCACCAGCGGCTGCTAAGGCCAGGCGGTAAGCGATGCTGGGCACTGCCCGGTAGCGCATCGGTGCGACGCAGCGCAAATTCGCCTCGGGATTCTTATCGGCATGCTGGGAGACCAGCACCACTTTCTGGACCTCGGGGGAGCCAGACCATGGGGTGGCCTCAACCGGGTGGCCCTGCCGCATGAGCGGGTGGCCCTCCGCCCAGGTGAAGAGGTCACCTCTATCATCCGGGGCCACGAAGGCATAGACCACTCCGAGCACCGGGCTGCCTTGTCGCAAGAGGGCGATGGAGACGGCGCTTCCGCGCCTGCCGCTCTGGAAGGCCCGTGTGCCGTCGTTGGGGTCCACCAGCCAGACATGCGTTTCGCCGCCGGCGGCTGCACTGCTACCTGTTTCCTCTCCCCGGTATCCCCAGTCGGGAAAAGCAGCGGTCAGCCGCGCCCTGATTGTCTCCTCCGCCTCTTTGTCCGCCGGGCACTGGCCCTTCGGACCTCTGGGCCCGCCCGGGCGATGAAACTCCTCGCGCAGGTGCGAGCCTGCCGCCAGAGCGGCCTCGGTTGCCTTGGCCAGAGCCTGTCCGTAACCTCGAGACATCCTGCTCCTCCTAACGGCTACATCCGTCACTTCCGCAGGCTCTGCTCCGCGGGTATCCGGATAGTGTGTTGGATAGGTTCGCGGCCTAATTAGTGCCTCATGCCGATCGGAGCCGTCAGACGATTGTTGGTCTGGCTGAGTGCAACGTACGTCCCGCCGGCCGCGCTGTTCTTCACTTCCACTGCAGGTGGCACTCAACCCGGGAAGATTGGTATTCAGCCCTATACTTTCCGCGCAAATCAAGGCCCACCCCTTCCGGCATAGTCGTCGAGCCCCTGGTCCTGGCCAGGTACGTGCTCTAGCACCAGAGGGACAATGACCGGCAACTCCTCCTTTACGAACCTCTCCCAGTGACCACTGATCTCCTCGTATATGTCCTCGTTCGATCCTTCGTACGACCTGGGAGCAAGAAAGGACCGCGAGTAGATCGAGTTGAACTGCTTCCCAAGTGTACTGGATCTTGGTTTCAGTGGCTCGTGGTCGCCAGCCATTTTCAACAGCAATTCCCGCGTCGCGAGCGGCCCA
>JAMCWQ010000077.1:0-47088 GCA_023480825.1 Chloroflexota bacterium | reverse complement strand
TCGGCCCAGGGCCAATGACGAGACGAAGCTTCAAGTTGTCCACGTTGTTAGCGAACTCGAATGTCAGTATCCGCCCAGAAATCGTATAGCCCTTCCCTACCAGTAGGGCTGGGACATCCCAGGCACTGACGCCGAAGTCGATATAGGTCTTCGACGTCCTGTCGAGAACCAGCCCGGGTGTTGCCCTGATAAGCTCCTCTACCATCACCCGCACCTCGGACTGCCTATCAGGGCGGCGCTCGAAGACTATGTCCAGCGCTCGTTGGTGCTTTCGGTAGATTTGTCGGCATAACAAGTCTATCTCAGACTCTCCCACGATATGCCTCCTGAGCATCTGGGTATAGTGCCGGAGCATCGTGAGCACATCAGGCCCCATCGATGCTGCCCGGCTGCCAACCAGGTTTTCTAGTGTGGCACACACGACGCTATAGCCAACTGCCAAATACATGTCACACTCGGGGGCGTCACCACTAGGTGTGAGGTAGAGACCTACAATACTCCAGCCGGGGTAATGCTGGCTAGTGCTGTTCCAATACCTGTGTAACTGGCCTGGGCGCTCGGTGCTGTCGATCTTATTCTCGATAATCGCGGCCAACTTATGGGACTCATCAAGCAGGAGAATGTCGACGTTTTCCCACTCCCGCTGAATAACTAGTCCGTCAAGGGACCATAGGTCGAGGTCTATGGGTCTCAAGGGCATTTCCGGCTGTGGGCTCGTTAGAAGCACCCTCTGAAGGAACCGCTTAGCAAACTCATCGCCCAGTCCGTGCGTCTCACGAGGGTTCAGCAGAAACGAGAGGAAATTGGAGTGGCGAACTTCCTGCCGCACCGCCCCGATGGCTTCAAATATGTTGAACTGGCCGAGAAGAGCCTCCAGCCGTTCCAGATCCGGGTTATCTACAATGAGGGCCTCGAGCGCCTTCTGGTCCAGCCCGAGGTCATCGACCTCCTCTGGTCCGTCACCGGTCGTGGCCATTTCTCGCCTTCCTCTTCTGCACCTCTAACTAGTGTTAATGCCAAGCTGTTCTTGGCTGTACCACCATCCCAGTATGGGGCCCAACCTACCTTAACCGCCATCAATTCGTAAATGACCGCTGGCCAAGAAGAGGGTTAGTGGTTGGTCTTCCGCGCGCTAGCCGCCTGTCTTCAGTTTCGCCAGGTACTCAGCCATTGAGCGGGCTAGCTTGGGCGAACAGCCTTGCTGCGTAGCATAATCGACGATGGCTTTCTCCTCAACCGGCTTCCCCGTCTCAGCTTCCTGTTCAAGCCACCACGTCATCACGTCTACAATGCCGAGGAGCTCCGACCGGCGGCGGGTGGAGAGCCTCGGCATGGCCAGACGTGGTTGTTCTTCCATGTCTGGCGGGGCGGCAATGCAGTAATGCACGTCCTCTAGAGCGAGCATCGGTGCCAATGCCAGCCCTTCCGCCCGCCGCAGGTCTTGCCAGAGAGACTGGAAGTCCTTTATCCGGTTCTGCATATAGCTGGCGAGAAAGCCCATGATTACCTCGTATAGGCGAGGATTGGTCTCTGCGCCCCGCTCTAGAGCGGGGACAAGTGAGAGATTAGCAGGGGAAGCGTACATGGAATCCAGTAAGTCGTACTTGGCCTCCGAGGGTAGCCCGAGTTGCTCCGTGGCAGCCTCGGCCGACCGCCTCATCTTGTTGATGAGGTCCAGGCTGCGCTTTTCGTAGTCCGGCTGGTGTGGCGATCTAGTGGACACTTACAGGCCTCACTCCATTGTAGTATTCGAGAAAGCTCTCTTTGAGCCTTGCCATGGCGGCATGCCAGGTCTTGCGGCCCGGACCCCGCCCCGGTCCGCGGAGAATCTCAAGTTGGTCTTCCTTGGGAATCGAGCGGAAAGCGCGCCTATAGGCCTCGTGTATCTCCTGCTCCAAGATCTCATCCTCCGGATCGTTATGTTCGTCCGGAATCTCGTCATCCTCTGGAATCTGTTGGTTCTTCCCGTCCGTCCTGCCGCGCTTCCGCCAGAAGTCGTAGAGCACCGAGTATTTGACGGTGTGAATCCAGTGTTCGCTATTGGCGTTTCCGGCGTCGAATCCCTGGATGCAGTTGATGATTTTGACGAAGACTTCCTGAACGAAGTCGTCGCTGTCGGAGTGGGTTAGTCCTTTGCGGATAGCGAACCGGTAGAGCGGCCCGGCGTGCCGCGCGTAGAGCGCTCCGATGGCCTCAGCCTCACCGTTCTTGTAGAGCAGCAGTAGCTGAGCATCCGAGAGGACGCCGTATGTTCGCAGGGCTGAAAGCTCGGAGTAGGTGACACCACTGTTCATCTGATGGGCGGTCACCCCCTCATGCGGGTATGCTATCGTGACCTGTATCTCCAGTAGAACCCCGGATCCCTGCACAAGATGCCACCGCGAGAGTTCCGGCCGGGCTCTCACTGCCTCTTCCATTATACACCTGTGCGCCGGTCTGCTCGCATCATAAGGTATCCGGCTAACCAAATCTTCGAATCCCCCCGCATATGTATACGAATTGCCGAAGCAATTCACTTGGTTCAATGTGCACGGGAAAGCTACCAAGGGTTTTCCTGCCAAGGTTCGTATTAATAGATGGAGAGAAGTTTTTCTGACCGGTGCGAAGAATACATGGCTGGAAGCAAGCCCAGAGAAAAACGGAAGTTGGCTTGGTCCACAAAGGAGAACGAAAGAATGGAGACCGGAGAAAACTTAACGCTATGTCAGACTGTCTTGGAGAGGCTCAGAACCCTGGATGTCGGGGAGGGAATCGAGCACGGGAACATGGTTGTCTTCCCCCTGTTCCTTAGGGGCATAGGACATCCCCTGCCGAGGCTCGAGTACCGCACTCTCGGTGAAGCCATCCTGGAAGGAAGCGTAACCGTGCGGGAGCGGGGAGGCGGCACCGTGCCTGAACTGGTGTTGCACAATAGGGGCGACGTGATGGTGCTCGTGCTGGACGGCGAGGAGATCACCGGTGGCAAGCAGAACCGGATAGTCAATGCCAGCTTCCTGGTCGGCACCGGCGACAAAGTCGTCATTCCGGTGTCCTGTGTGGAAGCCGGCCGTTGGCACGAAACATCTGATGTCTTCGCAGTCGGCGAAGGCCTTGATTTCGATATCAGGCGAGAGAAGGACGCCCAGGTGCGAATGGGGCTGCGTAACACCGGACGGCACTCAGCTAATCAAGCGGCGATCTGGGAGAGTCTTGCCGTCAAGCAGGAGGAAATGCACGTTTCGTCCAGCACCGGAGCCATGAACGATATCTACCGGTCCCGGAGGGAAACCCTAGAAGATTACGAGGCGGCATTGGCCCCTGTAGCGGGAGCCGCCGGGCTCATTGTGGCCATGAACGGCCATATTGCGGGCGCAGACCTGTTCGACCAGGAGCGCACGGCGGCCATACTGTGGCCAAAGCTCATCCGCAGCTATTCCCTCGATGCTATCGACGGCGAGAAAGGCGGTCCCGTGGGACGCGAACGGGCGGTGAGGCTGCTGGAAAGGGTACGGGATGCCAATTGCGAAGTCTTCCCCTCGCTCGCCTTGGGTCACGACGTCAGATTCGAGGGAACAGGCGCCACCGGAGCAGCGCTAGTCTATATGGATGTCGTAGTGCACGCGGCCATTTTCCGGACGCACGGCACAGGGACGGGCAACAACACCGGTACCCGGCTCGCACGATCGTCCGTTCGCTCCCGGTCCCGGTTCAGCCGGCCGGCAGGAGGGGAGCAGGTATAGGCGCTGACTCCAGCTCCTTCCTTGATCCCGCCCCCTAACCCCGGCTCCTTCGCTGCGCTCAGGACCGGCTCTTCCCCCTAATACTGGGGGAAGGGGGCATCTCTACTGGTGACGGGACCGGTCTTCACGAGCTGGGCGAGTGAGTTTGGCAGCGTTCGAATTTGACTGTGAAAGAATGAGGTAAGGCACATGACAAAAGTAGGAGCACGAGTGGGATCGCCGGAGCCGGATGAGAGCTCTAAGTCGGTGTACGTCGATGGAGTTGTTAGAGTGGACCTCGGAGTGGACAATGCCGATGAGGGCTTGGTCATAATCTACGAGGATGACGCGAGCTGCAATGTTTATAGCGTAGACGCGGGAGAGGTGACTTACATATTATCGGGAAACGTTCTAGACAAGCATATCTCGGTGGCAAAGGGAATCCCAATAGACGATGGTGGAACGCATGAGGTTCTGCGCCGGACGAAGAGGGCAAAACTGAGAGCTTAGCGGAAGAAGCACGCGCCGCTGCTCACTTGAGCTGTTGCCAGGGCGAGCGGCGCTTTGATCTTCATTAAGGAATAGGTATTTCGGCCTATTGACCCACTTCGAATGCTGCGCGCTAATTGGCTTGTACTGAAAAAGAACGCGCCACTCACTATCTGCATCCCTATCGGACGCTGTGGTGGCAGCAAATCTTCCTCCAGCGCCATCCTTCCGATTTCTTCCCATGATCAGAGCTGCCACTGTGCCAGCAGCATGCCTGCGGGCAAAGGCGTTCGTGTGGTTTGAGAGATTGTCAAAGGGGACGGCACCCCAGATTTGCCAGTCACCTTGGCGCTTCGGAACCGGACTGGTGTTCCTAATCGCCGCCCTCCGAACATCAACGGAGGTGTCGAATGAAACGCAAGGTGTTTCTCACTGTTCTCCCTTTGGTTATTGCCGTAGTAGTCTTGTTGCCAACGATATCGAATGCCGCGCTGAAAGCTCCCATGTCCTTGCCCGACCCGGCCCTCGAGAATGTGTGGAATCGTAGCGACCTTCCCGTACAGCAGGGCAGCGTATCTCGCACCTGGATGTGGGGACCTGGCAGTTTCGACACCCGGCAGGAACAGTATGATCAAGCTGCCGGCGGCTCCCGCCTCGTCACCTACTTCGACAAGAGCCGGATGGAGATCAACAATCCCTATGGAGATAGGAGCAGTCAATGGTTCGTGACCAATGGGCTGCTGGCCAAAGAGCTCATTAGCGGGCAGCTTCAGAAAGGCGATGCCAACTTCGAAGCAAGGTCTCCCGCTCAGATTCCGGTAGCGGGCGATCCTGACGACCCCAATGGCCCGACCTACGCCACCTTCGCCGGCTTACTTTCAAGGACACCGCATGCCGCCGGCGAGCAGTTGACCGAGATTGTGGACCGTAGCGGTCAAGTGGGAGCCGGCGGCCCGGCCGGAGTGACTGCCGCTTATTATGTACCCGAAACAGATCACGCCGTTGCCAGTGTCTTTTGGGATTTTCTCAACTCGAGCGGCCTGGTGATGGAGGCCGGGGCCTTCCGGGAGGGAAGGTTGTTCGATCCGACCTTCTTTGCCACCGGTTTCCCGATCACCGAAGCCTATTGGGCACAGGCGAAAGTGGCCGGGCAAGTTAAGTGGGTGCTCATCCAGGCGTTCGAGCGGCGCGTTATGACCTACACGCCTGGCAATCCCGAGGGCTGGCAGGTGGAGATGGGAAACATCGGCCGCCACTATTTCACCTGGCGGTATGGATACGCAGGAGGCCCTAATCAGGAACCCACCGTAGCGCCCACTCGGGTCCCGACAGCTATCCCAACCGAAGTGCCGACAGTTGTCCCGACTCCTCCGCCACAGCCTACCGTGCAGCCCACTCAGGAGCCGGCCACGTATGAGGTCTGTGGCAGCACAGAAAGCGACGTGTATCACGAGCCGACGTGCCGGTATGTGGCGAGGATAACCCATCTCATTTGTTGGGATAGGCCAAGTGAGGCAATTGCGGCGGGATATAGACCATGCAATGTGTGCAACCCCCCAACGACGCCCTAGGCCTGCGCGGCAGGTGAAACCACGGGCCGGTAGAATTAGCGCGGTCATGGCCGCTTTCAGCCCGGGCTCCGCGTTATAACCGCCAATGCCCCTCTGGGACTTCTTATGCGCTTTCACGCTGCCAATTCCGGGTTCCTCAGGCATCCTCCTCATCAAATACCCAACTCCCCTTCCCCCCTTGTCAGGGGGGCATTACGCGCCTGCCATCGTGAAAGGGTATTAATGAGTATCTGTGACAGAATGAAGCTGAGACCAACCGTCATCGAGTGCGGGCTTGATGAGGTCGACTCCGCCGGTTATCTGGTATAATCGGGGCTCTTCAGCCAGGGAGATAGCGGCCAGGGGAGAGCGGTAATGAGTGCTTACAAGCCGAGGGTAGAGCGGAAGTTCATCAGCAGTTATCGTCCGAGGATAGACGGCAGGGAGAAGGCGGAGGGGAGAGCTCCCTATGCAGATGATGTGATAAGTGAGGGTAAGTATCCGGGGCTACTGCATGCCCGGGCGCTCAGGAGTCCATATCCAAGGGCGAGGATAAAGAGTCTGGATACCAGCAAGGCGGAGAAGCTGGCTGGTGTCAAAGCCATTCTCACCTACAAGGACCCGGAAGTTGCCTCCCTCAAGCCCACCAACGCCGGCTGGACTGACGCAACAGACGTACGGACCTACGAGGAAATGTTTTGGCGGGGATTCTGTGATCGCCGGGTATTGGGAGACTATGCGACGTGGGCGGGGGATGAGGTAGGGGTAGCGGTAGCGGCGGAGAGTGTGGAGATAGCGGAGGAAGCTCTGAAGCTGGTGGAGGTGGAGTGGGAGGTTCTCCCCTTCGTGTTGGACCCCATAGCCGCCATGCAGCCCGGTGCCCCGGTCATCCACCCAGATATCGCTGAACATAATGTGTTGCCACCTGATCCTCTAAGCGGCCCGGATGTCTTCCTGACCAAGGGGGATGTTGAGAAGGGCTTCGCCGAGGCCGAGGTGATCCTGGCGGTGGACACCGCCCACAATAACCCCACTCAAGGTTCTCTTGATCCCTGGTGTTGTTTGGCCTACTGGCAGGACGACCGGCTAACGTTAATTTCCAACTCCTACGCGGCCAGCCAGACCAAGATGCACGTAAGTCAAATGTTGGAGCTGCCGCTTCACAAGGTGCGGGTTATGGGCGAGTATGTGGGAGGGCAGTTTGGGAGAGGGGATACAGGGGACCAGCCCTTCTTCCTTTTGACCGCTCTCTTAGCCAAGCGGGCGGGCAGGCCGGTGAAGTTCCGGCATACGAGGCACGACAGCTTCCACGATACCCGCCAGCGGGTGCTGTATCACTGTAAAGTGGGAGCGAAGAATGACGGCACCATCACCGCCCTCCAGTTCAAGTCCATTGGCGACGTCGGCGCTCATGCCGATCATTCGGTTGCCACTCTGAAATTCGTTCCCGTGGAGATCTGCGAGGTAATGCTCGCTCCCATACCGCACATTGAGATGGAGTCCCACCCCGTATATACCAACCGCATTCCCAGCTCCGTGATGCGGGGGATAGGAAACGCCCAGTTCAACTTCATATTCGGTCGCATGATAGACGGCCTGGCCGAGCGGCTGGACATGGACCCGCTGGAACTTGTCATAAAGAACATAGGGCATGATTGGAGCGCCAGGCCTGATCAAAGTGTTCAGGCGGTGCTCGGCGCCGGAGCGGAGCGCATCGGCTGGCAAGAGAAGCGGCACAAGGCGGGAGAGGGTCCGGTCTACGAGGGGACCAAGAAGAGAGGGGTGGGCTTCTCGGTGCATCCTGCTTGGCATGCCGAGTGGCAGGAGGAGAGAAGGGGGCAGGTGCAGGCGAAGATAAGCTTGTACCCGGATGGCACAGTCACCCTTGATGCTCCCACGGTAGAGACAGGGACAGGCTCCAACACCTGCAACGTGCTTGGTTGTGCCGAAGCACTGAGCTATCTAGGGATAGGGGTAGAGGATATAACTTGGGTTAAGACGATGGACACGGACAGGGGGATGAGGGACTGTGTGCAGACGGATAGTGCAGTCGCCTTCCTACAGTCCGAGGTGATGATGGCGGCGGCGGAGGAGCTCAAGGCCAAGATATTGGCGCTGGCAGAGCCTGTGCTGGAAGTAAGTGCCGATAAGCTCACGATAAGTGATGGCAAGATAATCGGGCCCGACCGAAGCATAGGCGTTCAGGAGCTACTGTGGCAGGGAGACTTGGTGCCTTTAACGGTGATGGTGAGCAGGAAGCCCAACGTGGAGCGGACGGGTATCCCCTACTTTGCGAGCTTTGCCGAAGTGGAGGTAGACACCGCCACCGGAAAAGTAGAAGTGCTGAAGCTGGTGATAATCAACGATGCGGGGACGGTGATGTATGCGAGTGGAGCCGAGAGCCAGCAGTTGGGTGGGCAGGTAATGGCTTTGGGTGAGGCGATTACCGAGGAGATAGTGTACGACCCGATAAGGGGAGTACCCTTGAACTTCAACTTTATCGACTACAAGATGCCGACGATGGTGGACATGCCCGAGATGGAGCCGGTGCTGCTTGAGGTATGGCGGGGAGCGGGGGAGTATGGGGCGTGCGGTATCGGGGAAGGAACGGTGACGTGTAGTCCGAGGGCGATAGCCAATGCGGTCTATAATGCCATCGGGGTGAGAGTGGACGATATTCCTATCACTCCCCAGAAAGTACTTGGTGCCCTGGGTATGAAAATTTAGCTAATGAATTGGGGGCCGATGATGGGCCAGGCCCGAATTCACTGTTGACCAATCCAAGATTTCAGTTACAATTGCGCCGCCCGTGACTGGTTCTTTGAGGTTCTCCATAATTGCCCAGTATTCTCTGGCATGTCCCATGCTAGAATAGTTGTAGGAGCTGCCGTATAATTAGACAGGCACGCGAAAACGAGGAGGAGGCGAGCGGAATGATGTCCGTCAGACGGCACGCCGAAGAGTTTTTCCATGCTCCCGCCTGGGACTCTGCGACCGGACGGCTAGGGCTGCTCTTTAAGAGACTGCGCATCAGATATCCACGAATCCATGAACCGGTATCACTAAAAGAAATCCTTGCCAGCGCTCCGGAGGATGATTCTTTCACCCCCAGCGAGTTGGAGGCCATTGAGCGCTCGAGAGAGAGCGCACGCCACGGGGAGACTATTCCCCACAAACAAGTCTGCCGGGAGCTGAGAAACCGCCGCTAATGAAGCCAGCGATAATCCAGTGGACCACCGAGGCCAACCATGAACTACGAAGGCTTGACCCGGCATTGGCTGACCGCGTCTGCAAAGCTATTGAGCGCTTTGCGCGGTCAGGGCAAGGTGATGTTGCCAAGGTGAAAACGGTTGACGATGGTTTCAGACTGAGAGTCGGAAAGTGCCGGATCGTATTTGAGTTACAGACCCGCGATCCGAACGATATTATGACTATCTTGAATGTCCTGCCCCGTGATAAGGCTTACAAGTAAGCCTCTGAGCCGCCCGGAGGCGGCTCTCTTGTCTTCTTACTGATGCCGTAAACGGAGCGGGTGATGGGATTCGAACCCACGACATTCTGCTTGGGAAGCAGACACTCTGCCAACTGAGTTACACCCGCACTGCAACTGCGCAAATTGTACCATCCAAAAGCGAGCGGTGTCAAGAAAATGGGTCAGGAGAACCAGCTAGGCAGATAAGCACCCAGGGCTGCTATGCCAATCAGGCGGATGGTCTTGCCCACGAAGCAGACCATCCAGAAGCGCGATACCCGCACACGGAGCGCCCCGGCTGCCAGCCCTGCCGCATCGAAGAGCGGGTTGGGAACCACAGACAACACAAAGATGGTTGCCAGCCCGTAGCGGTTCATCCATCCCTCGGCCTTATGGTAGAAAGGAACTTTCTCGGCAACGCCGCGTCCGCTATACCCGAGTATGTATCCCGTCAGTTCCCCCAGGGAAGCGGCAAGACCCGCAACCAAGCCAACCAGTACCGGATTCAGATACGTGCCTGCCGCGACTACTATCGCAAGGTATGGCACGGGGACCACCAGCCCGCCGGAAGCGAGGAGAGTGACGGCGAAGACACCCAGATAGCCATAACTCCCCATGGCGCTATAGTCGAAGGGCAGTAGAAGCACGCCTACAGTAGCCGCAAGGGCGAGGACCGCCGCCCCCACGAAGCGAACGGCTAGTGGTATGGTGAGGCGTGAATTGGCGACTTCGGGCAGGCTTGTCACAATAGTATCTCTTTGACAGTGAAAACTGCGTTAGTGTACAATGAGTATGGAGGCTCGTCAAGGGGAAATGCCTAGTAAGTACGAGAAGGAAATAGAAGACATACTGCGCGGGGCGGAGCGCCGTGCCGAAGCCGATGACAACTGGCAAAAGAGGGACCGCGAGCGCTGGAAGCAGCGGCGTCCTGCGCGCCGGTGGCGAATCCGCGGTGCCTACGATACCTCGACCATACTGCTGTTCTCCGGTGTCGGGCTCATTGTGCTGGCCTTCATTGTCAACTTCCAGCTGCACTTTGCAGCCACCATAATGGCAATCGCCGGTGTCATTCTGTTCCTCAGCCCAATCTTCCTGTCCATTAAGCAAGCGACCTCCGGAAATCCCAAGTACTGGCGCGGCCAGCCAGTGCGGCGCAGGCCGATTGCGGGCCGCTGGCAGTGGTGGCGCACCCTGCAGAGCGACTTTCGTCGCTGGCTCGGCAAAGGTCCGCGATAATGCCCCATTCGGTGCATCATGGCCTTTACGACGTTGGTAGTCCTGGACTCCTGGTGAAATGAGAAACGTATCCCGCCTTCATGATGTCTTCACTGCAGCCGGGCGGCAACTGTTCATCGTCGGAGGCTCCGTCCGGGAGCGCTTGCTGGGACGCGCCGGACAGGATATTGACCTCGCAACTGATTCCCTCCCTCAAGAGACTAAGGAGCTGGTGAGACTCGCCAACCCAGACAGCATCTACACTGTTGGCGAGAAGTTCGGGACAATCGGAGTGATCTTCGGAACCCAGAAGGTCGAGATCACAACGTTCCGTTCAGAGTGGTACAATCCAGAGTCACGCAAGCCGGTGGTGTGCTTTGGCACAACACTTGAAGAAGACCTGGCACGTAGAGACTTCACGGTAAATGCCATTGCTCAGGAGATAGGCACGGGCAAGATCATCGACCCATTTGGCGGTCTCGTAGATCTGGAAGCACAGGTGATTAGGGCCGTGGGTAGCCCACAAGAACGCTTTGCCGAAGATCCGCTGCGCATCATGCGTGCTGTGAGGTTCTCGGCAGACCTGAGATTCACCATCGATCCGGCAACTCGCGGGGCACTTCAGGCCTGCGCCTCCACTCTGGAAAAGATCAGCAAGGAGCGCATCGCCGAGGAGACAAACAAGATTCTCTTGTCTTCCAACCCTGCACGGGGTGTCAGGATGCTCTGCGACCTGGCACTGATGGACTTTGTGATCCCCGAAGTGCTGGAGCTCCGGCAGCTTTCCGGCGGCAAGGGACGTTACAAGGATGTCTTCGAGCACACGCTCAAAGTCATTGAGAAGACGCCTCCAGACCTCACCCTGCGCTGGGCTGCACTGCTGCATGATATCGGAAAGCCACGCACATTTTCCGAGCAGGGTGGGGACGTTCACTTCATCGGCCATGAATTCGTTGGCGCCGATATGGCCAGGCGCATAATGGGCCGGCTGAGGCTTAGCCAGCGCATGACCGATACCGTCTCCAAGCTCATCCTCCTGCACACGAGAGTGAACCAGTACTCCAGCGACTGGACGGACGGCGCTGTTCGCCGGTTTATCCGTGAAGCGGGCGACGAGCTGGAGCCGCTATTTGCGCTTTCCCGGGCGGACGTCACCAGCTACCGGCCGGCAAAGGTTATGGCTGCCTTGACGAGAATCGCAGAGGCTGAAGAGCGCTGCAACGAGTTGATTGCCGAGCAAGCGGTCGAATCGATGAAGAGCCCGCTCGACGGCAACGAGCTGATGAGCGTGTTCGACCGGCCGCCGGGTCCCTGGATACGCGAGGTCAAAGAGTACCTTCTCGAGCAAGTGCTGGAAGGTCGATTGGCTCCGGATGACAAAGACGCGGCCTTGCGGATGGCGCAGGAGTTTCTGGCCGCAGTGGAATCGGCCGGAGAGCGCTAACTACTCCAACACCGGGCGAACAAAAGTATGAGCCGCTGTAGGCTGTGGCCAGCGTCTCTCAGCCCGAGTGCCCAATCTGAGGCCGGAGGAGGTGAGATAACATGTAAGAAACGGTGGAGTCTTGAACGCTCGCGCAGAGTGTTTCAACATCCTGGGTGGATTCCCTGCGCAGGTATCAAGACACCCCTTCGGAACGCCGATATAGCTACAAGACACTACAAGTTGCGAAGGAGACCCCCAACATGATTGATCGAATGTGGCGTGCCATCAAACTCGACTCACGTCTCTTCAGGGAAGTAGCAGACAACCCCAGCCTCACCGGCGAAGGCGCTCTTGTCGCCGTTATCGTGGCCCTCATCTCCTCTATCGGTGTCGTGTCCTTCCATCCGAGTGCAGCGGTCACTTACGTGACTACAGTGATTAACAGCCTGCTGCTCGGCTGGGTTCTCTGGTCTGTGGTCGCCTACTTCATTGGAGCTAAACTGTTTGGCGGAAGGAGCAGCATCGTAGAGATGTTGCGAACCCTGGGCTACGCCAACTCCCCACGCCTCATCGGCGTGCTCGGCTTCATACCTTGTATCGGCTGGATCTTCAGCTTGGCCGGTAGCATTCTCAGCCTGATAGCCGGAATCATCGCCATTCGCGAATCGATGGAGTTCGATACCAGCAAGGCCATCGTAACTGCAATTATCGGATTCATCCTGTTCGTGGTTGTCAGCGCGATCATCGCTCTAGTGATAGCGGCTGTGACATTGCCCTTCCAAGCGTTGCAGTAAGAGCTACAGTAGCCATGGCTGTGTCCCAGCCATGGCTACTGAATTCTATTGCTGGTTGCCACAGCGTGAAATAGTATGAGTCATTCCTAGGCAGGAGCCGCCCGCTTTTGCCTCGCCGGTGTTTTCACCGCGAGCAGTCTCTTGATGTCCTCCAGCTCATTCATCGACTTCACAACCAGGAATACCCACCGCCCTTCCGGATAGGGGTATGCCTCGGCGATCGCTCCTTTTGTTCCCTCTGCAAGCGGGAGTGAAAGCGCTGTCTCGGCTTGTGATGCCGCCAGCACTATTTGGGCAGTGAAGTTGCCGGGGCCCGGGTACAGTGACAGCAGGGCCTGCCCACCTTTGCGAAAGCGGAGCGCCCAGCCAAGCTTCTTCCCATAGAACTTGAATTCCTCGGTCACCCGGTAGCCCTCGCGAATGTGCTGGATTAGTTGCCACCAGGCCTCGTGGCTCTCTCCCAGAGCCTCAACGACCTCCTCCATGCTTGGCTGATGCGCCTTGTCTACGAACGATCCCACTGTCATTCTGGTTGCTCCTCATTCCCGGCGAGGATAGGCTCGTCGAGGACCATGTACGTACAGAGCCCGATGGCCATCAGCCGGCCATCTCCGCTCTTGGCCTCCACTCGTGACACCGCGGTTGTCCGTCCCTTGTGGACGATGTGGCCTTCGCATTGCACCAACCCATTGGAGATAGCGGCAATGAAATTGACGCTCATCTCGATGGTCACAATCTTCATTGGCTGATCCAGCAGGGAGTACACGGAGATTCCTCCCACCGAATCGAGGGCGGAACAGATGGCGCCTCCGTGCACGTTGCCGGACATCTGCCTGAGCTTGCGCTCGGCCGGCAGCTCCAGTCTGGCATAGCCGGGTCGAAGCTCCGCCAGTGTCATACCCAACAGCCGGTAGTATGGCTGAATGTCCACCAAGTTCTTTGTCTGCTCGAAATCCATTGTGCCGGTTGATCTCCTCCCCTACCATCCATAGACGATGACTATTTTGTGCGGCGGGCTCAAGTTGCGCTCGGCACAGTGACCGATTTCGATCATCTGTGCCAGCACGGTGCCATAGTTGGATGCTCCCTCTCCCCGAAATCCCTCAACGGTGTCCCTGGCATCGGCGAGGCTATCCTGGATAGCCTCCACCGCCTCAACGAATTCGTGCGGTTCGAGCTCGCTAGAGAGTGCCCGAACGCCGGAAGGCCATGGTAGGGCGCCATGCAAGGCTCCGGCATCCCGCCTCTTGATCCACTCCACCACGCTTTGTCCCCAGTAGTCGGCGATCCCCTGTATATCGACCGGCCGGAAGCCGGAGACAAGGTCAATTCGGGACGCGAGGCGAGCCCTCACTTGCTCCCATTTCCACGACTCCGGATTGCAGTGAGCCGGGAACAGCATGTCAAGCAAGAATGCCGGCGTAGGATTGAACACCGGAGGCAAATGCTTCGGGCAATCCCCGGCGCCGTGGACTTCGCACTCTCCCAAACAGGCGATACCCAAGTTCTCCCCCTAGACGCAAATGGCAGGTGGGATAGGCACCCCACCTGCCATTATGCCACAAACTGATTCCTGCCAACTTCACAGCCTTGGCGCCCGTCAGGCGATGCCAGGCGCCCCTTTGAGAGGTCCAGGGCTGGGCTCCGTCACACCATCCGTTGTCTCTCGCGATCGAGACTCGTCCACCTTCTCCTTCGGTCTCATTACAGGGCGGGGAGTATGCTGCGGCTCCGGGCGAGGGATATCAAAAAGCGCCTCGAAATCCTCACCCTCGAGAACTTCCTTCTGAATCAGTAGCTCCGCCACCTCTACCAGCTTCTCCTTATGTTCAGTCAGAATCTTCCTGGCTGTTTGGTAAGCTTCTTCGATTATCTGCCGGATCTCCTGGTCGATCTGGTACGCTATCTCGTCGCTGTAGTTGCGCTGGTCAGCGATCTCCCGCCCGAGGAACACCAGCTCCTCCTTACGCCCAAGTGCCACCGGGCCAAGCTTCTTGCTCATGCCGTACTCGCAGACCATCCTCCGGGCCATGTTTGTAGCCTGCTCGATGTCATTCCCCGGCCCAGTCGTCATCTCGTTGAAGACCAATTCTTCGGCCACATGGCCACCTAAAGCCGTCGCCAGCATGTCCATGAACTGGGACCTGGTCCAGAGATAGCGGTCCTCGACCGGCAGCAGCCGCGTGTAACCGCCCATCATTCCGCGAGCGATTATGGAGATCTTGTGCACCGGGTCGGCGTTGGGCAGCATTCTCGCGACCAGAGCGTGGCCAACTTCGTGATAGGCGGTCATAGCCTTTTCCCGGTCGGAGATTATCCTGCTCTTGCGCTCCGGTCCCGCCACAACCCGGTCAATGGCTTCCTCCAGATCGTCTAGCGCAATGGATTTCTTGCCCCGCCTCACCGCGAGTATTGCCGCCTCGTTCACGGTGTTTTCCAGGTCTGCACCGGAGAAGCCAGGTGTCTGCTTGGCGAGCACGCCGAGATCGACGCTCGAATCAAGGGGCTTACCCTTGGCGTGAACTTTAAGGATGGCCTCCCGGCCCTTGATATCCGGGCGGTCCAGAACCACCTGCCTGTCGAACCGGCCCGGACGCAGGAGCGCCGGGTCCAACACGTCCGGGCGGTTAGTAGCAGCGATGACAATAACGTTTGTGCTGCTGTCAAACCCGTCCATTTCGACGAGTATCTGATTAAGAGTCTGCTCCCGCTCGTCATGGCTCCCGCCGAGGCCGGCCCCTCGCTGCCTGCCCACTGCATCGATTTCGTCCACGAACACGATGCAGGGCGAGTTGCGCTTGGCTTGCTCAAAGAGGTCTCTTACCCGCGAGGCGCCAACACCGACGAACATCTCCACAAACTCCGAACCGCTTATGGAGAAGAAGGGTACCCCAGCCTCACCGGCTACGGCCTTGGAGAGCAGAGTCTTTCCGGTGCCCGGAGGGCCGACGAGCAGAACACCTCGGGGGATTCGTGCCCCCAGGGACGCGAAACGGTCCGGGAACTTCAGAAAATCGACAACTTCCGAAAGCTCTTCTTTCGCCTCTTCCACACCGGCAACATCGGCAAAGGTAATGCTCGGCTTATTGCTGAGGAACATGCGTGCCCTGCTCTTACCGAAAGAGAGCGCCTGGTTGTTGCCACTTTGAGCTTGCCTCATCATGAAGAAGAATATGCCGATCAGGAATATGCTTGGGAGTATAAACGTGAGAGTGCTAAGCCAGTTGCCCCACTGGCTCGCCGCTTGCACCTCGATCACCGGCATGTTCTGCTGGGACACGCCGGCATCGGCGAGTAGCTGGCTGACTGTATCCGCGGACTCCTTGCGGGATGTTACCTCTTGACCGTCCTTGTACTTGACAGTCAGAGTGTTTCCGTCCTCGGGAACGATTATCCGCGCCACCAGGCCACTGCGCGCGTCTTCGATGACCCGCGTGATGTCTACTTCTTTCGTGCCCGTATTCGGCGGGTTGAGAAAAGTGAAAAAGAGGGCCAGGACAGCCACCATGATAATCAGGTAAACAAAGCTGTTCCTGAGCCACTTGTTATCGCCCATGAAGTCCTCCGGGTAGAATAGAGCCCCGGGGTGCAAGAACACAGCCGCGAATTGCTGGGGTCCTTCCAGCCCCTTTTAGCGAATTATACCAGGAATTCAACCTGCTAGCCAATTCGCGAGTCCGGCTTGCCGGTCCAGGCATGAGGATACATCAGAGGTAGGCTTCCGGCTTCAGTACAGCAATACAGCGCAGGTTGCGGTATCGCTGCCGGTAGTCCAACCCATAGCCCACCACAAACTCATCCGGAATAACGAAGCCCGTGTAGTCCACCGGTAGCGCCACTTTCCGGCGGTCCTCCTTATCCAAAAGAGCGCAGACTCTCAGACTGGCGGGGTTGCGCGCTTTCAACCCTTCCAAAATGTATGCCAGCGTAAGCCCGCTATCGATGATATCCTCCACGATGAGCACGTGTTTGCCTTCGATGCTCATCTCGAGGTCCTTGGTGATGCGCACCACCCCACTGCTCTCCGTGCTGGCCCCATAGCTGGAGACCGCCATGAAGTCCATAGAGAGCGGGAGCTCAATTGCCCGGGCCAGGTCCACCATGAAGACCAAAGCTCCTCTTAGCACGCCCACCAGCAATAGGTCTTTGCCTCTATGATCTTCCGTGATCAGTACAGCAAGTTCCTTGATCTTCTGCTGTATCTCTTCCTCACTGATCAGCACCCGCTCGACATCCTCAAACAAACCGGCTCATCCTTTCTCCCGGCAAATTCGGGCTCAGTCGCGCCCGCAATCGCCGGTTCTCCTAAACGACACATGAAGAATTCGCTTGGTGCCGGCACCGACCTTGAATCTGTCATCAACTCTCCAGCCAACCACCCAGGCGATGTCGCCGTGGGCGACTAGCAGTGGAACATAGTCACGTAACCAGGACTCTATTTTGCTGTCGGTCATGAAATCCTGCAAGCTCTTGGCGCCACTCATGCCCAGAGGGCGAAACCTGTCACCAGGTCTTCTGCGGCGAAGAACCACATCATTGCCCGTCAAGTCATAGTCGAAGCTGGCTTCCCAACGCGATGCTTGTGCCAGCGGGTACTGTTGCCCGGGCGCCAAATCGTGGATTTCCGTCTGAATCACCCATTCCCGGTCGCCCCAGCAGATCGCGCCACCGGCGGCCACCTTCACGGGCTCACCAATTTCCAGCAGCGGGATACCGGCAGCACCACGTAGGGCTTCCAACAAGTCGGCGCCGAAGCCGATAGCCACGGAGCCGTACTCCTTGATCATTGCCAGCCCCTGAGGCATGTCCACGAGTGAGCCCACTGGCCGCCTTTCCATAGTATCCAACATCTCCGCTACATGTTTCCATTCGATATCCCGGGCGGTTCCAGCAAGGCAACGGGTTGCCTCTCTCAGGAGGTAACGCTTGGAGACAACGGGCAGAGCATTCAAACGATCCAAAGGGAACCGGACGAACCGCCCGTGCACCTCTGCCAGTTCCTGCCACAATGTCGCGACCTCGCCCAATAAATAATCGTAATCGTCTGCGAGGGCATCCGCGGAACGCAATGCCAGCTCTTTGAAGCGGGGGTTGTAGCCGCACAAGAGCGGTACAAGCTCCATTCGCAAGCGGTTTCGGAAGAATTCCGGGCTCAGGTTGGACATATCGGTTAGTGGCTTGAGACCCGCTTCAGAACAGTAGGACTCGATGTCTGCCCGAAAGGTACCCAGCAGCGGGCGAATCAGCCGGAGTCGAGGGCTCGCCGCCAAAAAGACCCGGCCCTCGGCAGGATCTTCGTGCACCACGAGAGGGTACTCTGCACCCGAATAGCAATCGACAAACGGGCAGCCCGGCTGCAAGAGGTTTGGCTTGAGGCAAGTGAGCGGACGCATACCTCTTAGGCCAGCCAAAGCTGCTCCCCGGATCCAATGCATGGCGATTGTCTCAACCTGATCATCGGCATTGTGGCCCACAGCCACCGCCGCGGCGCCCACCACGCTGCCGACGCTAAACAGAAATGCATAACGGGCTTGCCGGCCCGCCTCCTCCAGCGACATGCCCGTACGTTCCGAATAGGCGGGGACATCCACGGCGCCGGAATGAAACGGCAGCTCCCACTCCGAGGCCCAATGCCGCACGTACTCGGCCTCTTCCGCCGCGCGCTCTCCTCGTATCATGTGGTTGAGGTGGGCAACGTGAACAGCCGAACTACCGGGGGATTGCAGGCGGCGAACAATATCCAGCAAGGCCAATGAGTCAGGACCGCCGGACACTCCCACGACAAGCACTTCGCCGGGTGACCACAACCCGTGGGACTCTATAAACTCGCCAACTCTGTCTATCAACATTTTCCCAAATAAAAAAGAGTGGCAAAGCATGTCACTTGCCACTACACGTTGGTCACCAACCAGTTGATTCTAATCCTAATGGTGGCGGAGGTAGGATTCGAACCTACGGCCAAGGGCTTATGAGTCCCCTGCTCTACCTCTGAGCTACACCGCCATCGAGAAGGCCTCTCTGATGGATCGCCGTCACTGGTAGCGGGGGGTGGATTCGAACCACCGACCTTCGGGTTATGAGCCCGACGAGCTGCCACTGCTCCACCCCGCGTCGCTTATCTCAGTGAGGCCTTTCCGTTCTGGCAAAGAGAGTATACTAGTTTCCATTCGCCTTGTCAAGGCTGAAACAGATGCGCCAGCCTATCGAATAAGGACTCCTTGGCCGCCGGACTGGCAGTAGCGGAGGGCTCAGCGGTCTGGCCGGAGGCGCTCACTGTGTCCGAGTACACCGGCAGAAGCACGATGTCACCCTCGCGAGCCATGTTTAGCTCCTCTCGCGCCCGCTTTTCCGCCATGACTTCGTAGCCGCCCGACTCATAGTACTGGAGCTTGGCTTTCAACTCCACCTGCTTCTGTTGAAGACTTCTGTTGGTCTCCACCTGCGACTGGACTTCCTGGGCCAACTCTCGACCTTTGATCATCTGGCCCAAGAAGGCGTAGGCGAAGTAGACTGCTACCACGGCAACCGGCAGAAGTACAAGTGCATATGAGCGTCTGCTAAGGAATTCCGGTTTTCTCATATCCGCTCCCGGTTACTCTTCCGGCTGGGCGCCATCTCCGGAGCGATTCACACCCCTTCTGCGCCGCCTCAATACCCAAGTGTCAAGTTGCTCATAATAGACGAGATGGTAGCTCCCGCCTTGCTGCGAAATCACTGAGAAACCAAGCAATCCGGGTTCTCGCCAGTACTTAGTAATCCTCTTGACGGCATGGCACTCACTCCCCACCATAAAGGACACCGGCCGCTCTGCATAGGCAGAGCCCGAGTAACACTCCACAGAAACCCGCTCTTCGTCGATTGTTGGCACCTCCACCAGATGCTCCCGGCAAGCGCTGAGCAGACTTCAGTCCGCAACTTCTCCAAGTGGCGGCCTTCGCTTATGCCAATCCGTGCTCTGCTCGTAGGCGTAGGCTACCCGCAAAGCGGTGGATTCGTCGAAGGCTTTTCCAATGACTTGCAGGCCAATAGGAAGGCCATCGATGAAACCGCAAGGCACCGACAACGCCGGCAACCCCGCCATGTTGGCCGGTATGGTGAACATGTCCGATAAGTACATCTGAATCGGATCAGCGACCCGCTCCCCAATCCGGAAGGGGACGGTGGGAGTTGCCGGTGCGGCTATCACGTCGCAACGCTCGAATACCGCATCGAAATCCTGTTTCATCAGCGTGCGAACCTTTTGTGCCTTCAGGTAGTACGCATCATAGTATCCGGAGCTGAGCGCATAGGTGCCAAGCATGATCCGGCGCTTGACCTCCGGGCCAAACCCGCGCTCCCTGGTCCTCATGTATGACTCCCACAGGGTGGTAGCATCCGGCGCCGAAAGGCCGTATTTCACACCATCATAACGGGCCAGATTGGAGCTTGCCTCAGCCGGCGCAATAAGGTAGTAGGTGGGCAGAGCATACTTCGTGTGAGGCAAGGATACCTCTTCAAGCACCATCCCAAGGTCCTGGAGTTGGCCTATTGCCTCCCGAACCGTCTTCTCAACGCCAGGTTCGATGCCCTCGACGAAATACTCCTTGGGGATGCCTACTCGCAGACCCTTCACGTCCTTACGTATCTCGGCCACGTAATCCGGTACCGGCACACCGATTGACGTTGAATCATCGGGATCCTGGCCGGATATGCACTGCAAAATGAGGGCGGTGTCCTCGACGGTCCTCGTGAAAGGACCGATCTGGTCAAGAGAACTGGCAAATGCTACCAGACCATACCTGGAAACGCGGCCATAGGTCGGCTTTAACCCGACAACGCCGCAGAAGGCAGCCGGCTGGCGTACACTCCCACCGGTATCGGACCCCAGAGCGGCAAGTGCCTCCCCGGCGGCCACCGCTGATGCCGATCCACCACTACTCCCACCGGGAACCCTGCCCAAATCCCAGGGATTATGAGTCGTGAAGTAGGCGGAGTTCTCCGTGGAGGACCCCATGGCGAACTCGTCCGTATTCGTCTTGCCGACGAAGATGGCGCCCGCTTCCCGCAGCCGGCAGACTACCGTGGCATCGAATGGAGGGATGTAGTTCTCCAGAATCCGGGAGCCACAAGTTGTCCGGGTTCCCTTTATCGAGATCACGTCTTTGATTGCCACAGGAATTCCTGTGAGCAACCCGCCTTCGCCAGAGGCTAGCGCCTCATCGGCCAATTCCGCTTGCAGCAAAGCCTCATCCGCCATCAGCGTCAGAAAGGCCTTGACCTGAGTGTCGACACTCTCGATTCTCTGCAGAAGTGCACCCGTAAGTTCAACAGAGGAGAGCGAACGTTCCCGCAGCAGTCTGACCGCCTCGGAGACGGTCAAATCGTGTAGATTCACAGCCCGCGCCTCCTACCTTTAGACTTCGAAGACATCTGCAGACCCGGTATCCAACACGGCCCGTACCTTGAAGTAATCATCCTCCCGGTCCGGTGCATTAGCCAGCACCTCTTCAACCGGCATGGAAGAATCCACCGAATCAGGCCGCATCACGTTCTCCAATGAGATAACCCTGGCGGTAGGCGGTATGGACTCGGTATCCAATTCTTGCAGCATCTCGAAGTATCCGAGAATCGAAGACAACTGCTCTTGCAGTTGCTCAACCTCTTGGTCGGTCAATCCTAGCCGGATTAAATAGGCTAGGTGTTCCACCTGCTCCCTGGTTAGTTTCACTCTGATCCACCCCTAATCAAACCCTACGCACTTTGCCTGCGGCAGCGATATCTGCGGAACATCCAACGGAGGCACTCCGGCCTAAAGAAATGGGTGAGACTGGCCATCTGCCGCGGACCGCCGATTCTGCAGGACTATCTGCCAGTATACCAGAGGCATCCGTATCGCGGCAAGATTTGCGGGCGCAATGCGGCTTAGAATAGGCTCTTCGAATGCCTCATGGCTATGCTCTGCACTATCCCCAGGCAGGCAAGGATAGTCACCAGAGAGCTCCCACCGGCGCTGATGAATGGCAGAGGGATGCCGGTCACCGGCATAATGCCCAAATTCATGCCGGCGTTGATGAAGACTTGAAAGAGAAGCATCGATGCTACTCCGGCGGCTATCATCTTGCCATAGGTATCCCCGGCAATGCTGGACACACGTAGGATGCGCCACACCACGACTAAGAGAAGAAGGCATAATGGCCAGCGCTCCGAAGAAGCCAAACTCCTCACCCACAACGGAGAAGATGAAATCGGACTGGGTCACGCGCAAGTAGTGCAACTGGCTCTGGATTCCGCTTCCGTAGCCTTGCCCGAACCATCCCCCCGCGCCGATACTAATTCGTGCCTGAAGAATGTTGTACCCCTGTCCAAGCGGGTCGCTTTCCGGATTGAGAAAGATGAGGAACCGCTGACGCATATAGTCTTGGAGCAGGAACTGCCAGGCAAGGATGGTCGTCGGCACGCTAACAGCGATGCCAATGATGAAGTAGATGATGGGAGTGCCTATTACAATTATCATTCCCAGCCATATCGCAACTACCACCAGCGAAGTGCCGAGGTCGGGCTGCAAGTATATGAGCCCGAGAGGAATCGCCGTGTAGACAATGGCCAGGAGAATATTCAAGGGGTTCCCCATCTTCCCCTCATGGTCGGAAAAGAACTTTGCCAGAACGAGTATGACGATCAGTTTGGCCAGTTCGGAAGGCTGAAGAGTCACGAGCCCGGTATCGATCCAGCGCTGAGCACCGAATGACGTGTGGCCAATCGCGAAGACTACTCCCAAAAGCACAATGATGAAGATATACAGAGGGACGGTGAAGGTTTCCAAGAAACGGTAGTCAATGCGTGCCAGCAGGAACATTGCCCCGATCCCAACCACCGCAAAGATGGCCTGCCGCATTGCCAGGCTATCGAGCGAAGGCCAGCTTGTCCCGGTTCGCAGGGTAGCGCTCTGTACCATCGCCACGCCGAAAATCAGAAGGACAACGGTGGTTGTGAGGAGAATCAGGTCGAAGTTCCGCCAGAATCTAGCTTCCAATGCCTAACCTAGAATAGCCGGTTCTTGTTGATGATCAGATGGAAACGGCAGCCAAGGAACTCGGCAGCCCTCCTGCTCATGATCATTCGCGGAAGGAATATTTCAAAGTATTCCATCACTGAAGATTGCTTGGTGTCGATCTCCACCTCCAAAGAGATGGTCTTCTGCTCGCCGTCAACCCGAAGGAAGGAATACTGAGAAGCAAAGTTGACCCGGTCATGTATATCGAACTTCAGCGGATCTGGATTACGGACCCGGCTCTTGTGAACGTCGGACTTGTCCGCAAGGATCACTGCCGCCGAGACGACGCTGACCGGCTCTCCCAGCTCTTCCTCATGGCTGCCGACTGCGCCCATCACTTCGGCGATGTCCTCAGTGGGCATTCCAAGATTTCTCAAAATGTTGTGCGCCAGTATAGCACTCGCCACTCCGTGGTCGCGCCGTCCTATGACGTTGCCGATATCGTGCATGTAGCCCGCTATTCCCGCCAACCTAATGGATTGCTCCGGGTACTGCAGGCGCTCCAACACATTGCCGGCGATGTCCGCCACAAGGCTGGCATGCCGAAAGCCGTGCTCGGTATAGCCCAGCTGGCTGAGAAACTCATTCGCCTTGCTAATGAAGGCTTGAACTTCTTCGTTCTTCCGAATTTCCTCGATTGTAACCACATTCGCATTTCCCGCCATATTCGCTCCTGAGTACCGAAGACGGATCGCGACACCAGGCAAGAGGTACCGCCATGGCCGTTGCACAACGGGCTCTGCAGCCTTCCGCCATATGGCATCGCTGTTAGTCCTCGGACAGGCTGTCTCTTAGAATATCCAAGTGCTCAAGGGCAATACCGGTGCCGTGCGCTACACAGGTGAGTGGATGATCAGCCACATACGCCGGAACACCCGTTACCTCCGTCAGGAGGTCGCTAATGTGCCGCAGCATAGACCCGCCACCGGTCATAACCATACCTTTGTCTATTATGTCCGAAGACAGCTCGGGTGGCGTGTTCTCCAGCACCGCTTTTACCGCTCCGACTATGGCCTGAAGTGGCTCCTCAATGCACTCGGTAATTTCGTTCGAGCCAATCCTCACCGTCCGTGGCAGACCGGCGACCTGGTCGCGGCCCCGGACGTCCATTTCGAGTTCCTCATCCATCGGCACAGCGCTACCGATTTCGATCTTCACCTCTTCGGCGGTTCGCTCGCCTACCATGAGGTTATAGCGGCGCTTGATGTACGAGGCGATGGCGTCATCGACGAGATTCCCGCCGACTCGAATGGAGTTGCTTACCACGATTCCGTTCAGCGCTACAACCGCCACCTCAGTCGTACCACCACCTATGTCGATTACCAGCGTGCCGCTCGGCTCCGCAATCGGGACCTTGGCTCCGATGGCAGCAGCCAGTGGCTCCCTGATTAGATAGGCGATCTTCGCCCCCGCCTGAAGCGCGGCATCGCGCACCGCTCGCCTTTCGACACTGGTCACCCCCGCCGGTATGCATACCATCACTTCCGGACGAAGGGCTGAGAAACGGCCGCAAGCCTTTCCTATGAAGTAACGAAGCATGGCCTCGGTGACAACATAGTCGGCGATAACGCCGCTTTGCATGGGCTTGATAATCTCAAGTGTCTCCGGGGTACGGCCGACCATGTCCTTGGCCTCAGCCCCCACCGCCTTTATTCTCCCGTCCTTTGTGGATACAGCAACCACGGAGGGCTCGTTCAAAACGATTCCTTTGCCCTTCACGTACACCAGGACATTGGCAGTTCCCAGGTCTATACCGATCTTCTTAACTAGCATGATTCGTCCTATATTCGCTCATTCAGGCCTGTAGTCGATCCTTGCCCCCAGTGCCGCCAGCCGCCCGACCAGATCTTCATAACCGCGGTCAACATGGTAGGCGTCGTTAATTTCCGTTACGCCATCAGCTGCCAACCCGGCCAGCACTAGCGCAGCTCCGCATCTGATGTCAAGCGCCCTCACCACGGTCCCGATCAGTTTCGATGGGCCGGTGATCTTTGCCTTCTGGCCATGGACCTCGATTTGCGCTCCCATCTTACGCAGTTCGTGAGTATAAAGCAAGCGATTATCGTATACGCGCTCAAAAATGGTGCTGACTCCGTGGGCCTGGGTCATGAGAGCGCCAAAGGCGGCTTGCAGGTCGGTGGGGAACCCGGGAAACGGCAATGCCTGCACATCCACCGCGCTAACGTACCCCCGGCCGCGGACGCGTACCCAATCGGGTCCTTCTTCTAGTTCCACTCCCCCTTGCCGCAGCTTGTGGCTAACCGGGACCATATCAACCGGCACCACACTCTCGATTTGCACCTCGCCGTCGGTAATAGCCGCAGCGATGGCGAATGTACCGGCCTCCATCCGGTCCGGCACCACCTCGAAGTCGAACCCGCCGAGTTCGTCCACTCCCTCAACCTCGATCACGCTACTTCCCGCCCCCGTCACCCGGGCTCCCATGGAGTTGAGGCAAGCTGCAAGGCTTACCACTTCCGGCTCGGTGGAGGCATGCGTTATCACGGTCTTCCCCTTGGCCAGGCAGGCAGCCATCAGCAAATTCTCGGTGCCGGTGTGGCTTGGATAATCCAGATAGATCCTGGTACCGAGAAGACGGCTCGCGCGGGCGGAGTAGTACTCTCCATCCATAATGACTTCGGCCCCCATGGCCTGGAACCCCAGCACATCGACGTTGACCGGCCTCGTCCCCAGGGCGCACCCCCCCGGGTGAGGCAGACGCATGGCGCCGAACCGGCTCAGTAGAGGACCGCTGACCAGAAACGATGCTCTCATCCGGCGGCCCAATTCCAACGGCATCGCTACGCTATTGATTGCCGGCATGCTGACGCGAACAAGATGGCTCGCGTTGTCGACCTCTACCTCCGCTCCAAAGCCGCGCAGGATTTCCGCCATTCCATACGTGTCTTCAATCAAGGGTACATTACGCAGTACGCAGGATTCACCAGTGAGGAGTGTCGCCGCCATGAGAGGTAATGCGGCATTCTTCGCTCCGCTAATGGCTACCTTGCCATTGAGTCTCTTCCCGCCTTCGATTACTATCTTGCCCATGTTGACCACCACAATGCTGAAAAACAAATAGCGGCCTTACCAGCAAGTGCTGGTGAGGCCGCCAGTTCAGAAAACCACAGACTCGTCTACCAGTGCAGTACCCCTCGGCGAACCACAGTGCTATCTTCGCTGCCGCTCTCGCACCTGCTCGGCGATCTTCAGGCGCATCAGCGACCTTCTTAGCGCCGCCTCGGCACGAGCCGTGTCCACTTCGTTTGCCTGTTGGGCGAGGCGGCTCTCGGCTCTTCTTCTGGCCTCGTCAGCGCGAGCCACGTCGATTTCCTCTGCGCGTTCAGCGGCATCTGCTAAGATGATGACCTTGTTCGGAAGCACTTCCATAAAGCCACCACTGACGGCCATCAGTATCTCTTCTCGGCCTTGCTTGATACGCAACCCTCCTACCTGTAGCGCAGTAAGCAACGGGGCATGGCGAGGTAACACGCCCAGTTCACCCTCTATCCCAGGCGCCACCACCATATCCACATCACCGGAGAACACGATTCTCTCCGCGGTCACAATCTCGCAATTCAAAGTTGCCATAGCGTATCGCTATCCTTGAGCGGCCATGCGCTCAGCCTGGGCGACAGCCTGGTCGATTGTCCCGACCATGTAGAACGCCTGCTCAGGCAGAGCATCATACTTGCCCTCGAGAATCTCCCTGAACCCGTGAACAGAATCGGCCAACGACACATACTGGCCTTGCCTGCCGGTGAAAGCCTCAGCCACAAACATTGGCTGAGATAGGAACCGCTGAATTCTTCTGGCGCGCCCCACGATCAACCTGTCATCTTCGGATAATTCGTCGATTCCCAGAATCGCGATGATGTCCTGCAAATCACGATATCTCTGCAGCACGCGCTGAACACCGCGGGCCACATCGTAGTGTTCTTGGCCTACTACCCGGGGATCAAGAATCCGGGACGTAGAGGCCAGAGGGTCCACGGCCGGATAGATTCCCTGCTCAGAAATCGCCCGGTCTAGTGTAACAGTGGCGTCAAGGTGAGCAAATGTCGTGGCAGGAGCCGGGTCGGTGATGTCGTCGGCCGGCACGTAGATCGCCTGCACGGACGTAATCGAGCCCCGCTTGGTGGACGTAATTCGCTCCTGCAACTGGCCCATCTCGCTGGCTAAGGTCGGCTGGTAACCAACTGCACTCGGCATGCGACCTAGTAGAGCAGAGACTTCCGAACCGGCTTGCACAAAGCGGAAGATGTTGTCGATAAAGAGCAGTACGTCCTGGCCTTCCTCGTCCCGGAAGTACTCGGCCATGGTAAGACCGGTAAGCCCCACTCGGAGCCGTGCTCCTGGTGGCTCATTCATCTGGCCAAAGACGAGGGTCGTCTTGTCCACCACCCCGGACTCATTCATGTCCCGCCAGAGGTCGTTCCCCTCACGAGACCTCTCACCAACGCCGGCAAACACGGACAACCCACCGTGCTCGGTAGCGATATTGCGTATGAGCTCCATGATGATCACTGTCTTGCCCACACCGGCTCCGCCGAACACTCCTGTCTTGCCACCTTTGGTGAACGGAGCGATTAGATCGACAACCTTCAGGCCGGTCTCAAAGACCTGGCTTTCGGTAGCTTGATCCTGGAATGAAGGAGCAGGGCGGTGAATGGGGTAGTACGTGGCTGCGTTCACCGGCCCCTTATTGTCCACCGGCTGGCCGACAACGTTGAAGATGCGGCCCAGCGTCTCCCGGCCCACGGGAACGCTAATCGGAGACCCAGTATCTATCACATCCATGCCACGGCGGAGCCCATCCGTGCTCTCCATCGCCACGCCTCGTACCCAGTCATTACCAAGGTGCTGCTGGACCTCCACGATCAACTTCTTGGAGTCGACGCCGGAATCCATGGGGATTTCTAGAGCATGATAGATCTCCGGAAGTTCCTCGGGCGGGAACTCCACGTCCACAACCGGCCCAATTACCTGGACCACCTTGCCAATCGCCATCTATGATCTCCTTTGTCTAAGTGACTGCTACTCTCTGGTCCGCAGCATCATCAAAGCGCACCAGCAGCAGTGGCAACCTCGGTAATCTCCCGGGTTATACTCGCCTGCCGTGCTTTGTTGTAACTCAGTGTCAATGAGTTCACTATATCATTTGCATTATCAGTGGCGTTGCGCATCGCCACCATCCGAGCGCTCTGCTCGCTCGCGATGGACTCCAGTATTGCCTGGTACACCTGCATTTCCACATACCTGGGCAGGAGGTTCGCGAGCACAGTCTCGGCGTTAGGTTCGTAGATATAGTCGATAGGAAGCTCTATCCCGCTCTCTCTAATGTCCTCCAGCGGCAGAAGCCGGCGCAACACAGGCTTCTGCATGAGAGTGTTAACGAACTGAGTATAGGCCAGATACACCTGGTCGAAGCCGCCGCTGGAGTAATCGTCCATTATGATCTTGGAGATAGGCAGAGTATCTATTAGGCCTGGATGCTCAGGCATGCCCGTAAACTCGGCCATCATGTTCCGCCCGTGCCGGACCATGAAATCTCGTCCTTTGCGGCCAACAGCCACGACTGTCACGGGAGCGCCTGCCTCGTCTAGTATAAACTGTGTGGCAGAGCGGATAATATTGCTATTCATGCCTCCACACAGACCGCGATCGGCGGTGATCAGCACGAGCCCCACTCTGCGGATAGGTCGCTGCTCCAATAGTGGGTGAAGCTGGCCCCCGGCCCGCTGGGATATGATAGCGAGGTGTCCAAGAACACTCCGCATTTTGTCCGAGTAGGGCCTGGCTGAGACGACTTGGGTCTGGGCTCGGCGCATGCGGGAAGCAGCAACCATTTCCATGGCCTTCGTAATCTGTCCCGTGTTCTTGACGCTTTTTATGCGTCTCCTAATTTCTCTTGCGCTAGGCAACAGGTCCTCCTTGATTCCAGACAGCGCGGGAAGAGGTGCTGCTCATACCTACATGCCCACCCGCTTGAACTCTTTGATGGCCTCCTGCAGCCGCTTCTCCGTGTCCTCGCTCAACTTCTTTTCGCTGCCGATCGTTCCGAGGAGGTCTTGATGCTCAACCTGCATGAACTCGTGGAACTTCCTCTCCCATTCCTTTATCCCATCAACCGGCACATCGTCCATGTAGCCGTTGGTTACCGCATAGAGAATGGTAACCTGCTTCACCACCGGGAAAGGCTCGTACTGCGGCTGCTTCAGGACCTCGGTGATACGCTCACCACGATCAAGCTGGGCTTTGGTGGCCTTGTCCAAGTCAGATCCAAACTGGGCGAATGCGGCCAGTTCCCGGTATTGGGCGAGGTCGAGACGCAGTCTGCCGGCAACCTGCTTCATGGACTTCAACTGTGCAGAGCCGCCAACTCTGGACACCGAAATACCGACGTTGATCGCCGGCCGGATGCCGGCATAGAACAGATCGGGCTCGAGATAGATCTGGCCATCGGTGATCGAGATGACGTTTGTAGGAATGTAGGCCGACATGTCGTTTGCTTGAGTCTCAATGACCGGGAGGGCCGTCAGACTCCCGCCGCCGTAATCCTCATTCAGTTTGGCGGCTCGCTCCAGCAAGCGCGAGTGCAAATAGAAAACATCACCCGGATAGGCCTCGCGTCCCGGAGGCCGCCTCAGCAGCAAGGAAAGCTGCCGGTAAGCCCAGGCGTGCTTCGAAAGATCATCGTAGATCACCAGAGCGTCCTTGCCTTTCGCCATCACTTCTTCTCCAATTGCCGCACCGGCATACGGAGCAAGGAACTGCAGCGACGCGGGTTCGGATGCTGTGGCCGAGACCACAACCGTGTAAGCCATGGCGCCAAACTCTTCCAATTTGGCCACGACTTGCGCTACCTGGCTGGACTTTTGCCCAATAGCAACGTAAATACAGGTGACATCTCCACCCTTCTGGTTGATAATCGTGTCAAGGGCGATGGCGGTCTTACCGGTCTGGCGGTCCCCAATGATTAATTCCCGTTGACCGCGACCAATTGGGATCATGGCGTCAACGGCTTTGATTCCAGTCTGCAGGGGAGAATCAACTGGCTTCCGCTGGATGACACGAGGGGCGATGACCTCCACCGGCCTCGTCTTCTCGGCGCGAACCGGTCCCTTGCCGTCAATCGGCTGTCCTAGGGCGTTCACCACCCGTCCCACGAGAGCATCGCCGACAGGCACTTGAACAATCCGGCCCGTGCTCTTCACCATCGTCCCTTCTTCGATCTCCGTATAGGGGCCCATGATGATCACACCAACTGTCTCTTCTTCGAGGTTAAGGGTTAGCCCCATGACTCCGTTGGCAAACTCGACCAACTCGCTGGCCATCACACCGCTCAGGCCGTGGACCCGGGCGATCCCATCACCAACTTCCACCACAGTGCCAACGTTCACCTCTTCAAGAGGTTGTTCAAACTGCTCAATCTGATCCTTAATAATGGAGCTAATCTCCTCAGCTCTCAAAGCCATTCGCTGTACCTCCCCTATGTTGTATGAGGCTTACTATTCACCGACGTACTATATTCCCATCGCATTCGCGCTAAGACCGCACACAGCCGGCGGCCGGCAGAGCATCACTATTACTCAAGGCTGCTCCGTAATCTGGAAAGCCTGGTCGCCACACTGCCGTCCAGTAACCTATCCCCAATTCTGACCACTAACCCACCAATGATACTGGGATCCACCTTTGTTCTCAGCTCAATAGTCTTGCCGAGAAGTGCCCCAATCCTGGTCGCCAATTCCCTTTGCCTAGAATCCGGTAGGGGTACAGCAGTTGTGACCTCAGCGATGGCAATGCCCTTCCTCTCCATCAGCAGAGCAGAGTAAGCATCCAAGACTCCCCGAAGCAAGCCTGGCCGGTCCCGCTCGATCAAGAGAGAGAAGAGGTTCAGAGGCTCCATATCGACTGCACCACCAAAAGCCCGAATCAGGGTTGCGCGTTTATCGGCAAAGTGCACCTTGGGGTTCTCCAGAAACTGGAGCAAAGGCGTGTTTTCGATGGCATCAGCAAATACTCTCAGATCGTCTTCCCACTTGTCCGCGACAACTTCGCCCTTCGCCAGTGCCAGCTCCAACAAAGCCTCAGCGTAGCGCTTAGCAATGGAGCCATTTAATGATGGCATAGATTCTCCGCCTCTGAATTAATCTGCCTGCTGCAGTCTTCCGGACTCGGAAATGACCTCGTCGATAAGACGGTAATGAGCCTGCGTATCGAGAGACTGGCCCACAACGCGCGAAGCAGCCAGCACCGCCAGGTCTGCCACGGACTTCCGTAGGTCCGCCACTGCCTGGTCCCTTTCCAACTGTATCTCCGCTCTGGCTCGCTCCAGAACCTTCTCGGCCTCTTCTCGCGCCCGCGATCTAGACTCTGCAACAGTTCGCTCGCCGATTTCGTGCGCCCTGGCCACGATAGCCTGGGCCTCTTTGCGAGCCTCGTCCAGCGCCTGCTTAGTCCTTTCCTCCGTGTCCGCCATCTCGCGCTTGATCGCCTCCGCGGTGTCCATCCCCTCCCTGATCCTACGCGCCCGCTCGTCGATGACTTTCAGAACAGGGTTGTAGGCAAAGCGCAACATCAAGATGACTAGCCCGCCAAAGGCGACAAACTGGACCAGCAGTTTGATAGGATCCAGTCCTATTGCTCCCATACTCTCCAGCCTCACTCTAGTTCTCGCCAATCATGTAGCTGACGAGGAAATCAGATATTCTCCTCGTCAGCCATGATCCGTATCACAGAATTATACCTATTTCAGAGTCTCCACACGAGACCCCAGCCAATCACCTATTTGAAGACTAGGATGATGGCGATGACGAAGGCATAGATCGCCACTGCTTCTGCGAGACCAACACCAAGGATCATCGTCGTCCGAACGGCGTTCTCTGTCTCCGGATTGCGGCCGATGGCCTCCATCGCTCCTCGCACTGCGATACCGATGCCGACACCGGGTCCGATGGCTCCAAGTCCTATTGCGATTCCGGCCGCTAAAGTGGTGAAATCTGGTGGCATTTTCGCGAAGTCCTCCTCATTTTGATTGTTAAACAGGCCACGCCTATCCAGCCCGTAGGCCACGAATTAAATAGAATTCAGCTGCTGTGGCTCTCATGAGGCCCATGATCAGCAGGGAATCCCCCAAGCGCCAGGCTCGTATACACAAGAGTCAATACCGAGAAGACGAGCGCCTGAATGTAAGCAAAGAGCATTTCGAGACCCATGAATAGGACAACACCCGGGCCGGCCAACCCAACCATCAGTATTAGCAGGATCTCGCCGGCAAAGGTGTTGCCGAAGAGCCGGAAAGACAGAGAAATCAATCGTGAGAGCTCGCTGATAATGTGAATTGGGAAGAGCAGCGGCGAGAGATAAAGCGGCGTCGCCATTTCCTTGATGCGCCCCTTGATGCCATGCGCCTTGAGGCCGGCATACTGGAAAGCTAGAAAGGCGAATATGGCCATTGCCAGAGTCATATTGATATCAGCATTTGCCGCCCTAAGCAGCGGAATCTGCTCTGTTACCCCATTCGAGACTTCGCTCAGCCAAACAGTTCCAAATCCGGGAAGCAGAGTCACCCAGTTGGCGATCAACACATAGATGAATATCGTGCCCACAAGCGGGAGAATAATCCGTCCGGCTCGCCTGCCCGCCGCATTCTCACACAGACCCAGCACCATCTCCACGAGCATCTCCAGCATACTCTGGAGGCGGCCGGGTACCAATTGAATCTTCCTGGTAGCGAAGTAGGCGAACAGAACCAAGCCGGCCATTACCAACAGCATCATAACAAATGAGTTGCTGATGCCAAATGGCCCCACGTAGAACAGATTCTCAGCCGCCGGGGTCGCCGTCACCTGGCTCGTCGACGGGATAAAAAAGCTCAGTACTAAAACGACCGCTGCCACGACGAGAAAACCATAGAGCAGTGCGTTCTTCCGCAACTTACTGCTTTTCATCGACCCCAGCCTGCCTCCTGACCAACAATTGATACAAGACCCGACACCTGCTAGCGCGCCGGCTCCTATCGGCCATCACGCCCCTTCGGCGGTTGATCGTCATTCCTCCGAAACGTTATCAACTGATAGATGCTGTAGAACCCGGTAAACATTCCGAGAAGGACTCCTATCAGCAAGAAGAGCGGTTCCGTTCCTAGTTGCCGATCCGCCCAAGAGCCCAGATACGAAAAGACGACGATCGGTACCGCTATTACAAAGCCGATCTCGGCTGCCAGCGCCAGAGCACGCAGAGTACCGCGGTCCATCATAATCCACACTTGTCGTCAAGCCTGAATAGTATACCATTGAAAACAAAAAAAGCAAGCACTAACCCAGCCGCCACGATCCTCCACCGACTCTGGGCCATCAGACCGGCCCATTAAGGCAACGCCAGGCTACTCCGTTACCGCAGTCTCCAAGGGCAGCGGTTGTTGGTCACCCTCGTGCAGCACCTTCTTCGCCGCAGCTATGAAGGAGCTAAACAGAGGATGAGGCCTGTTCGGCCGAGACCTGAACTCCGGATGGAATTGCGTTCCGATGAACCAAGGGTGGTCCCGCAACTCGATGATCTCGACGAGCCGGCCATCTGGTGACAGACCGCTGATCACCAGCCCCGCCCGGGAGAGAGAATCCCTGTACTGGTTGTTGAACTCAAAACGGTGCCTATGCCGCTCGTTCACCATGTTGGTGCCATAGGCTGCATGAGTCTTGGTGCCGGGTACCAATATACAGGGGTAGGCACCTAGACGCATACTCCCGCCAAGATCTGCAATATCCCGTTGGTCAGGCATTATGTCGATGACCGGATGAGGTGTGCGGGGATCGATTTCCGTACTGTTGGCCCCGGCAAGCCCGACGACGTTGCGGGCAAATTCCACAACGCCCATTTGCATGCCAAAGCAAAGGCCAAAATACGGGATCTGATTTTCTCGCGCCCAGGTGGCCGCGGCAATCTTGCCCTCGACACCTCTTTCGCCAAAGCCACCCGGCACTACCACACCGGACACATCTTTCAGAAGCTGATCGACGGTAGTGTGCTCCATGTCCTCGGAACTCAGCCAACGGATATCGACGTCCACCCCATTATGTAACCCGGCATGCTTCAGAGCCTCCACCACACTAATGTAGGCGTCCTTCAACTCCGTATATTTTCCAACTAGAGCGATCGGGACCACCTTCTTCGGCTCTCTCATTTTGGAAACCAGTTGCTCCCATTCCTCCAACTGAGGTGGGTTCCCCTCGAGATGCAGCCTCTCGCAGATGTAGCTACCAAGCCCTGCTTCCTCAAGAACCAAAGGCACCTGGTAAATGGAGTCGGCAGTCACAAGCGGGATCACCGCGCGCGGCTCCACGTCGCAAAACAGGGCTACCTTATTCTTAATGTCACTACCCAAAGGATAATCCGAGCGGCAGACTATGACATCCGGCAAGATGCCGATGCTCCGGAGAGTTGAGACACTATGCTGTGTGGGCTTGGTTTTCAGTTCACCGGTCGCCGCGATATGCGGCACAAGCGTGACGTGGATGTACAGGACATTCTCACGTCCTGCGTCTTTTCTCATCTGGCGGATAGCTTCCAGAAATGGCAGGCCTTCGATGTCACCAACCGTCCCGCCAACCTCGACAATTACGACCTCGGGGCTATCGGCCCGAGCCACTTGGGCAATGCTCGCCTTGATCTCGTTAGTAATATGCGGGATCACCTGCACGGTACCGCCAAGAAAGTCCCCTCGCCTCTCCTTTTGGATGACGGAGAGATACACTTGCCCGGTAGTGACGTTGCTGGCACGGGTGAGGTTCTCGTCGATGAATCGCTCGTAGTGGCCAAGATCAAGGTCTGTCTCGGCGCCATCTCTTGTTACGAAGACCTCTCCATGCTGGTAAGGGGACATCGTCCCAGGGTCAACGTTAATGTAAGGATCCAGTTTCTGGAGAGAGACGGCAATCCCCCGGCTCTTCAACACCCGCCCAAGGGCAGCCACTGTGATACCCTTGCCGACCGAAGAGACCACGCCACCCGTTACGAAGATAAACTTAGGCACATTGCTCTCCCATCGCCTAGCCACTGCGGTAGTCAAGAATTACTACTTGTGTTTCCTCCGGCAGGCTGTTTGCTTTCACAGTAAGCCTATCCACCGGTTCCCAGGTCTTTAGCCCCATTTCCTTGGCGAACTTGTCAATCGGGTCCAGCGGGAGCTTACTAGCCGCAGTCTTGTAATGCATTGGCACCACAACTCTCGGCTCGATCTCGCTTATCACCTCCGCAGCTTGCGCCGCATCGATGGTAAAAGTCCCGCCAACGGGAACAAAGAGGACATCGACTTTGTCCATGGACTCGACCTGCTCTGTGGTAAGCACATGCCCAAGGTCGCCTAGATGGCAAAAGGTTATCCCCTCCATCTCGATAAGGTAGATGGTGTTCTTGCCGCGCTTACCGCCATTTTCCTCATCGTGGTAGGTGCGGATGCCGGTAATCAGCACATCGCTGATCTCGTATTCGCCGGGGCCATCCACCACCCTAGGCTCACCTTTTACCCCTTGCACGAAATTGTGGTCGTAGTGCCCGTGGCTCACGGTCACTATGTCGGCCTTTGGCCTTCCAAGGTCATAGCCTACACTAGGATCATATGGGTCGGTAATTATCGTCGCTTCCTTGCCTTTGAGCCGGAAGCAAGAATGTCCCAGCCACGTAACATCTGCCATCTCAAATCTCCCGCTGGTATTCTACCATACCCCGCCACCGGATAGACAACCTATTTCCTGCCCACCACAAAAGTCAGTCCCAAGTCGGGGGCTCATCGCCAACCAGCCCAGATCTCTCATTCCACACCTTGCGAGCCACTTTGCTACACACCCCATAACCGTACCCTCGTCGCTGCAGGAATCCCATCAAGCGCCGGGTGAACGCCGCCCGGTCGAGCGACTTGTAGGTCTGGGCCTTGCGGCGCGCCAGGTCTAGTGCGGCGGCCTCCTCGTCCGGCACAGAGCCCTCGGAAAGCGCTTCATCCACGATCTCCGTATCTACACCTTTCTGGCGCAACTCGTGCTGCAGCAGGCGCGTGCCTCGCGGGTTGAAGGCTTCGCGATTCTCGATCCAAAAGCGGGCAAACTCCCGGTCATCGAGATAACCTCTCTCCTGCAGCCAGCCCAGCACTGCCTCGACTATCTCGGAGTCAAAACCTTTGCGCTCCAGCCTGATTCTGATCTCCGCTAGGCTGCGCGGCCGGAACGCCAGCAAGCGAAACGCCGCCTCTTTGGCTTTCTCGCTAAGGTCGGATTGCCGCAGCCGTCTGGCATCATCGGCAGAGACCTCCATCCCCGGCCGGAGACCGGCGCCTTCCGCGACCGAGCGAGAGACAGGAAACGCATAGCGCCCATCGATGTAGACGTTCACACGTTCGCCATTCGATCTCTGTTCCTTTATAGAAGTAATCCTGCCCATTCCGTCTCTTCCAGCAAAATGGCTGTGACCATTAATGGTCACAGCCATTTTCTAATTCATCCGCCTCTCAGTGGACCTATTCGTCCTCCACGGCGACGTCGGCATCCCCATTGAAGGCGCCCTTGGCCGCCGGCGCATTATTCCTTATGCGGGATTCAATGTCTTCAGCCACATCAGGGTTGGCCTTGAGAAACTCCTTCGCACTCTCTCGTCCCTGGCCAAGCCGCTGATCGTCCAGGTAGAACCACGCCCCCGTCTTGCGGATAATACCGAAGTCACTCCCGACATCAAGCAGGTTTCCCTCTTTGGAGATACCCACGTTGTACATTATGTCAAATTCCGCCGTCCGGAACGGTGGGGCAACCTTGTTTTTCACCACCTTTACCTTGGTGCGGTTGCCGATGATTTCTGCCCCCTGCTTGATGGCCTCAATTCTCCTGATGTCAAGGCGGACCGAAGCATAGAACTTGAGGGCATTCCCTCCTGTGGTTGTCTCGGGATTGCCGAACATTACGCCAATCTTCATGCGAAGCTGGTTGATGAACACCACGGATGCTTTCGACCGGCTAATCGCTCCGGCCAGCTTTCGCAATGCTTGCGACATGAGCCGGGCCTGCAGACCCACGTGAGCGTCCCCCATGTCCCCATCGATTTCCGCCTTCGGCACCAGGGCCGCCACTGAGTCTATCACCACGACATCCACCGCCCCGCTACGCACCAGCGTCTCCGCTATCTCCAAAGCCTGCTCTCCGGTATCCGGCTGAGAAATCAACAGCGCATCGAGGTTCACACCGCAGTGCTCCGCATAGATCGGGTCGAAAGCATGCTCGGCATCAATGTATGCCGCCACGCCACCCATCTTCTGCGCTTCCGCTATGATGTGCTGCGCCAGTGTGGTCTTGCCCGAAGACTCCGGTCCGTAGATTTCCGTCACCCGGCCCCGTGGGATACCACCTACTCCAAGGGCAAGATCCAAGGCTATCGAGCCAGTGGGTATCACATCCACCTGCATCAGCCCGGAAGCTTCACCCATTTTCATAATGGCCCCTTTGCCGAACTGGCGCTCGATCTGGAGGATAGCCATGTCGATAGCTTTTTCTCTCTCTGACAACTCAGGCTCCTTCAATATTTATTGGATTTCATTAAGGTCGCTAGAATTAGATTGTTTGTTCTAAAACACCAGTAGATGTTACACTATTCGAGCACGCCTGTCAACGTCGACACCCTTCCTTAATGGCTTTGCTAGGCCATAAGCACTCGCCAAAACTGTAGACAGAAGCGAGCAAGGCAGTTGCAAACAGAACTAGACAAGTTATGCTATAATTCATTACTTACCATGGTCACTAGGGGGCATTTCTTTCCAGTGAAGAATCTCGTAGGCCGGCTGCTCGATCAGTCTTCGAACTCCCTGCGGCGAGTGGCATCCTTTTGGGACATCAGGATTAGCCAGAGCGCCACTCATGAAGATGTCTTCTATTTGTGCCGCGAGATGCTCGACGAACGCTCTGGCCGGAGGCTGCTCGAAAAACAACGCCCGGACGAGATTGTAGTCCTACGTTATCTCCTGACAAGAAACAACTTCTGGGCATACACGGCGGACATAGCCGCCGCCACCGAAATCGACAGGGATGACCTGGCCCTTGTGTTCTCCAAGTTTCAGGACATCGCGCTTGCCTTCATGGAGGATGTCGCGATAAAGGGGAATAGGATGATCTTCGGCCAACCAGCCAGTAGCAATCCCTTTGATTGCCCAGACGGCAAGCGCCGGATGGTGTCTATTCCCCGGGAACTCGGACGGTTACTCCTGAACCTTGTCCAGCAGATTGATGCTCCACCACAGACTGATGAAACCAATGCATCCATCCTTAGCCGTTTCGATGTATCGCAACTGGAGAGAATAGCCAGAAATTGGGGAATACCGGCACCTTCCGAGAGCTCTTCAAAGGAAGAGCTGGTGTCGGCGCTCGCCCAAACCACAAGCGACCAGGCGGAGATAACGCGTGCCATAAGGAGTCTCGAGAGGGGAGGCTTGGCAGTATACCGCGCGGTGCGACAGAACGGCGGGCAAATGCTTCTCCGAGACTTGCGAGCCCGGTGCCATGCCGATGAGGACACGATTCGCCGCTTGCTCCGTTCCCTTGCCGACCGCTTTATCGTCGTAGAGACATATAGGGGCGGCGAGAGGCTCCTATTCATACCACAGCAAGTTCTCTACCCAAAGAGTCACAATAAGGCCCTGCCGGCCAGATTGCGCTCGGCAACTGCGCCCGCAAAGGTGACTGCAGTCGCGCCTTTCGCTTTCTCTCAAGACCTACTGGCCTTTCTCAGCTTTGTCTCCCAGAGTGACGCCAGTATCACCACCACTACTCATCAACTTCCCAGGCGGCTGGCAAAGCGGCTGGCAGGAGTGCTGGCAATAGAAGACGAAGATAAGATCATCCCCTATCTCCAATTGTTGCAGCACGTATCCACAAAACTGGGCCTGCTGGCCAAAAGCGGCCGTGATTTGTTCGTGACTACTGCAATTGACCGCTGGGTGGCCATGGATTTTACCTGCCAAATGCGCCAGATCTACAAGCTCTGGCTTGCCGACAGGTGGTGGCACGAGCCTACCGGAATCGAGGGAGCGTGGGGCGGCAACTGGACAAACGCCCGGCTCAAGACGGTAGACTGGCTACGCACGTGCCAAGCGGACAAATGGTATGTGATCGACTCCCTTCTGGAGGCCACCCGCAACAGTGATCCATACTTCATGAGATCCAAAGAGGACATCGTGCGCTTCCACGGGTACCGCGGTCTGGAGAGAATCAAGGAAGAATGGGAAGAGTACGAGGGGAAAGCCCTTAGAGGAGTCGTGCGCACTGCAGCCTACTGGATGGGAATCGTCGAGCTGGGCCAAGAGAACGGTAGCCAGCCTGACCGTTTCCGCATCACGGAACTCGCAGAGTATCTCCTCTCCGACCATTGGAATGCCGGGCAATCACATCAGGAGCAGGCGAGTCTGATCGTCCAGCCAAATTTCGAAGTGCTTGTCTTCAACCCCATGCCTAGACTCGTCTGGTCTCTGCTCCAATTCACCGATGCCCTGCGTCGTGACAGGGTCAACGTCTACGCTCTATCCAAGGAGAGCGTGCAGCGTGGTCTCGATCGTGGGTTGAGGATCCAGGAAATGCTGGATATCCTGGCGAATAACAGCCAAAAAGAGATACCCCAGAACATAGAATTCACTTTGCAGGACTGGGGAAGGCAATTTAAAGAGGTCAGCCTGCACCGGGCCTTACTCATCGAAACCGAGGATGCCGCCATCTTGGAGGAGTTGCTTTCCTCCAAGGCATTGACACAGTACTCCGTCCGGCGAATCTCCCGGACAGCAGCATCAGTCACGCTGGCCGAAAGTGACGGCAAGGGCAAAGAAGATGACCTGTCGGCATTGGTCCGCGACCTCAAGAAGACTGGCTACATGATACGGAATTCCAGTAAGTAGCCCAAGTCCATCCCTACCGGCTGGCGAAACTCGCCGCCACCCTACATGTTTCGCAGTGCATCGGCCGCCCTCGCCACTCTCAGAAGCGTACGCTGGCGTCCGAGCACCTCCATTGTCTCGAACAACCCTGGCGATACGGTTCGCCCGGTAATCGCCACCCGGAGCGTCATGAAAAGCTGGCCAGGCTTTAGGCCGAGGTTTTCAGCCAAAGGCCGCAGCGTCCCTTCGAGTGCTTCTTCTTTCCAATCGCGTAGCGGCAAGAGGGCCTGTTCAGCGGACTCCAGTGCCGCAAGGGTCGATTCCGGCGTCATCTTCTTCTGCACCAACGCCAGCGGGTCGTAGTGAAGATCATCAAGGAAGAAGAAGTCGGTGAGGTCGGCAACCTCACTCAAGAGCTTCATGCGCTCCTTGATCAGCGGCACGATGCTCAAAAGATAGGGGAACTCCCGAACATCGGCGGGACTCCCCGGCGCCACAAGCCCGGCATTCTGCAAGAACGGCAGGCAGCGTGCAGCGAGTTCCTCTACGCCGACGACGTGATTGATATAGTAGGCGTTCATCCAGTCCAGCTTGTCCTTGGAAAAGACCGCGCCGGTAGGATTGACTTTGCCGAGCTCGAATTTCTCGATCAATTCCGGAATGGTGAAGATCTCTTGCTTCTCGTCGTAAGCCCAACCAAGTAGCGCCATGTAGTTGACCATGGCCTCGGGCAAATATCCCTGCTCTCGGTACCAGCCGGTATCTGTAGCACCATGCCGCTTGCTCAACTTGCTCCTATCGGGGGCGAGAATTATCGGCAGATGGGCAAAAATGGGCGGCTCGAAGCCGAGGGCTTTGTACAGGAGAATATGCCTGGGAGTGCTGGGTATCCATTCCTCCGCCCTCATTACGTGCGTGATATTCATATAGTGATCGTCGATCACGTTGGCAAGGTGATAAGTCGGGTACCCGTCCGACTTCAGGAGTACCAGGTCATCAAGGACCGCGTTGGCGAAAGTGATCTCTCCCCGAATGAGATCGTGGAAGGAGGTCTCGCCCTCAAGTGGAACCTTCAAGCGCACTACGGGCTTCAGCCCCTTCTCGAAGCAGGCCTGAACATCGGCTTCAGAGAGCGTACGGCAGAGCCGGTCGTAGCCGGGCGGCTCTTTGCGGGCCTCCTGCTCCTTCCGCATCTCTGTGAGTCGTTCCTGGGTGCAGAAGCAATAGTAGGCCTTTCCCTCTGCCACCAACCTCTCCGCGAGGGACTGGTAAAGATCAAGCCTTAGTGACTGATAATACGGACCATAAGGCCCATCGACCTCGGGTCCCTCATCCCACTGTAGTCCTAGCCACCGCAAGGCGTCCAAAATAGATTCAACCGCTCCAGGAACACGGCGCGCCACATCAGTATCTTCTATGCGCAGTACGAATTTGCCTCCGTGATGGCGCGCAAATAGCCAGTTGAAAAGCGCAGTGCGAATATTCCCAATATGTGGTGTTCCCGTCGGGCTTGGCGCAAACCTCACCCGTACTGTGTCCCTATCGCTCACAGGTCCTCCCAATCGGCAAAAACTGGCCGCGTTCGTGCATTATAACGCAGCAGGGTTGTGACCGGCAAGTCGTTGACATCCTTGGAAGCCATTAGATATAATCATCAGACTGTAGATAGCCCAACCGCCCGTTCATGCTAGGGGGAGAAATTCTTGCGGATACGCACAGGATACTGGCTTCTGATCATTGTGGCCATCGTTGGCATTGCGGCGTGGATCGACCTGCCAAACAATTCCGGGATTGATATCTTCGGCTTCAAGCGGGATATAAGCGTTCACGAGGGGCTTGACCTGCTCGGTGGAATGCAGGTGCTCCTGCAAGCCGAGTGGCCGAAGGGAACCGCACCGAACGCCGACACCCTGGAAGCGGCAAAGCAGATCATCGAGCAGCGGGTAAATGCCCTCGGAGTAGTTGAGCCCTTGGTCCAGCGACAGGGAGACAGCCGCATAATTGTGGAGCTCCCCGGCATTAAGGACCCCGACAAGGCGATTGCCGCTTTCGGCGAGACGGGACTTCTCGAGTTCATCGATGCCGGCTCCACCCCCCTGCCGATTGGCAGCGTAGTAACCACTAGCCTCGGGGGACCGACTACCCCAATAAGCGGCACGGCTGCGAGTGGCGCGACGCCTAGCCCAACTCCTTCTGCAAGCCCCACCCCGGAGGCTAGCGGGACCGTGACATCGACAAACACGGTCACACCGACTACCACCACCGGGAGCCAAGCCGCCTCCCCTAGCCAGACAGTCTACCAGACTGTGGTCACCGGGTCGGACCTCAGCAAATCGGATGTTACCTTCGACCAGCTTGGCGCTCCTGAGGTTAGTTTCAGCTTCAAGTCGGAGGGAGCCAAAAAATTTGGTGATTTCACGTCAGCTAACGTCGGCAAGTATTTGGCAATTGTGGTAGACAAGCATGTTATCTCCTGCCCGGTCATAGAAAGCCCCATCACCGGGGGGAGCGGCGTTATTCAGGGTGTAAGCCTTGACGAAGCGCAGAAGATTGTTCTGCAGTTGAAATACGGTGCCCTCCCGGTTTCTTTGCAGGTGGTACAAGACCGCACGGTCGGGCCGACCTTGGGTCAGGATTCCGTGCAAAAGAGCTTGGTGGCGGGAGCGATCGGCCTCGGTTTGGTGCTGGCTTTCATGATAGTCTACTACCGGCTACCCGGGCTGCTCGCCGATATCTCTCTTCTAATGTATACCGCCATGGTGTTCGCCCTCTTCAAGGTCATTCCGGTGACGCTGACACTTGCCGGCATTGCGGGCTTCATTCTGTCAATCGGGATGGCAGTCGACGCCAACATCCTGATCTTCGCCCGGCTCAAAGAGGAGTTGCGCGCCGGCCACACCCTTGCTGCGGCGGTGGACGCCGGATTCAGGCATGCCTGGCCTTCAATCCGTGATTCCAACATCTCCACTATCATAACCTGTTTGATACTCGGTTGGTTTGGTAGTGCAATGGGGATAAGCATGATAACGGGCTTCGCCTTCACTCTGGGGATCGGCGTAGTAGTGAGTATGTTCACCGCCATCACCGTCACCCGCAACTTCCTTGCGGCGACCCAGAAATGGCTGTTTCCGGCAGTGGCGAAGCTATCTCCCCGTCAACGGTGGCTCTTCGGGCTAGATAGAGGGTCGGCTGGCACCGATAATGCTGCAGCAGGTGAGGCAAGGCCCGCAAACAGTTGAGTAACAGGAGCAGCCCCTTGGCTGCCCTAATCCCGTGGTTTGGCGGTTCGTGTTGTGAGAATAATGCAGGGTGTTCTGGCGGGAACGACCATCAATCTGATTGCATTTGCGTTTCTCGTCATCGTGAGCTTCGTAATACTGGCAGTGTTGCTCGGAGCGCCGAGACTTTACAGCAAGCGGCTCGACCGCTATTTCTTTGCCGCAGCCGCGTTGGCGGGCATTTCCCTGGCCTTCTACTTTGGCGGCGCGCTGGCCGCTACCCTCCAGTTTGGCGTGAGCATCCTGTCCTGGAGGTATGTACGAAGGGCCACGAGGGCTCTGGATTCTTTTTGATGTCACCATCACAGACCAGGGGCGCTCCCTGGGATCTCGAACAGGCTCTTTGTAGCGGCCTGCAATCTCTGGTATACTGTCGCGCGTTGCTTTTTTCTGTCTTTTTGAGGCCGGCCAGTCTTCAGTCTGCCGGCTCAGTTTATTCGCGATGGGGGCTTCACAGTGCTTGACATCGTCGGCAAGCGATATTGGTTCTTTCTTATCTCGCTTATTGTCATCGTTCCGGGCCTTATTTCCTTGGCGCTCTTCGGTCTGAGGTTCAGCATCGATTTTACCAGTGGCACCCTGTGGGAACTCAGCTTCCAACACCAAGTCATGCCGGGAGAGGTCAAGACCGTCCTGGCCGACAATGGGCTGAAAGATGCTACTGTGCAGACATCAGGTCAGAACGGTATTCTGATCAGGTTGCCCAATCTGCAGGCTGGGTCCACTCTTAAAACCCAAGTTAGTAAAGCGCTTACCGACAAATTCGGCCAGTTCACTGAGTTGAGGTTCGAGTCTGTTGGCCCGCTGGTCAGCAGTCAGACGACCACAAACTCAATCTATGCGGTGGCCGCGGCTGCGATCGGAATTCTGGCCTACATCTCCTTCGCTTTCCGAAAGGTCAAGCGCCCAGTGCGCTACGGTGTCTGTGCCATCATAGCTATGCTTCATGACGGACTGTTGGTTCTCGGTGTCTTCTCCATCCTAGGCAGGGTCTTCGGTATCGAAGTGGACTCCCTATTCGTCACCGCTCTTCTAACTGTCATCGGTTTCTCAGTCCACGACACGATCGTGGTGTTCGACCGGATTCGGGAGAACGCCACCAAGAACGTTGGGGGCAGTTATGAAGACGTTGTCAACCACAGCCTCCTCCAGACCATGGCGAGGTCGGTGACAACATCTCTCACTGTGATTGTTACTCTATCTGCTTTGTTCCTGTTCGGAGGGACAACGATTCACAGTTTCGTTCTGGCGCTGCTGATCGGCATCGTCAGCGGTACTTACTCCTCGATCTTCAACGCCAGTCTATTGTTAGTAGTCTGGGAGAACGGAGAAGTAGGCAACTTCTTCAGAAGGTTTAGGCGCCGCCAAGCTGTAGTACAAGGCAGCTAACGAACTTAATGATTCGCCATTGCGTTCTGTGGGTCGCCCGGCGTCACTTAGTTAATGAATTGGGATAGCTCAAACGGCAGCAGCAACACCCCCGTGTTGTGCAGTGAAAGAGATATCTCGATCATGAAGACCGCCGTCTCGAGGAGGGAATGACTACTCAAAGACGGTGAAAGTAGGAGGGATCAAACGCCACAAACAAAGGACAGTAGAATCTCAGAACTATTCAGTGAACAAAGTTGTCCGGCTATTACCCCAGGGATTCAAGATCAAGGAGGTTGTTAGTGAACTGGACTGAAGTGGCAATTGTCTACATAGCTGGCCTCGGGGCTGTTGCTTTTGCCATGTACCTTGCTTGGGACGTGCTGCGCCGTGATCAAGGGACACCTGCCATGCAGACGATCGCTGGAATGATCTATCAGGGCGCCATGGCGTTCCTGAACCGACAATACCGCACCATCGGCATGTTGGCGGTAGTCGGTGCAATCATCATAGGAGCCCTGATAGCCATCTTTCAAAATTATGACTGGATTCTGGGCATCCAAACATCTGTCTCCTTTCTGGTAGGCGCCGGCCTATCGGCCCTCGCCGGTTTCATTGGCATGTACATTGCAGTTAGATCGAACATCCGCACGGCCAGCGCCGCACGGCGTAGCCTTGGCGAAGCCCTCACAGTGGCCCTACGAGGTGGAGCGGTCTCCGGATTCCTCGTCGTCGCGCTGAGCCTGCTCGGCGTTGCTAGTATCTTCTATGCTTTTGGTGGCGCTACCGCCCCCGATAAGGCCCCGTTCTTGATTGTCGGCTTCGGCTTCGGCGCTAGCTTCGTCGCCTTGTTCGCCCAACTGGGTGGTGGTATCTACACCAAGGCCGCGGACGTCGGCGCCGATCTTGTTGGCAAAGTCGAGGCTGGCATACCGGAGGATGACCCCCGGAACCCGGCAGTCATTGCCGACCTCGTAGGCGACAACGTTGGTGACTGCGCAGGCCGTGGCGCGGACTTGTTCGAGTCCACAGCCGCCGAGAACATCGGTGCGATGATACTGGGCGTCGCAGTCTTCGCCCAGACTCACAACCCCGCATGGATTCTCTTCCCTCTGGTTGTTCGAGCCCTTGGAATCGTGGCTTGTGCTGTGGGCTTGCTGTCCGTTCGTCCGGGCCCTAGGACAACCAACGCCATGGGGACTCTGAACCGGGGTTACTACGTTGCAGCCATTCTGTCTGTGATAGGTATGTTCCTGGCCACCCATTTCATGCTCGGCATGATTCAGTTCTTCATTGCTGGAGTGGTTGGCATTGCGACGAGCATTGCTTTTGTCTACATCACGCAGTATTACACGTCCGGCAGCTGGCGGCCGGTGCGAGAGATAGCGGATGCTGCCCGAACCGGGCCGGCCACGACCATCATCTCCGGTCTGGCTATCGGCTTCGAGTGTACCGCCCTGCCGGTGATCTCGATCTCAGTCGCGCTGCTGGCATCCTACTGGGTAGGATCACAGAGCGGCCTCTCCGGTGGCGGAATCTACGGAACAGCTATCGCCACAATGGGCATGCTGATGACCGCCGCCTACATCCTCGCCATGGACACCTTCGGGCCCATAACCGATAATGCCGGAGGAATTACCGAGATGTCAGGCTCGCCGGAAGAGATCCGCGACATCACAGATGGGCTAGATGCTGTTGGTAACACGACCAAGGCACTTACCAAAGGTTACGCAATCGGCTCCGCCGCCTTGGCTGCGTTCCTGCTCTTCTCGGCCTACCTCGACAAAGTGGCCCAGTTGACCGGACGGCCGTTCAATACGGTCAACCTTGCCAACGTCAGTGTGTTCGTCGGAGCGCTAGTCGGGGCCATGCTGGTATTCTTGTTTAGCTCGCTGGCAATCCGCGCCGTCGGCCGGGCGGCCAGCCGTATGATCGAAGAGGTGCGGCGCCAATTCCGTGCGGACCCGGGAATCATGGAAGGAACATCCCAGCCCGACTTTGCCCGGTGCGTGGACATCAGCACCCGCGGCGCCCTACGGGAAATGATTGCGCCCGGCCTGTTGGCAGTTGGCGCCCCAATTGTTGTGGGCATCCTGCTCCGTGCAGAAGCAGAGGCCGGCCTGCTGATGGTGGGCACCATGGCCGGAATCATCCTGGCCACTGTTATGAACAATGGTGGTGGCGCCTGGGACAACGCCAAGAAGTTTATCGAGGCGGGGAACCTGAAAGACCTAAATGGAGTTCCGGTCAAGAAGGGAACACCGATCCATGCGGCTGCGGTCGTAGGAGACACGGTGGGTGACCCCTTCAAGGACACCGCAGGCCCATCGCTACATGTTCTGATCAAGCTGCTATCGACGCTAACGCTGGTGTTCGCCCCGCTGTTCATATAGCCAGCGGAGCCAGGCATTAGGGCTAGCCCAACCAGTATGATACCGGGGGGACGGCACAGGACTTGCTGCCGTCCCCTCTTTAGCTTTTTGGGGATCTATTCATTTTGCGGATCAAGAATGGGGGTAGTTTCAAACCGTGAAGACAGCAGTGATTGGTGGAGGAATGGCGGGACTGACTGCCGCCTACCGGCTGGCTGGTGGAGGCCATGAGGTGACGGTCTTCGAAACACGCGACCGGCTTGGAGGACAGGCATCTACCTTCCCCATTGCCGGTACAGACCTGGAGGTCTTCTATCACCATCTGTTCACCAGCGATCAGGCGGTCCTCAATCTGATCGACGAACTGGGTCTCCGGTCTAAAATGCAGTGGCTGGAGTCCAAAGTCGGGTTCTTTCACGGCGGCACCATCTACAACTTCACTACTCCCGCTGATCTGCTCAGATTCCGGGCACTACCCCCTCTCCAAGCTCCGGCG